>NZ_LT559262.1:3264323-3564323 GCF_900083545.1 Alistipes provencensis | reverse complement strand
ATGGTTCGTGATGGCGCTGATGCTGTTGTCGGTGCTGTGCGACGTGACCCCTGCGGCGGCCCGCAAGCGGCATGCGACGGCTCCCGAACCGCGGAAGACGGCTTACGAGCGGCTTTTCGCCGGTAAGAATCCCCGAACGGTGCAGGGATTGTTCACCCTGCATCTGCTCGACGGAGACATTTATTTCGAGGTGCCCGATTCGTTGTTCGGGCGGGACCTGTTGCTGGGGGTGACGGTGCTGTCGGTCAGCGACGGCGAGGAATCGTCCGTCGGGATGCAGCCTTCGCGTCCGCGTCATGTCGTTTTTCAGCGAACCGATTCGCTTTTGCAGATTGCCGTACTCGACAGCCGTTCGCGCAGCGACGATCCGGCGATCGGGCGTGCGCTGGCCGCGAGCCGGCAGCCCTCCGTGATCGCGTCGTTTCCCATCGAGGCGGTTACGCCCGACAGCTGCGCCGTAGTGGTGCGTGCAACGTCGTTCTTCCGGAACGGCGAGAGTTACCTTTCGCCCAAGGACCCGAAGAGCTACAGCAGCCGCGACGGATTCGTTCTGCGGAGTTACGAATACCGTTCCGAGGCCTCCTGGATACGGGACATAGCGGCCTTTGCCGACAATGTCTCGGTGGTGAGCGAGCTCTCCTACGAAGTTTCATCCTATGCCTTCGGAGTGATTTCGAGAGGCGATTCCGAACTCTTCACGGCGGCTGTTCGGACATCGTTCCTGCTGCTTCCCGAACCGATGACGACGGTCCGGGAAGCGGATCTGCGCGTGGGTACCTCCACGTCGCGCTATGTGGAGTACAGCGCTGACCGGCAGGGCGCCGAGGTTCGTTATTACGCCTCCCGATGGCGGGTGGATGCCGGACATCCCATCGTCTTCTATCTCGACGAGCGCTTTCCGGCGGCATGGAAACCCTATATCGAACGGGGCATACTGCTCTGGAACGATGCCTTCGAGCGGATCGGTCTTCCGCGGGCCATCGAGGTGCGGCGTGTTTCGGCGGAGGGGCTGCCCGACGTGAACGACATTCGCTATTCGGCCGTACGCTACGTTCCTTCGCCGGCCCGCGATCTGCGGTTCAACGCCTGGACCGACCCGCGAACGGGAGAGATTTTGAGTGCCAACATCTACATCAGCCACAATATCGGACCGCAGATTCAGACCGAACGGCTTCTTCAAACGGGAGCCGCCGATCCTCGGGCGCGGCGGCTGGAACTCGACGAGGCGCTTTTCGGCGAGAGTCTGTTGTCGAAGGTGGCCCGATATACGGGATTTTGCTTGGGTTTGCTGCCTAACATGGGGGCCTCGCAGGTGGTGCCGCTTGATTCGCTGCGCAGCGTGCATTATACGGCCATGAACGGACTTTCGGCGTCGATTCTCGACGAGTTGCCATTGAACTATGCGGTACGTCCCGAAGATTTCCGGAACGGCGTGAAACTCTGTCAAACGTCGCTGGGACCGTACGATTACCGCGCCGTCGAGTGGCTTTACGGGAACGGGACGGTGAGTGACGATCCGTCGTGCCGTTTTCTGCGGGAGCAGCCGGGAAAATTCGCGCTCGATCCCCGGGCTCAGGCCTCGGATCTGGGCGACGATCCGCTGCGGGCGGCCGATGCAGGGTTGGCGAATCTTGCCGTTGTTCTGCGCCATGTCTCGGAGTGGATCGACGACGAGGATGTCGATTATGCCTACCGTGCGGCCTTTCCTGAGTCTGTTTCGTTCTATTGCAATGGGCTGTTCGGTTCCGTGATCGCCCGATTGGGCGGAGTGCAGATCAACGAACGCTATGCCGGAGATGCGGGGCGGAGTTTCGAGCCGCTTCCGGCCGGGATGCAGCGGGAGGCGATGCGGTGGCTGCTGTCGCGGCTCGACGATCTGGAATGGCTCGACAGCCGTTCGCTGATCGTGGGGGAGGGGCTCAACCCCGGAATCGCGGATTTCATCCGTACGGAGACTTTCGACCGGATTCTGGGAAGTCTGGACCGCATCGCGCTCTGCGCTTCGTTGACCGACGGGGAGGCTTACACGCGCGCGGAGGCGCTGGACGACCTCTCGGCCTATCTCTGGGATAATGCGGACCCGGCGGACGAACTCGTCAGACAACCGCTGCAACAGCGATTCCTGAATCGGTTGCTGGCTCTTGTCGAACAGGCCGCGGGCCGGAAATCGAAGTTGCGTTCGGACTATTTCGCCGAGGCTGTGACGGCGGAGAATTCCGCAGGCTTCGCTCCGCTTACCGGGGTTTCGTACCTTAGGCGGCCCGAGGACGGCCATCTGCTTTACGGCGTGCTGCTCGACTGTCGGGATCGGATTGCGGCCGCCCGGAATCGGAGCGCCTCGCCGCAGATGCGGGGGCATTACGCATTGTTGCTGCGTCGGGTGACGCACTTTCTTGAAAACAAGTGATGATAAGTTTGTACACCTATAACGATTGAGGCCTATGAAGATGATTTTACGTCAAGCCTTGGTTCTGCTGTTGCTTCTGTTGCAGTGCGGTGCTGCATTCGCACAGCCGCGGTCCGTCACGGGGCGGGTTACGGATGTGAACGGGATGCCCGTGGTCGGAGCGACGGTGGTCGTGAAGGAGGCGCGCGGCAGCGGGACGATCACGGATTCCGACGGACGCTACCAAATCCGGATTCCCGAAGGCGGCAAGACCCTTCTGTTTTCATTTATCGGTTATCAGGCGCAGGAGCAGGTCGTGGCTCCGGGGCGTACACGTTTGGACGTGGTCCTGCAACCCTCCTCCACGGAGATCGAACAGGTCGTCGTGACGGGATATTCGCAGACCACGGTCAAGAAGGTTACCGGTTCGGTGGGAATCCTGACGGCCGACGAATTGAAACTCAAGCCGCAGACCTCGGTGGATGCCCTGATGCAGGGCGAGCTGGCCGGCGTTTCGGTGAAACCGACGACGGGACGTCCGGGAGCCAGTCAACGGATTCGCATCCGCGGCATTGCCAACCTCTCGGGAAGTACGGCGCCGCTGTGGGTGGTCGACGGAGTCCCGATGCAGAACGAGGGCCCGAGTACGAATCTGAGTTCCAGCGAACTCAAAGCCGGCGGTTTCGACGATATTTTCATTTACGGTGTCGGAGGGGTGAATCCCGGCGATATCGAATCGATTGTCGTGTTGAAGGATGCGGCGGCGGCCGCGATCTACGGTTCCCGGGCGGCGAACGGCGTCATCGTGGTGACTACCAAGCGGGGCAAGGCCGGGAAGATGAAGGTCAACTTCTCGTCGAATGTCACGGTTTCGTTCCGGCCGCAGCGACAGCCGTCGCTGATGAATACGGCCGAGAAGCTGGCCTGGGAGCGGGAACTTTGGGACGAATTTGCGGCTGAAAAATATGCGCAGTCGCTTCTGAACCCGTCGGTGATCTATCCTGCGGTGGGAATCGTTGGGCAGGTGCGTTCGGGACAGTTGGCCTTTTCGCATCTCAAAGGCGACACGGCGGCGCAGGAAGAATATCTGAACAGCCTGGCTGGGACCGACACCGACTGGTACGACGTGATTCTTCGCAACGCCGTATCGGTAAACGGCCATGTTTCGGTGAGCGGTGGCGAAGAGGCCTACAACTATTATCTTTCGTTGGGTTACACCAATGATCAGGGCATGCTCATCGAGGACAGTGCCGACCGCTACACCTTCAAGGCGAATCTGGGATTCAAACCGACGCGGCGCCTGTCGTTCGACGTGGGGGCCGACATTTCGTACCGGAAGGCCGATACGCCGAATCCGAGTGTCGATCCTTTCACCTATGCTTACTTCGCCAATCCCTACGAGAAACCCTACAACGAAGACGGGAGCTATGCAAATGACCAGACGTGGCTTTCGCTGCCCAACTACAACCGCGATACATACGAGGATCTGCCGGAAAAAGGCTTCAACATCCTCCGGGAGATCGAGGGCAACAAGATGAAGACCGATTATGTCTCGACGGAAGTACGTCTGGGGCTTGAATACAAGTTGCTGGAAAATCTGAAATTCATCGGTCTGGCCTCCTACAATTTCAATAACAACGATACGCAGACCACGCGGGAGGAGGACACCTACGGGGCTTTCAAGGACCGGTTGAGCATCCACCGTACGCATAACGGCAATCTCTACGGCTCCATTTTGGAAAATAAGAGCCGCCGTACGGGGTATCTGTTGCGCGGTCATCTCTCCTATGTCGGGGAGTACGGCGAGGGGCACACGCTGAATGTCGTGGGAGGAGTTGAATTGCGGGGTAACGATTCGCATACGTTCTTCAACAAACGTTTCAACTACGATCCGAGAACCGGGAATACGGCCCTTCCGCCGATCGAGAAACCCTCGGAGAGCACGCTGCGGGAGATCGAGCGCCTGACGGGCGAATATTTCACCAAGTCCCGCTATGCGTCGTTCTACCTTTCGGCCGACTATTCGTTCCGGGACCGTTATATTCTGAGTGTCACGGGGCGTGCCGACGGCAGCTCCTATTTCGGCACGCATGCGCAGTTCAATCCGAATTGGAGTGTGGGCGGAGCTTGGATTCTGACCGAGGAGCCTTTCATGGCATCGGCCCGCAAAGTGCTCCATTACGCCAAGCTGAAAGCCTCTTACGGCTTTACGGGAAATATCGTGACGAGTGCCTCGCCGCAGCTGATGATGAACTATTCGTTGCAGACCTACCGGGAGTATCTGGGTCAGAATCATTTGGTCGGAACGATCTCTTCGGCGCCCAATCCGAATCTGGGGTGGGAGAAGGTCAACGACGTGAAGGTAGGTCTGGACCTGGGATTCCTGGACGGCAGGCTCTCACTCGAAACGGAGTATTACAGCCGCCTCACCAAAGGAGCCGTGGACGACAAGCCGCTTTATGTGACCACGGGATTCTCCTATCAGGCAGCCAATTTTGCCCGCCTGCGCAACCGGGGTGTCGAATTTACGCTCAGGGGCGGGATCGTTCAGACCCGGGACTGGACGCTGGATGCTTCTGTCAATTTCGCTTTCAACTCGAACAAGGTGCTCGAATATGCGAGTTCGGTATCGTTCCAGCACATGAAACTCAACTACTACGAGGGTTATCCGGCCCGGGCGCTCATCGGCGGCAAGGTGGTCGGGATCGACCCGTTGACGGGGCTTTACGAATTCAAACTGCGTCCCGATGCGGTCATTTCGAGCGATGCGGACTACACCGACGAAGCCAACTATCTTTACTATCTGGGGAACCGGGAGGCGCCGTTGAACGGCGGTTTCAACCTTTCGGCCGGATACCGGAATCTGCGTCTTTCGGTCAACGGTGTCTTTTCGTTCGGATCGTATGCCTATGACCGCAACGAGTCGCCGGCGACTTACAGCCAGATCGCTGCGGGAAGCGTTTCCACGATGGACCGGGCGCAGACGGAGTACAGCGACCTGTATTCGAACCACCTGAATGTCTGGAAAGACCGCACCGACCGTTGGACGGAGGCAAACCCTACGGGGACGAAATACCCGCGGATTTACGACTCGTTCGATGCGAAGTACCATTTCGACCAGTCGAATCCGACCTCCAATGCCGTGGTCGACGGAATCTATATCTACAAGATTTCGTATGTACGGATCAAGAACATCACGCTCTCCTATTCATTGCCGCGCAAGGTGGTCAACCGGGGTGGATTCGATGCCGTGAGTTTCAACGTAAGTCTGGCCAACTTCTTTACATTCACCGATTACAAGGGCATGGACCCGGAAGTTCCGGGCGCGATCTATCCCACGACGCGCTCCGTGACGTTCGGCGTGACGCTCGGATTCTAAAAACAGCGGATTATGAAACGGAAAATATGGATGATAGCCCTGGCATCGCTGCTTTTCGGCGGATGCAAGCGTTATCTCGACGTGACACCGCAGGGAAAGATCATCCCTGAAACGGAGGAGGATTTCGAAGCCTTGCTGAACAACATGCTGTTTGCCATCGAGGAGGGAACGGACGAGGATATTCTGGGATGTTACGACCGGGTGATTCTCTACGAGTCGATCTCCGACAACCTCGATGCGAACGTCTCGGCCGGGCGTCTGACGCTCTATGCGGGCGATGTGGCGAACAACTTTCAGAAGGGGTATTACGAAGGCCTTTATTCGGCGATCAAGGATTGTAATCTGATTCTGGAATACATGCTCGAAAAGGACTCCGCGAAGGCCCGGGCGTTGTGTGCCGCAGCCTATGCCATCAAGGGTGTCTGCTACTACAATCTGATTCGGATCTACTGCGAGCCGTACGATGCGGCGACGGCCTCCTCCCTGCCGGGCATTCCCATTGTCGAACATTTCGAAGTGGAAAGCGATGCGGTGCCCGATCGCAACACCCTTGCCCGGAGCTACGAGTATGCGGTGTCGCTCTTCCGCAAGGCGATCGATTGCCACATGACCGATGAGTCGTATCTTTTCACGGAGGCGGTGGCGAAGACCTTCCTGGCCAAGCTCTATTTCTGGGCGGAAAAGTGGTCCGAGGTAATTCCGTTGTGCGAGGAATTGCTGGCCGTACCTTCTTACGCCCTTGCGGACAGGAGCGTTTATGCGGAGTCGGTTCAGTCTTACGGAGAGCGGTTGCAGGAGGTCATCATCCGCGACCGGACGACGGGCGACGACGACGTGAAGACACTCTACGACGAGACTTTTCAGAAATACCTCAACACGCGGCCGGTGAATACCACGCTGTTGAAACTTTTCGGTTCGGAGCCGCAGAAGGATGTGCGTTGGAGCATCATGTGCGATGCGAAACGGGTTAACCGGAAGACTGTGACGGCACGGGTCCGGGGTTCGGAACTGCATCTGATGCTTGCCGAGAGTTATGCCCATCCGGGGGCGCAGCAGGACGAGGCGAAGGCGCTGTCGCTGCTCAACGAACTGCGCCGCAAACGCATTGAGGATGTTGCGGATTACACGCTTCGGACGCTTCCCGGTCCGGACCCAGAGGCGCTGATTACGGCGGATGCCGAGGGCAAGCCTCTCACGCCGTTGATTTCCGCCATTTTGGACGAGCGGCGCAAGGAGCTCTATATGGAGGGTGACCGCTGGTTCGAACTCAAACGCAACGGGCGTCCCGAATGGTGGGTGATCCAGCAGTCGGGAAGCACGCTGCCGGTCAAATATGTGGTGCGGCAGTATCTCTATACGATGCCCGTGAGTGTACGGGACATTCGGAATAGTCAGGGAAAGATTGCGCAGAATCCGGGTTATGAATTTTGAATCTTCGAACTATGAAACGGAAAAACTGGTTGTTTCTCGGAGCGCTTACGGTTGTGGCGCTGCTGGGACTTTTCGCCGCAGGATGCGACGAATACGATGATGTGCCGCCGCGGAGTTCGGGCGGATCGTACGACCTGCTGCCGATCGTCGGCGAATCGGCCTCGGCCGAAGAGGTCGAAGCGTGGCGGGCGATTCGTTCGGAGTACGAATCGGCGGTTGGAAATTGACTCTATGTTTCACTAAATAAAGACGGATTATGAAAAAGTATTTCTATTTGTCCGTGGCGCTCCTGGCAACGTTGTCTTTGGGAGCGTGCGGCGGTGACGACGAACCCGGAGCGGGCTCGGCTGCCAATGTGCAGTTTGCTGCATCGTCCTATACGCTGGACGACGAACCGATCGAGATCAAGTTGGTGGCGTCGCAGGCTGCGGCGTCGAATCTGAACATCGGATTCACGGTCGGCGGTACGGCCGCAGCGGCCGATTACGAGTTTTCCGCGCAGAGTTTCCTGCTCGAAGCCGGCAAGACCGAAGCGACCGTCACCGTAACGCCCAAACAGGCTTACGAGGAGGCCAAGACCCTGACACTCACCCTTGCAACCGGTACAGGATATGTGATTGGACGGGTTGCTTCCACGACGGTAAATCTGGTCGAGTCGAGCGTTTATGTTTACAGCTTCACGACGGCGGCGGCAGAATTGCAGGAGTCGCTGGATGTTACGCTGACCGTGGGCGACGAGAACTTCAAGGCGCCTAAGGATCTCGAATTGCCGTTCAAGGTCCTTTCGGGCTCTACGGCCGAGTTGGGCAAGCACTTCCTGGTGAAGGACGAAGCCACCTCTTTCATCGTTCCGAAAGACGGCAACACGGCGACGCTGACGCTGCTTCCGGGGCCCGATGCGGACCTTGCCAATCCCGCGACGCTGAAGCTCGGCGTGGATGAGCAGGGCGGACGCTTCGTCGCCGGAGAGACCGCGAGTGTAACCGTCACAGTCAAGGGACTGCTTTCTTATGCAGCGCTTGCCGGCACATGGCACTGCAAGGAGCTGATCGGTCTGGAGATGCTTGAGCTTTTCGCTATGGACGAAGAGCTGGACACTTCGAAAGTTCCGAGCAATAACGACAATTTCACGATCTCGATCACGGACGAGGGTGGAAGCGCGAAATTCACGCCGTCGAGTACGGGCGATCTGGCCAATCTCTTCCGGACGTGCGACATGACCTATACGGCGCCGTTCAATGTGCTGGAAGGCAAAGTGAGCGGCTCCTGTACGACGGTCGGCGAGCAATATTTCTGGGTCGACGAAGGTTCGTTCGATCTGACCTATTTCCAGCTGAGCAGCGGAAACCGCTCGTTCGACAATTCGAAAGAGAAGCTCGGCAAGCTGACCATCGCGCTCCTGCTGGACAAAGACGGATCGCTGGTTCTCTTCCTGCGCGATCACGACCAGCCGCCGTTCCTGCCCGAATGGTGGGAAGATCCCTTCGATCCGACGTTCTTCGGTCTGGGGTATCGTTTCGAGAAGAGCGCGCGATAGCCGTCTCCGCAATTCGGGAAAGCGCCTCACATAAAGGGAAGAGGTGCTTTCCCGTTTTTTTGAACCGGAATCGTCCGGATCGTTTCGTTTGCCTAAAAAGAGTTTGCCATGAGGAGTCATTTACGGTTGTTGTGGAACGTCGTGCTGCTCGGATGCTGTGCCTGCACGACTTCGCAGGATCGGACGACGCTGTTGGAGGTTTCGCCCAGGAGTGTCGTATTGCCGCACGGGGGCGGAGACGAATGGATCGAATTGCAGGTCGACGGAACCTGGACTTCGGAGGTGTCGCCTCCGATTGCGCGGGAGTGGCTGACGACCGAACCCGCCTCGGGCGGAGCCGGAAAACACCGGGTCCTGCTGCGCGTCGCACCGAACGCGGATTTCGAACGACGCGAGGCCTCGGTCTATTTCGATGCGGCGGAGCTTTCGCAGACGGTCGCGATTACGCAGGCCCCGACCCTCGTGATGCCCGGACGGCTCGAATTGCCGGCTCTCAATACTACCGAATATCTGACGGCCGCCTCGGCGTCCGAACCGCTCGAGGTCGCGCTCTCCCCGCAGGCGGAGTGGTGTACGGCCGTGGTCGAGGGGGCGCGGATACATATCCGTGTCTCGACGAATCTCGGCGCGGAAAGGTCCGTGACGTTGCGTGTGACGGCCGGACGGTTCACACAGGATGTCGTTCTCGTGCAGCAGGCTTTCGATCCGGTGAAAAACTACGGCGACGGGGAAGTCGTTGCGCTGCAACGTGCCACATCCGGAAACGGAGTGTGTTTGGTCGTCGTGGGGGACGGCTACACGCTTGCGGAGATGGCCCGGGGAACGGGAAAGTATGAATCCGACATGAGGCGAGCGGCCGAAGCGTTCTTTTCGGTCTATCCTTACAATGCCTACCGGTCCTATTTCGATGTCTACATGCTGACTGCGATTTCCGAGGAGGCGGGCATGAGCTGTGTCTCTCCGTCGGAGACCGTGGATACGAAATTCTCGACACTGTGGCAGGGCGTATCGACCTCGATCTCGTGCGATGACGGAGCCGTCCGCGACTGGTTGAGGCGGGTGACGGCATTGACGGGGCGCCGCATGCAGGATTTGACGGTCGTTATGCCTATTAACCGGGCGGTGTATGCCGGGACCAGTCTGATGTGGACCGACGGTTTTTCGATCTCCATGATTCCTGTCGGAAGCAGTTTCGACAAACTGGTGGTGCACGAGGCCGGGGGACACGGTTTCGCCAAGCTGCTCGATGAATACGTCTATTACGAGACCGAGATTCCGGCGAAAACCCGGATTGAAATCGAGAGTCTCAAAAATTTCGGATTCTATATCAATGCGGATTTTTCGCCCGACATCTCCCGGACGACGTGGCGGGATTTCGCCGCGCAGCCCGATTATCCGATGGTCGGAACCTATCCCGGAGCGGGAACTTACCGCTCGGGGATCTGGCGTGCGGAAGAGAACAGCTGCATGAACGACAATGTCGCCTATTTCAATGCCCCGAGCCGATGGGCACAGATCCGGCGTATCCGGAAACTTGCCGGCGAGCCGGATTATACGTTCGGTGCATTTTTACTCGAAGATCAGCGTCCGGCTTATCCGGCCGGAGCGCGCTCGGGAATCGGGGATTTGACACGCTTCGTGCCATCGGGGCCTCCCGTGGTCATCACGGAACCCTCGGACAAATGAGTGGCGAAGTTCGCCATTCGCAGCGGGCGAATTTCCCGCCGGCAGGGTGCCTGAAAATCTTCGGAAGGTTTTGCACTCTTCGAGGATCGTAAGACCCGCGAGCACTCCCGACCGATCGAAAACAGCGGAAATTTCTGTCCGACCCGAAACAGTGCGGCCTCTGCAAAGAGGCCGCACTGTTTCGGTTGCCGGGGTGACTCTCAGTCCAGAAACCCCTCTTTCACCAGTTGTTCACGGATGCGGACCCAGTCGGCCACGGGGCGTTTCACCCCGTCCACGAACCGCAGGGGACACCCCAGACTGCTGTCGTCGATGTAGAGGTCGGCATGAACCTTCGGCGAGGAGGTCCAGCGTTTCTGCCCCGGATTCTCGTTCACGGCATAGAGCGGAATCCCGTTTTTGCGGAACCACTCCGCCGCCTGATCCAGCAGCTTGCCGTGGCGCATCGAGTAGAGGATGAGCCGGCATCCGTTGCCTGAGAGTTCTTTCAGTACAGGGACGGCTCCTGCGTCCTCCCCGATTTCGGGGTAGGCGTGTGTCACCACCGTGCCGTCGAAGTCGATCGCTATCGTCGCGTCCTTGATTGCCATTTTTTACCGTTTGATTTTGTGGGACAGCGAGCGGAAGAAGCTCTTGATGCGCTTGCGGTAGCTTACCTCCTTGTATTCGTCGCCGTAACCGTATCCATATCCGTAGCCATAACCGTAACCGTATCCATACCCGTAACCGTGGCGGCGCGAGCGGGTTCCGTTCAGGACGATGGCCATGTTGTGCAGTTTCTTCTCGCGGTAGAGACGTTCGATGTCGGGCAGTTGGCGCCGGTCGAGCACACCCTCGCGCACGATGTAGATGCAGAGGTCCGCGAGCCGGTCGGTGATGATGGCGTCGGCCACCGACATGGCGGGCGTGCTGTCGATGAAGATGTAGTCGTACTTTTGGCGCAGTTCCGCCACCAGTTTGTCGAGCTTGTCCGAGAGGAGCATCTCCGTAGGGTTGGGCGGCTGAATGCCGGCGTAGATCACATCGAGGTTGTCGTGGATGCCGGTCTTGGTGATCAGTTTGTCGAGTTCGGTGGTTCCTGCGAGGTAACTGGTGATGCCCGTCTTGCTGTTGCCGTGGCCCAACTGGGTCGAGAGGGCGTGGCGCCGGAGGTCGAGGTCGATCAGCAGCACCCGCTTGCCGGCCATGGCCAGCGTCGTCGCCAGATTCGTCGCCACGAAGGTCTTGCCCGCGTGGGGGTCCGACGAGGTGAAGAGGATGGTGTGTATCTCGTTTCCGGCCGAGACGTTCATGAACGTCATGTTCGAACGCAGCATGCGGAACGCCTCCGACAGGGCGTCGCGGCCCGTTTCGCGCACCACGATTCCCGAATCGCCGCTGCTTTCGGAGTAGGGGATGTCGCCAAGGAACGGGGCGCTGATGTTGTCCTCCACGTCCTTGCGGCCGCGGATGGTCGTGTCGAGCATGCCGATCAGGTAGAGCAGTCCGAACGGGATTGCCAGACCTACGATCAGGGCGATGCCCAGAATCAGCATCGGGCGCGGCGACACGGGGAACGTGCTGCCGTATGCGAGGTCGATGATGCGGGCGTTGCTCTCGGCGACGGCGTAGTTGAGCTGCGTCTCCTCCTGCTTGTTGAGCAGGTAGAGGAACAGCTCCTCCTTGATCTTCTGCTGACGGGTGATGCCCAGTATGACTTTCTCCTGCGAAGGCATGGTCGAGATGCGGCGGTTGGCCTGTGTCTCCTCCTTGCGCATGGCGTCGCGCTGGATGGTGAGCGTCGAGATGTGCGAGTCGAGCGACGCGAGGATCGAACGGCGCACGGATGCCAGCAGGTTGTCGAGGTTCTGGATCACGGGGCTGCGGTCCGAACTGTTCTCCATCAGCTTTTCACGCCGCAGGATGGCGTTGTTGTAGTCTTCGATCTGGTTGGCGATGGCCTGATTGGTCACCGCCGCCATCATGGGGATCAGCTCCCCGGCGTTTTTCGGATCGTTCAGGTAGGTGCGGATGAATTCTGCGACGTTGATCTGGTTCTCGAGCGAAAGCCCCTCGGCCTTGTATTTGCTGCTCTCCGAGACGGTGCGCGCGGCCTCCGACGAGATGTCGACCATCTGGTTGTCCTTCTTGATGTCCTCGATGTCGCGGTCCACGTCGCCCAGCTCCCGGCCGATGACCGCCAGACGGGCCTTGATGAACTCGGCCGTCGTCACCGATACGCGGCGCTTGTCGTCGATGGCGTCCTCGTTGTAGACGGCGATCAGCGTGTTGAGGATGTCCTCGGCGCGCCGGGGCACGGAGTTGTTCATCGAGACCGTCACCACCGAAGCCTGCTTGTTGGCCACGTCGCTCTTCACGGCGCTGCGGTAGGCGTTGGTCGTGCGCGAGAGCGAGTTTTTCACCACGCGGATCGGCACCCCGGTGTATTCGGGTTTCATGTAGAGACTCTTCCTGACGACGATCTGCCCGACGGGGGTCGGGATCGTGTCGCCGTAGGCGGCCGTGATGACGCTGCGGCTCTCCTGCTTGGTGACGAACTTGTCCTCGAAATCCGTCAGCCGCACCTTGTCGCCGTCCAGCGGGGTGACCTCCATGGCCAGCGACAGGTTGTCACTGTTGTTGACGAACGCCACCTCGATGGGCGACTGCGCGTAGAGATCGCGCCTGCGGAGGCGTTCGCGGACGGAGTAGCTGACCGTGAGGTCGAGACGCTTGACGACCTCGGTCATCAGGCGGCGCGACTGGAGGATGAAGACCTCGTTGTCGACGCTGCGGCGGTTCTGGAATCCGGCAAGGTCGCTGAACGCCGTCAGCTCGAGGTCGCCGCCCTTGCGGCTGTCCTTGACGAGGATGGTCGCCGTGCGGCTGTATATCTTGGGGGTGCTTGCCAGATAGTAGTAAGCCATGCAGAGGCATACGAATGCCGAGAGCACGAACCAGTACCAGTTGGCTATGACCATGCGGATGATGTCGTGCAGCGTGACGGCACCGGTCATTTCCTCGTTTCCCTGTTGCTGCGGGGAATTGATCTGCTGTTCGGTCATGTCGGGCGGCTATTTGGTAAGGGTTACGATGAGCGTCGCCACCGAGATGGCGGTGCCCACCAGCGAAAGGTAGAAGTTGCGGTTCTGGCTGATCTCTCCGGCCTGCGCCTTGTACTTGTTGGGCTTGACGTATACCACGTCGTTCTGCTGGAGGTAGAATGCCGGGGAGTCGAAGATCTCCTTCGACGTGAGGTCGAGGACTTGGATGGTGCGCACCCCGTCGACCTCGCGCGTCACGATCACCTCCGAGCGCACGCCGTAGACGGTCATGTCGCCGGCCATGGCCAGCGCATCGAAGATCGAAATCTTGTCGCGTGTGACGTCGTAGAATCCGGGTCTTAGCACCTCGCCGATCACCGATATCTTCATGTCGGCGAACTGCACGTTGACCGTGGGGTCGTTGATATAGCCGCCCTCCCTGATCTTTTCGGCGATGGCCTCGGCCAGCTCGCTGCGGGTCTTTCCCGCGCATTCGATCTTGCCGATCACGGGCATGTCGAGCATGCCTTTCTCATCCACCGTGCGCATTTGCAGCGCCTGCGAACTGGCCGCGTTGCTGACGCTGTTTCCCGTCAGCGAATTGTACGATGTCGAGGAGTTGAACGGCACGGCCAGCTCGGGGTCCTTGCTGTTGACGACGATGGTCAGACGGTCGAGGGGCTTGATGCGTATCTGGCCGTTTTCGGCAATTTGTTCGGGAGTAAACGGCTGTGCGTCCTGCAGATACCACACACGTTTCTGTGCTGCGCACGAAACGAGCAGGATAGCGAGAATCGAGCTCCCGATCAGAAGACGGAGTTGCTTCATGGTTTGAATAAGGCGTATTTAGTGAATTTACGAACGCAAAGATAGTAATTATTTATAGAAATAAAACGACGTTTTACCCAGTTATTTTACAAGTGTGTGTGCAATGGGGCGGATGTCGGGAAAAAATTGTATCTTTAACGTCCGAAATTACGAAAAATGATCGCTTGCTGCCTGTTCGACCTCGACGGGGTAATCGTCGACACGGCCCGCTACCACTACCTGGCGTGGGCCTCGCTGGCCCGGGAGTTGGGCTTTGAGTTCACGCCCGCCGCGGGCGAAGCCACCAAGGGGGTGAGCCGCATGGCCTCGCTCGACATCGTGCTGCGCGCCGGAGGAATGGACAATCGCTTCTCCCCGGCCGAAAAGGAGCGTCTCGCCGCGGAGAAGAACGCCCGTTATCTGGCGTATGTCGCCTCGATGACGCCCCGCGAGGTGCTTCCGGGAGCCGTGGCATTCCTGCGCGACGTGCGTGCGCACGGGGTGCTGACCGTGCTGGGTTCGGCGTCGAAGAACGCCGCGACGATCCTCGACCGCTGTGAACTGCGCCCGTTGTTCGACGCCGTGGTCGACGGCACCGGGGTCTCGCATCCCAAGCCCGACCCCGAGGTTTTCGTGAAAGGGGCATCGGCAGCCGGCGTGCGGCCCGAAAACTGTGTGGTGTTCGAGGACGCCGCCGCGGGCATCGAGGCCGCCGCGCGCGCCGGCATGCGTTCGACGGCCTGCGGACGGGCTTCGACGCCCTGCTGAAAGAGCAGGAGGAGGCGTGGGCGGCCCGCTGGCACGGGTGCGACATCGCCATCGGGGGCGACCCCGCGGCCCAGCAGGGCATCCGCTTCTGCATCTTCATGCTCCTGCAAACCTACACCGGGGTCGATACCCGGCTCAATATCGGCCCCAAGGGCTTCACGGGCGAGAAATACGGCGGCGTCACCTACTGGGACACCGAAGCTTACTGCCTGCCGTTCTACATGGCCACGGCGGGGCAGGAGGTGGCCCGCGAACTGCTGGTCTACCGCTACAACCAGTTGGACAAAGCCATCGAGAACGCCGCCAAACTGGGGTTCCGCGACGGTGCGGCGCTCTATCCGATGGTCACGATCAACGGCGAGGAGTGCCACAACGAGTGGGAGATCACCTTCGAGGAGATCCACCGCAACGGCGCCATCGCCCATGCCATCCGCAACTACATCCGCTATACGGGCGACGAACAGTACCTCGCCGACTGCGGGCTGGAGGTGCTCGTGGGCATCGCGCGTTTCTGGGCCCAGCGCATCACATGGTCCGACGCGCGGGGGCAATACGTCCTGCTGGGCGTCACGGGCCCCAACGAGTACGAGAACAACGTCAACAACAACTGGTATACCTCCTATATCGCCTGCTGGTGCCTCCGCTACGCTGTCGAGGCGGCCCGCTGGGTGCGCGAAAACCGCCCTGCGGACTATGCCCGCATCTGCGCGAAACGGGCGTTCGACGAGGCCGCCGAAACCGCCGTGTGGCACCGCATCGCCGACAATATGTACTTGGGCGAGGATCGGGAGCTGGGCATCTTTCTCCAGCAGGACGGCTATCTGGACAAGGAGCAGACGCTCGTGAAGGACCTCGACCCGTCCCAGCGGCCCATCAACCAGAAATGGTCGTGGGACCGCATCCTGCGCTCGTGCTTCATCAAGCAGGCCGACGTCCTGCAGGGACTCTATTTCTTCGGCGAGGAGTTCGACCTCGACACCCTCCGCCGCAATTTCTACTTCTACGAACCGCGCACCGTCCACGAATCGTCGCTCTCGCCCTGCGTCCACGCCGTCCTCGCCGCACGCCTCGGCGACATGGAGAAGGCGGTCGAGATGTACCTGCGTACGGCGCGGCTGGACCTCGACGACTACAACCGCGAGGTCGCCGAGGGGTGCCACGTCACCTCGATGGCCGGATCGTGGCTCTCGGTGGTCGAGGGCTTCGGGGGCATGCGTGTCCGCGACGGCGTGTTGTCGTTCGATCCCCGGCTGCCCGGGGGGTGGGAGTCGCTGGCGTTCAAGGTCGGCTTCCGGGGCCGCGTGCTCACCGTGAAGGTCACGCGCACGGCCGTCGAAGTCACGAACGAAGGCGACCCCGTCACCATCGCCCTCTGCGGCGAACGCCATACCGTCGAAACCCGCATCATCCATCCAATCGAAAACAACCGATGAACCTGCACCCCGAATGGAGCTATCAGGCCGTTCTGTATGAAATGAACGTGCGCCAGCTCACGCCCGAAGGCACGCTGCGTGCCGCCGCCGCGAAACTGCCTTTTCTCCGAGACCTCGGCGTCGACGCCGTGTGGCTGATGCCGATCTATCCGATCGGCGAGGCCGAGCGCAAAGGTTCGCTGGGCTCCTACTATTCGATCCGCGACTACTGCGCCGTGAATCCCGAACTGGGCACGATGGCCGATTTCGACGCCTTCGTCGCCGAAGCCCACCGCCTCGGCCTGAAGGTCCTGCTCGACTGGGTGGCCAACCACACGGCCCGCGACGCCCGGTGGATCGCCGAGGCGCCCGCCTCGTGGTACGAGCGCGATGCCGCAGGCGAGCCCGCCGTGCCGTGGGACTGGTCCGACACCGCGAAGCTCAACTATGCCAACCGCGACGTCTGGCAGGCACAGGGCGACGCCATGGAGTTCTGGATCACGCAGCACGCCGTCGACGGCTTCCGCTGCGACATGGCGATGCTGGTGCCCATCGGCTTCTGGAACGATGTGTCGCTGCGCCTGCGGCGGGTGAAACCCGACCTGTTTATGCTGGCCGAGGCCGAGGAGCGGAATCTCTTCGAGGAGGGGGCTTTCGATGCCTGCTACGCTTGGGAGATGCACCACCTGATGAACGACGTCGCCCGGCAGCAGGTGCGCGTTACCTCCCTGCGCGACTACATTTGGGCCGACCGTGGCCGTTACCCGGATTCGGCCATGCGGCTTGCTTTCACCTCGAATCACGACGAAAATTCGTGGAGCGGCTCCGAATTCACCCGTCTGGGCGACGCCCGCGAGATCATGGCGGTCTTCACGTTCGTCGTTCCGCGCGGCCTGCCGCTGATCTATACCGGGCAGGAGATCGGCTACGACCACTCGTTCGCCTTCTTCGACCGCGACCCGATCCCGTCCTACGGCGCCAACACCTTCACGGAATTCTACCGCCGCCTCACGACGCTGCGGCACGATAATCCGGCCCTCGCCGCGGGGGAGCGGGGCGGGGCGATGACCGAGATCCGCAACAACGCCGAGGACTGCCTGATGACGATGGTCCGCGAGACGGACGGCAACCGCGTCGTGGCGGTCATGAACCTCTCGCCCTACGCCATCCATGCCGACTACTATACGGGCATCTATGCCGGAATGTACACCGACGCCATGACGGACGAACCCTTCGAGCTCCGGGGCCGCGTTGAGGAGGATATGGCGCCGTGGAGCTACCGGATACTGACGCGGCGGACCGATAAACGATGAACCTCAAACCTATGAATATGCGGAAGATAGTATGCCTGCTGGCGGCCCTGCTGCTGGCGGCGGGACCTGCGGGGGCCTCGGACGGAAGGGCCCGGAAAAACAAGGAGACCGATGCCGGAACGACCCTCGTGCAGAGCCAGTGGCTGGGCAAACGGGTCGCCTTTCTCGGCGACTCGATCACCGACGAGCGTCATGTCGGCACGACGAAAAACTATTGGCAGTATCTGGCCGAAATGCTGGGCATCGTGCCTTTTGTCTACGGGATCAACGGCCACCAATGGTCCGACGTGCTGGGGCAGGCCGAGCGGCTCTGCGCCGAGCGGGGCGACGCCGTCGATGCCGTCGTCATCTTCGCCGGGACCAACGATTTCAATAGCGCCGTGCCGCTCGGCGAGTGGTACGACGTCGCCGAGACGGAGTGCCCGATGCCGGGTTCCGTGACCGGAACGCGGATGCGTCGCACGCCCTCGGCCGACCGGGGAACCCTCTGCGGACGGATCAACGCCGTGCTCGCTTACCTGAAGGAGCATCTTCCGGCCAGTCAGATCATCCTGCTTACGCCGATCCACCGGGGCTATGCGCGCTTCAGCGAACGGAACGTCCAGCCCGACGAATCGTTCCCCAACCGGCTGGGACTTTACGTCGATGCCTATGTCGCAAAAATCCGCGAGGCCGGCGGTGTCTGGGCCGTCCCGGTGATCGATCTCAACAGCATCAGCGGCCTTTACCCCCTTTCCGACTCCCACGTCCGTTATTTCAGCGACGGGCAGACCGACCGCCTGCATCCCAATGCCGAGGGGCACCGGCGCATGGCTAAGGCTCTGATGTACCAGTTGTTGGCATTCCCGGCCGATTTCGACTGATGCGCTCCTGCCGGCGGCACTCTTCCGGCCGTGGCTGCACCGGGGGAAATGTCCGGATACGGACGCATTGAACAGGTTTGCGAAATTTTTTCTATCTTTGCCGGGACCAAAGTAGTACAGCGCATGTTTTTTGTCGTAAAATATTCTCCGGATAAGGACCGTCTGCCGGTCCTCGCCGCATTGCGCCGTAACTCCCCCCCCCGAAAATAACTGATATACACTGTGTCGGCCCTGCCGCCGACGCTCCGCGGATGATTCGTTTCGTCCGCGCGCATCGTCGTGTCATACCTTCATGCACCCTTTTTTCTAATCCAATAAAATTTTTTATGCAAATGAAAACACTGTTTTCTTCTTTGAGAGCGCTCCGGACGGGAGCTTTGTATCTTTTGGTTGCGGCATCTGTCAGTGCCGCGGGACTTGTTTCGTGCGACGACAGCGACGACGATGCCGGGATCGACGGCGGTGCGCCCTTCACGGGTGTATGGGTCATGACCCATATCGAGATTACGGATGAGGAGGGAACCGACGGCGGCGACACCGCGGGTCTGGGAACCGTGAGCCTGACGCTGAACGGGGACGAAACGTTCGTCTACGAGGTGAACATTCCGGGAGACGGGGAGGAGGAACCGGAGAGTTACACCGACCGCGGTACATGGGCGTGGGCGAATCCGGTGCTGACGTTGAACTACGGCGACTATCGGAGTCAACTGAAAGTCTTTACTTGGACGAAGGAGAAGCTCGTCACCGAACAGTCCGAGGACGGCGAGACGGAACGGCGGACGTGGAAGAAAAAATAGTTAGTGGCCATGAAAAAGTTTTCAGTCTGCATCCTTCTGGTCCTTGTTTCGACCGGGATATACGCTCAGGAGAATCAGTCGCGGCTGGACTCCCTGCAACAGGTTGTGAACGCACTCTCGTCGCGTGTGGAAGAGACGGAGACGGCCGAACTGAACCGCGCCGTCTGGAAGGGCCGCGCCAAGTATTTCAACCTCGGCTATGTCCGGCAGACGCTCACCGACCGGACCTACGGCGGGGAGCTCAGGAGCGATCTCGGAGCTTCGGTGAGCTGGGGCAAGACCTACTACCTGCACCGGAAACCGCTTTTCGGCATGCTGAAATTCGGCCTCGACTGGTCGTGGATGGACATCAACTACGCCAAGTTCGCCATGAAGGAGTTCGAAGAGGAGTCGTATGACATCCATCAGGCCGAGATCGGCATGCAGTTCGGTCCGTCGCTGACGGTCAACCCCGTGCATCACCTCAAGATCGGCGGCTATTTCCGCGTCACGCCCTCCTATTCGCTCCTCTACATGGACGAGACCGTGCATCATCATTATGTGACGTTCTGCAATGCCGGCTGCACCCTCGCTTGGAAAGTCCTTTCGGTGGGAGTCGAGTGGCGCTGGGGCACGGCCAAATACGACGGGCTGAAATTCGACGAGTCGGCTTTCGACGAGGACGACCTGACGGACGGCGACACCCCGTCGGTCGGCGACGTGATGGACCAGATGAAGGTTCCCGACCGCAAGTTCAAAACCAGCTCCGTGCGTTTCTACCTCGGGTTCCGGTTCTGATAACCGGCCCGGCGGCGTGACGGCGCGGCGGCATACCCCGGAGGTGTGCCGCCGTTTTTCTGCTTCGGCGGAAACGTGTCCGGGGAGGTGCCGAATCCCATTTTTTCCTATCTTTGGCTTCGCCTTAAATACTTCCGCCCGGCAAAATGCAGGCGAACTTGCTTTTGCGCTCGCTTATTCGTATCTTTGTTCCCGAGGTTATGAAAAAGATCACGATCCTTTGCCTGCTGCTCGTCTGCGCGCTGCCCGCCTTTGCGGGAACCTATCGCCCGGAGCAGATTCCCAACGTCCAGCGTATGGACCGGCAGCGCTATGTCTCCGATCCCGACGGCATCCTCTCCGCAGAGGCCGTGGCGCGTATCGACTCCGTCTGTGCGTCGCTGCGCGAACGGGGACTTGCGCAGGTTGCCGTCGTCGCCGTCGACGACATCGCGGGCGGCGATACCTTTTCGTTCGCCGTCGGGCTGTTCCGCGGCTGGGGCGTAGGCTCGGCCAAAAGCAACAACGGACTGGGCATCCTGCTGGTGAAGGAGCTGCGCGAAATACGCTTCGTCACGGGCGGCGGACTGGAGGGTATCCTCCCCGACGCGCTCTGCAAACGCATTCAGATGACCTATATGCTCCCAGCGTTCCGCGCGGGGGATTACAGCGCGGGCATGGTCGCGGGCATTGAAGCCGCGGCCACGATCCTCGAGGGCGGCGAAGTCGATCTCAGCGGCGATTCCGGCGATGAGCTTCCGGCGTGGATGATCTTCCTGATCGTCTTCGGCTTCGTGGTCGTCCCGCTGGGACTGGTGCTCGTGAACCAATATTTCGCCCGCCGTTGTCCGGTGTGCCATAAACAAGGCCTGAAACAGCAGTCGCAGTGGGTGGTGAATACCACGCAGAACTACCGGCTGGTGGAGTATACCTATGTTTGTTCGAACTGCGGCGCCGTGGTCAAACGGCAGGCCAAAAACCTCCGTGACGACAATTTCGGCGGGGGGGCCGGCGGCGGGACGATCATCGGCGGCGGTTTCGGCCGCAGTTCGGGCGGCGGCTTCGGCGGTGGTTTCGGGGGAGGTTCCTTCGGCGGCGGCGGGGCCGGTTCCAAATGGTAGAGTTGCAGTTGTGAAAGGTTTCGCCTTGCGGATGGTTTTAGGTCCCTTTTGCCATCAAAAGGGACATTAAAAAGGAGAAGTAACGATTAAAAAATAGGAAAGATGAAAAAATGGATTTGGATCGGCGTAGTCGCCGTGGTGGTGATCTTCTTTTATGCGACGTACAACGGTTTCGTGAACAAGGAGGAGGGGCTCAAGGGCGCCTGGGCCAATGTCGAGACGCAGTACCAGCGCCGTGCCGACCTGATTCCCAATCTGGTCAATACGGTGAAGGGCTATGCGGCCCACGAGACCCAGACCTTGAACGAGGTGACCGAGGCGCGCGCCAAAGCCACGTCGATCAACCTTTCGGCCGACGACCTGACGCCCGAGAAACTCGCGCAGTTCCAGCAGGCGCAGGCGCAGGTGCGCTCCGCACTGGGGCGGCTGATCGCCGTCTCGGAGAGCTATCCCGACCTGAAGGCCAACCAGAATTTCCTCGAACTGCAGGCCCAGCTCGAAGGCACCGAGAACCGGATCGCTGTCGCCCGCAAGGATTTCAACGATATGGCCCGGACCTATAACGTCGCCGTGCGCCGTTTTCCGGCGAATCTGGTGGCCGGGATGTTCGGTTTCGAACAGAAGCCCTATTTCGAGTCTGCCGAAGGCTCGGAAGCCGCTCCGCAGGTGACTTTCTAAATGATCTCCGAACGCTCGCGCGGCTATGTGCTGGGAGCCATAGCCGCGGCCAGTTACGGACTCAATCCGCTCTTCGCGCTGCCCCTTTACGGGGTGGGTATGAGCCCTGATTCGGTCCTTTTCTACCGTTATGTGCTGGCTGTGGTGATGCTGGGGGCGCTGATGCTCTTCCGGCGGCAGTCGTTCGCCCTCACGCGGCACGACATCCTGCCTCTGGCGGTGATGGGCGTGCTTTTCGCGCTGTCGTCGCTGCTGCTTTTCCAGAGCTACAACCTCATGGATGCCGGCATCGCCTCGACCATCCTGTTCGTCTATCCGGTGATGGTCGCCGTCATCATGGCCGTCGGTTTCCACGAACGGGTCACCGCCGCCACGGTCTTTTCGATCGCCTTGGCGTGCGGGGGCATCGGGCTGCTGTACAAAGGGGGCGACGGCGCGACGTTGAGCCTCGTGGGCGTGCTGCTGGTCTTCCTCTCGGCGCTCGCCTATGCCGTCTATATCGTCGGCGTCAACCGCTCGTCGCTCAAAAACCTTTCGACCGAGAAACTCACCTTCTACAGCCTGCTGTTCGGGTCGCTGGTCTATGTCGTGCGGCTGCGCGGCGGTGCGGACTTGCAGGCCATTCCGTCGCCCCTGATGTGGGTCAACGCCGTCTCGCTGGCGCTCTTCCCGACGATCGTCTCGCTGGTGACGATGGCCGGGGCCATCCGTCGCATCGGCTCTACGCCCACGGCGATCCTCGGGGCGTTGGAACCCGTCACGGCGTTGTTTTTCGGCGTCGTGGTCTTCGGCGAGCAGTTCACGCTGCGCATCGGCGTCGGCGTGTCGCTGATCCTCGTCGCCGTGACGCTCATCATCGCGGGCAAGTCGATCCGCATCCCCACCTCCGTCACCCATCTGGCCCGCTGGATGGCCCGCCCGCGGCTGCCGCGCTGGGCCGTGCGCTGGGCTCACCGCCTGCCGCTCCCGCGCATCCGCCGGACAAAATAGCCTTTACAGCCGGCTCTTCTCGTCGGCCGATCCCGCCTCGACGGCCTTGCGCTTGAAGGCTTTTCCCGACTTGAAGTTGTAGGTCACTCCGATGCGGTAGGAGCGGTTGCTCCACGTCTGTTTGGCTTTCACCGTGCGGACGAACCCGTCGCCGCGCGCACCGATCAACTGTCCTTGGTCCAGCAGGTTCTCCACCGAGAACGAGGCGGTGAAACGGTCGCCGAAGCGTTTCTTGATCCCCGCCTGCAACCGGTGGTCGGGCTCCACCCAGCAGTTGCCCAGATCCAGCCGGCTCTGGTAGCGGTAGGAGAGGTCGATGTAGAATTTCGCCGGGAGGGTGAAGGTGGTCGAGAGGTTGACGAATCCCCAGTTGAAGAACTCTTCGGCGCCGTGCTGCTCGACACGCTGCCCGCGGCGCATGTAGGTGATGTTGGCGTTCAGTTGCCACCACTTGGCGGGCTGGAACGGCAGGTTGGCCGAGAAATAATAGCCTTTCGTGGTGTCGTAGTTGACCCACGCCAGTTGCAGCAGGTCGGGATTCTCCGGGTCGGCCATCATCGTCTGCTGAATCTCGTCGCCTACGATCTGCACCCCGGCCGTGAGGGTGTATTTGTGGAGCGCCACCAGCGTCAGGCTCACGTCGTGCTTGAACGCTGGGTCGAGCGACGGGTTGCCCGTCTGATAGGTGTAGTCCGAAATCTGCATCCGCTGCGGACTGAGGGCCCAAAACCGCGGCCGCTCGATGGTCCGGGCATACTGGGCGATCAGCGACCAGCCCTTCTCCTTGGAAAAGGAGTAGGAGACGTTGGCGTTGGGAAAGAGCGAAAAGTAATCCTGCCCGACGTCTTTTCCCGTCGTGTGGGTGTACTCGCCGCGCACTCCCGCCACGAGGCTCCAGCGCCCGAGCCGGGCCGAGGCGATGCCGTAGGCCGCCGCGATGTTCTCCGTGTAGTTGATCGTGAAGCTCTGCTGCTCGTTGCGCACCCATGCGTCGCTCTTGAGATACTCGTAGAGCGCGTCGTTGTGCATGTCGTTGTAGGTGTACTTGGCGCCCGCTTTCAGCGACCAGCGGGGCGAAAAGTTCTTTTCGAGGGCCAGCGTCGCCGTGGCGATGTTGTAGAGGCTCGCGGCATTGTCGCGGTAGATGGAGTCGAGGACGCCTCCGGGGAGCGTGATGCGGCTCTCGTTGTCGTTGCGGGAATCGGTCTCGCGGCGCGTGTAGTCGGCCAGCAGTTTGAGCGTCGACCCCAGCGTGTCGATCTTGCGGATGTAGTTGAACGTCGCCGAATAGTTGTTGCGCGTGTTGAGGTTGTCGAAATAGCTGTCCGTGCGTGTCGTCGTCCCGCCGTCGCGGAAATCCGTGTAGGTGTTGTTCGGCTCTTTGTTGCGGTTGCGCCAGTATTCGAACTCCGCGCCGATGCTGTTTTTGCTGTCGATCTCGAAGACCGTCCCGGCGCTGGCCCCGAAGCTGCGGTTGCGGCCCTTCATGTCCGAATGGGCGTTCAGCTCCTTGTCCGCGGCGTTGTAGAGGGTCTGCTCGTCGGTCGTCGTCTTGTCTTTTGCGAACGATCCCCATGCCGAGGCGTAGAAGTCCACGCGGTCCGAATGGATGTTGATGTTGGCCGAGGGGTCGTACTTGTGAACGATCCCGGCCTGCGTCGTGTTGAACGATACCGAGCCGTCGACGCCGTTCTCGCGGCGTTTTTTGAGCGTGATGCGGATGATGCCGCCCGCCGAATCGGCGTCGTAGTCGGCGCCCGTGGTGGGCACGACCTCTATTTTCTGAATCTCCTCGGCCCGGAGCGACCGCAAGTAGGTGAGCAGTTGTTCGGGCTCCATGCGCAGCTCCCGGTCGTTGATGTAGACCTTCGAACCGCTCTTGCCGTTGATCGAGATCTTCTCGCCGTCGATCCAGACGCCGGGGGCGCGTTCCAGCAGTTCCACGCCGTCCTTGCCGATGGCCGCCGGGGCGTTGGCCACGTCGACCACGAACCGGTCCGCCTCGCGCCGCACCAGCCGGGCCTTCACCACCACGCTCTCGATGCCGGTCGCCGAGGCCCGCATCACGAAGTCGCCCAGATCGTTATCCAGCTCCACGCGCACCGCCTTGGTCACGGGGTCGAACCCGAGGAACTGGATTTGCAGCGTGTAGCTGCCCGGCGCGGCTTTCAGCTCGAAACGCCCTTGGGCGTCGGTCGTGCGGCCCGCCACCTGTTCGGAGCCTTTCAGCAGTACGACCGTTGCATATTCGACGGCATTTCCCTGCTCGTCCACCACGCGGCCCGTCGAAGGGTAGAGGCGGGCTGCCGAGAGCCGGCTTGCGGCCGAGGCCAAGATGACGATGAGGAGGATCAGTCTTTTCATAATATTCTGCTTTGCACTTTATTTGTTGTCGCAAAGATATGTAATAATATTTATACTATGCAACACATAGTACTAAAAATTTCAGAAAATTTCCGATACTTATGTATATGCTCGCCCGAAGGTCTTGTGAGCGTATTCTCGGGGTGTAAAGATACCCCCCCCCGGCCGCGGACCAAATTTTCGCGTAACTTTTTTTCACGCCCCCGTTTGTTCGCCCCTTAAAAATAGGTGTCGTGGATATTTTGTTGAAAAATCGCCGACTGGCGGGGTAGGAATCCCGGGAAATATTTCCTAAATTTGCAGATTGAATTAATGTGGCTAATTGTCCCCGGACACTATGTTGAGCGCCTTATATTACCTTTTTTTAGTGCTTCTGTGCACTTTTTTCATGATTCTGTCGGCCCTTGCGCTGGTCCTCTGCTATCCTTTTGACAAGGGCCGCCGCGTGGTGCACGAGCTGTCGCGCATTCTGGTGCGGATCTTCTTCTTCGTCCCGCCCTTCTGGCGGCAGAAGATCATCGGCCGGGAGCTGATCGACCGCAAAAAACGCTATGTCATCGTCGTGAACCACAACACGGTGATCGACATTCCGGCGCTCTACTATATTCCGCTCAATTTCCGCTGGGTGTCGAAACGCGAGGTCTTTAAAACGCCCTTCTTCGGGCAGTACCTCGTGCTGCACGGCGACATCTGCATCAACCGCGGCCGTGCCGCCGAAGCGCTGGAACAACTGGTCCGCGACGGCAGGATGTGGATTTCGCGCGGGGCTTCGGTGGCGATTTTCCCCGAGGGCACGCGCTCGAAGGACGGCGAGATCGGCCGTTTCAAGGCCGGGGCCTTCACGCTGGCCAAGGAGGCCGGCGTCGACATCCTTCCGGTGGTGATGACCGGAACCAAAACGCTTATTAAAAAGAATTTGGCTTTCAACTGGGGCAACCGGATCACGGTCCGCGTGCTGCCTCCCGTCCCGGCTTCGGAGGTCGCCGCCGCGGAGACCCACGAGCTGATGCAGACGGTTCGCGACCGCATGTGCGAGGCGCTCGCCGAAATCCGGAAACAGCAATAGATTATGGCAGATTTACTCAATACAAACGCAGACAACTACGGCGACGACGCCATTGTGACCCTCTCCCCGCGGGAGCATATCCGGCTGCGTCCGGGCATGTACGTCGGCACGGTGGGTGACGGTTCGCAGCCTGACGAGGCGCTTTATGTGCTTATCAAGGAGGTCGTCGACAACTCGATCGACGAGTTCATCATGGGCGCGGGCAAGCAGATCGACATCACGATCGCCGACAAGGTGGTCACGGTGCGCGACTACGGCCGCGGAATCCCCCTCAAGTCGCTCTCGGCGGCCGTCGGACAGATGAACACGGGCGGCAAGTACGGCAGCGAGGCCTTCAAGAAGACCGTCGGCATGAACGGCGTGGGTGTCAAGGCGGTGAACATGCTTTCGAGCGAATTCACGGCCCGTTCGGTGCGCGACGGCGAAGCCCGCACGGTGACTTTCTCCAAAGGTCTGGAGGTCAGCGACAAGTGGGAGAGCGGCGTCCACGAGAAGAACGGCACGTTCATTTCGTACCGCGTCGACGAGGAGATTTTCGGCCAGTACGCCTACAACCTCGAATACGTCGAGCAGAAGATTCGCAATTACAGCTACCTGAATCTGGGACTGACGCTCAATTTCAACGGCAAGAGCTATGTGTCGAAAAACGGCCTGCTGGACCTTGTGAACGACAACCTGACCGAAGAGCCGCTCTATCCCCCGATCCATTTGACGGGCGACGATATCGAGGTGGTCATCACCCACGGCACGGGCTACGGCGAGAGCTACGACTCGTTCGTCAACGGACAGCACACCATCCACGGCGGTACGCATCAGGTGGCGCTGCGCGCGGCGGTCGCCAAGACCGTCAAGGAGTTCTACCACAAGGACTACGATCCGTCGGACATCCGCACGTCGATCATGGCGGCCATCTCGATCAAGGTTTCCAATCCGGTGTTCGAGAACCAGCAGAAGACCAAGTTCGGTTCGCGTGAGATCGAGCCGGGTGTGTCGGTCAATACGTTCGTGGGCGACTTTCTTGCGAAGCACCTCGACGACTACCTGCACAAACACTCCGAGACGGCTCAGGTTCTCCAGAAAAAGATCGTCGAGAACGAGAAGGAGCGCAAGGCGATCTCGGGCATCCAGAAAAAGGCCCGCGAAACGGCCAAGAAGGTGAGCCTGAACAATAAGAAACTGCGCGACTGCAAGATCCACCGCACGGACAGGAACGAGCTGGCCGAGCAGTCGATGATCTTCATTACGGAGGGTAACTCCGCGTCGGGTTCGATCACCAAGAGCCGCGACGTGCGCACGCAGGCGGTCTTTTCGCTGCGCGGAAAGCCGCTGAACTGCTACGGGCTGACCAAAAAGGTGGTCTACGAGAACGAGGAGTTCAACCTGCTTCAGGCGGCGCTGAACATCGAGGAGGATATGGACAACCTGCGCTACAACAAGGTCGTCATCGCCACCGATGCCGATGTCGACGGCATGCACATCCGCCTGCTGATGATGACCTTCTTCCTGCAGTTCTTCCCCGAGGTGATCCGTCAGGGGCATCTGTTCGTGTTGCAGACGCCGCTGTTCCGCGTGCGCAACAAGAAGGAGACGCTCTACTGCTATTCGGAGGAGGAGCGGCTGAAGGCCGTCGCCAAATGCGGCGTCAACGCCGAGATCACGCGATTCAAAGGTCTGGGCGAGATTTCGCCCGACGAGTTCAAGGAGTTCATCGGCGAGAACATGCGGCTGGACAAGGTCCGCATTACGAAGGACGACCCGATCCACGACCTGCTGGAGTTCTATATGGGTAAGAACACCTATGAACGGCAGGGCTTCATCATCGACAACCTGCGCATCGAGGAGGACATCGTCGAGCAGGACCTGAAAATCAGCTAACGGAATATGGCAGAGAACAAAGATAAAGACGAACTGATCCCCGGCGGGGAGTTCAACGAGGACGCCTCGACGCCCGAAACCGCGGACGACGCGGCGGACGACACGCCTGTCGCCGAGGCCCCGGCCAAGGCGGGCAAGTTCGACCGCCTGACGCAGGAGGAGGGCGGCGTGCGCAAGCTCACGGGCATGTATAAGAACTGGTTTCTGGACTACGCTTCCTATGTGATCCTCGAACGCGCCGTGCCGCACGTCGAAGACGGTTTGAAACCCGTCCAGCGGCGTATCCTCCACGCGATGAAGGTCGTCGACGACGGCCGCTACAACAAGGTGGCCAACCTCGTGGGCCAGACCATGCAGTACCACCCGCACGGCGACGCGTCGATCAAGGACGCGCTGGTGCAGTTGGGGCAGAAAGACCTGCTGATCGACTGTCAGGGTAACTGGGGCAACATCCTCACGGGCGACGAAGCCGCCGCGGGCCGATACATCGAGGCGCGGCTGTCGAAATTCGCCCTCGACGTGGTCTTCAACAAGAAGACGACGGAGTGGATGCTCTCCTACGACGGCCGCAAGGAGGAGCCCGTCACGCTGCCCATCAAGTTCCCGCTGCTGCTGGCGCAGGGCTCGGACGGCATCGCCGTGGGTCTGGCGTCGAAAATCCTGCCCCACAACTTCGTGGAGCTGATCAACGCCTGCATCGCCCATTTGCAGGGCCGCGAATTCCAGCTTTACCCCGACTTCCCGACGGGCGGCATGGCCGACGTGAGCCGCTACAACGACGGTCTGAGGGGCGGGGCGGTGAAGGTCCGGGCGAAGATTTCGAAGATCGACAAGCGCACGCTGGCCATCACCGAGATTCCCTATACCACGACCACCGAGTCGATCAAGGATTCGATCATCAAGGCCAACGACAAGGGCAAGATCAAGATCAAGAAGGTCGACGACAATACGGCCGACAAGGTCGAGATCGTCATTCAGGTCGCCCCCGACGAGTCGTCGGACAAGACCATCGATGCCCTGTACGCCTTCACCGACTGCGAGGTGTCGATCTCCCCGAATTCGTGCGTGATCTGGGACGAGAAACCCCACTTTCTGGGTGTCTCGGAGATTCTGCGCCGCTCGGCCGAGCATACGAAATCGCTGCTGGGGCTCGAACTGCAAATCAAACTCGGGGAGCTGAACGAGGCGTGGCACGCCGCATCGCTCGAACGTATCTTCATCGAGAACAAGCTCTACCAGCTGATCGAGGGGAGCAGGAGCCGCGAGGAGGCCTATGCCGCCGTCGATAAGGGGCTGGAACCCTTCAAGAAACGGCTGCGACGTGAAGTAACGCTTGAAGACGTGCAGCGCCTGACGGAGCTGAAGTTTATCCGTATTTCGCGCTACGATTCGGACAAGGCCGACAACGAGATCCGGCAGATCGAGGAGGACATCAAATCGACGCAGTACGACCTCGACCACCTCACCGAATACGCCGTCGCCTATTACGAGCGCATCCGCGACAAGTACGGCAAGGGCAAGGAGCGCCGCACGGAGCTGCGCGAGTTCGACTCGATCGAGGCCACGAAGGTCGCCGTGACCAACGCCAAATTGTACGTCGACCGCGCCGAGGGCTTCTTCGGCATCGGCAAGTCGATGAAGGACGCCGAACTGGTCTGCGACTGCTCGGACATCGACGACGTGATCGTCTTCACGAAGGACGGACGCTATGTCATCACGAAGGTTTCGGACAAGGCTTTCTTCGACAAGAACATCTACTATATCGGGGTCTTCAAGCGCAACGACGACCGCACGATCTACAACGTCCTCTACCGCGACGGCAAGAACGGTGCGATCATGATGAAGCGCTGCGCCATCAAGGGCATCACGCGTGACAAGGAGTACGACATCACCAAGGGAACGCCCAAGAGCGAGATTCTCTATATGTCTGTGAATCCGAACGGTGAGGCCGAGGTGCTGAAGGTTTACTTCAAGCCGCGCCCGCGGCTGAAAAAGGTGATCGTCGACCTCGATTTCTCGACCCTCGCCATCAAGGGCCGCCAGAGTCAGGGCAACCTCTTCTCGCGCTACGGCATCCACAAGATCGTGCTCAAGGAGCGCGGCACCTCGACGCTCGGAGGTCAGGACATCTGGTTCGACGAGGATGTCCGCCGCCTGAACGCCGACGGCCGCGGCAAACCGCTGGGCGAGTTCAAGGGCGACGACAAACTGATCGTGTGGACCTCGAAGAACCAGTACTACATCACCGGCTACGACCTGATGCAGCACTTCCCCGACGACACCGTCCGCGTGGAGCGCTATGAGTCCGACCGGGTTTACAGCCTGTGCTACTACGACCGCGACCAGCAGTACTACTATATGAAGCGCTTCACGGCCGAGATGTCGGACAAGACGCAGGATTTCCTCGATGCCGATGCCGATTTCGTCTGCGTGACGGACCGTGCCGGCGCCCAACTGGAGATTACCTACAAGGGGGCGCACGCCTCGCGGCCCGCGGACCTCGTCGACGTCGACGAATTCGTGGGCGTCAAGAGCCACCGCGCCAAGGGCAAGCGCCTGACGACCTACGATGTAGCCGCACTGCGGATGATCGAGCCCGAGCTGCCTCCCGAACCGGAACCGACTGACGACGAGGATTTTGACGACGATCAGTTGACGGGCGCTTTAGATGATGCGGCGCAGGATGCTGCCGGAGAGGATAAAACGACTGAAACGGCTGCTCCGAAAGCGAAGCCGGCGGCCAAGTTCGCCCCGGAGAAGGCTCCGGCGGGCCAGCCCTCGGCCGGGACGATCGTCGGGGGCGTGGAGTTCGAGATCGAGCGTGCCAAAGGCGATGCCGACGAGATGATCGACCCCGAGCAACTGAACCTTTTCTAAACGGACCGCAACGATGAAACCCCTCTTTCTGGTCGGTTACATGGGCTGCGGCAAGAGCACCCTCGGACGCAAGCTGGCGCGGCGTCTCGGCATCGGGTATGCCGACACCGATGCGCTGGTCGAGGAGCGGGAGGGGGCTTCGGTCTCCGACGTTTTCCGTTACGAGGGCGAGCAGCGGTTCCGGGAGGTCGAGCGCGAGGTGCTGGACCGCGTGATCGACGAGGGCGCCGTCCCGGTGGTCTCCACGGGCGGGGGACTGCCCACATGGGGCGACAACATGGCGCGGATGAACGACGTGGGCTGCACGGTCTACCTGCGCCGCTCGGCGGAGCAGATCGCCCGCCGCCTGAGCCCTTACGGACGCCGCAAGCGGCCCCGCCTGCAGGGACTGAACGACGAGGAGCTGGTGGCGTTCATGGAGCGCGACATGGCTGTCCGGGAGCCTTTCTATACGCAGGCTTCGCTGGTCGTCGACTGCGACTGGCTTTCCGACGAGGAGGTGGTGGAGTATATTCTGGCCCGGCTAAGAGACGAAATTTAGAAAAGGTCGAAGCGGAAATAGGGCTCTGATGCGTAAAATGCTGCTGTAGCCCTTAAATCCGGCGTCTTACGCCGGTGGTTTTGGTACTTTTGACATCAAAAGTACATGAAACGGCATATTGAAAGTAGGAAAACGTGGCTGTGAATTCGAATAACGCGCCGATCGGCGTTTATGACTCGGGAATGGGCGGGCTGACCGTCTGGCGCGAGATCAGGCGCATGCTGCCCGGCGAATCGCTCGTCTATCTGGGTGACGGGGCCAACTGCCCCTACGGTTCGCGGCCCCGCGAGGAGGTGCAGGCGCTGGCCGATGCCGCCGTTGCGCATCTGGTCGAGCTGGGCTGCAAGATGGTCGTCGTGGCCTGCAACACGGCCACGGCCGCGGCCATCGACTTCCTGCGTGAAAAATATGCCGACCTGCCGATCGTGGGCATGGAACCCGCCGTGAAACCCGCCTGTCTGGCGACCCGCAGCGGGGTGGTGGGGGTGCTGGCTACCGAGCGGAGTCTCGACGGCGATTTGTTCCGCCGTACTGCCGCCAAGTACGGCCGCGGGATCGAAGTCCTGACCTATCCCGGCACGGGCTTCGTGGAGCTGGTCGAGGGGGACCGGGAGGATACGCCCGAGGCCGAAGCCACGGTGCGCGCCGCCGTCGAGCCGATGCTGGCCCGGGGTGCGGACCAGATCGTGCTGGGATGCACGCACTATCCCTTCCTGACGCCCGTGCTCGAACGCGTCGTCGCGGGGCGCGGATCGTCGACCCGTCGCCCGCCGTCGCCCGCCGGGTGGCGCAGTTGCTCGACGACTGCGGCCTGCGCGCTTCGGCAGACCACGAGCCCCGCTTCACGTTCCGCACCTTCGCCGGTGAGGAGTACCGCCGCCGCCTCGAAAAGAAGGGGCTGGAATCCCTCTGATTGTTGCTTTCGCGCTATTTTCGGCTTCCGGAATCCGGAATGTCGGAAAAAATGCGTACCTTCGCTTGATAAATCAAGCGTAACAGAAATGGCATCCAAAAATACGACATCCCCCAACGGACGACAGAACGTGCAGCGTTCCAACCGCGACAGCGCGCGCTGGATCGCGGGACTGCTGCTGTTGTTCGCGGGCTTGTTCTCCGCCGCCGCGGTATTCTTCTCGTTCTTCAGTTGGGCTCCCGACCAGAGCGTGCTGCAAAAGTCGGTCGAGGACCGCGAACTGATCGGCGCCGAGATCGAGAACCTGTGCGGCGTCGCCGGGGCGCGGCTGGGGATGTTGCTGGTCGACCGTTCGTTCGGACTGTTCGGCATCCTGATTCCCGTGATGCTGGTGCTGATCGGGATAAGAATCATCCGCCAGCGGCCGCTGCTGGTGAACCACTCGATCCTCTCGCTGTTCTTCATCATGATCCTCGGGTCGCTGACCCTCGGGTTCGCCTTTTCCGACCGCTGGAGCATCTGCTGCTCGACGGGGTGGGGCGGTGCGTTCGGCATCGAGGTCTCGACCCTGCTGCGCACGCATATCGGCGCCGTCGGAACGCTTATCCTGCTGCTGGGCGGATGGATTCTGACGGGCGTATTCATCAACCGCAATTTCATCAACAAGGTCAACGAGGTCGGCAACGTCATGGCCGACAAGGGCGAGAAGATCGTCGAGATCGTCAAGCACAAGGTGGTCGTGCCCCTCGGCCGCACCCCCGGGGAGGACGGAGAGATCACGGAGGAGACTCCCGTGTCGGTTCCGAAACCGGTTCCGAAACCGGCTCCGAAAGCCGCCGAATCCGCAGCTCCTGTCGCCAAGGCCGCCGCCGCTCCGGAATCCCCGGTGCAGAAAGCCGCCGCGCCGATACATGTCGAGCGTCCGGCGGAGTCCGCTGCGGCCGCGAAAGCCACGGTCCGGGACGAGGACGATCCCTTTGTGGAACTGACGCCCGACGGAAAGCCCGTTGGCGAGGTTGCTCCGGAGGAGGAGCCGCAGGCGCCAGCCGAAGACGAGGAGTTCACCGAGGTCGACCTCTCGCACCCCGAAGGGCGTGTGGTGATGGGCCGCGGGGGGCTGATCGAGCTGGAGCGTCCGACGTTCCGTCCCGCCGCGCCGACGGCTCCCGTGTCCGACGGGCCTTTCACCGAGATCATCGTCGGCGACGAGACTCAAACACCTGCGGAGACACCCGCGGAGGCGCCGGTCGAAACGGTTGCGGAACCCGAAATTCCGGCCGAAGGCGTCGTGGTGACGGTCGAGTCCAACGAGGCGAAGCTGGTCGACGAGAAGGCGATCCCGACGGAGAGCTACGACCCGCTGAAAGACTTGGTGAATTACCACAAACCGCCTGTGACGCTGCTGGAGGACTATATTTCCGATTCGGAGGTGTCGGACGAGGAGATTTTCGAGAACAAGACCAAGATCGAGGAGACGCTCAAGTATTTCGGCATTCCGATCCAGCGCATCAAGGCCACCGTGGGCCCTACGGTCACGCTCTACGAGATCGTGCAGGCGCAGGGGGTCAAGATCGCCAAGATTCAGGGTCTCCAGAACGATATCGCCCAGAGCCTCAAGGCCGAGTCGGGCATCCGCATCATCGCCCCGATTCCGGGCAAGGGGACCATCGGCATCGAGGTTCCGAACCGCAACAAGCAGATCGTGTCGATGTATTCGGCCGTGCGGTCGCTGCGTTTTCAGGAGTCGAAGGCCGAGCTGCCGGTGGTGATCGGCCGCACGATCCAGAACGAAAACTACGTCTTCGATCTGGCCAAGATGCCCCACCTGCTGGTGGCAGGCGCCACGGGGCAGGGTAAGTCCGTCGGGCTGAACGCCATCATCACCTCGCTGCTCTACCGCAAGCATCCCGCGCAGCTCAAGTTCGTGATGATCGACCCCAAGATGGTCGAGTTCTCGCTCTACTCCAAGGTCGAACGCCATTTTCTGGCCAAGATGGAGTCGGAGGACGAGGCCATCGTCACCGATCCCCGCAAGGCGGTCTATACGCTCAACGCGCTCTGCACGGAGATGGACAGCCGTCTGGAGCTGTGCAAGAAGGCCGGCGCCCGGAACATCTCCGAGTACAACGAGAAATTCACCGCGCGGCGGCTGAACCCGATGAACGGCCACCGCTTCATGCCCTATATCGTCGTGGTGATCGACGAGTTCGCCGACCTCATCATGACGGCCAAGGAGGTCGAGACCCCCGTGACGCGGCTGGCCCAGAAGGCCCGCGCCATCGGCATCCACCTCATCATCGCCACGCAGCGTCCGTCGGTCGACGTCATCACGGGTAAGATCAAGGCCAACTTCCCGGCCCGCGTTGCTTTCCGCGTGATGCAGATGATCGACTCGCGGACGATCCTCGACCGTCCCGGCGCCGACCAGTTGATCGGCCGCGGCGACATGCTCATCTCGAAGGACGGCGAACTGACGCGTATCCAGTGTGCGCTGGTCGAGACCAAGGAGGTCGAGCGCATCGTGGATTACATCTCCAAACAGCAGGGTTACACGGCGGCCTATGCGCTGCCCGACTACACGCCCGACAGCGGCGAGGGGGCGCAGATGGGCAGCGAGGAGTCCTCCTCGGCGCCCCTGAAATACGACTCGCTCTTCGCCGAGATCGCCCGCAGCGCCGTGCAGGACGGGTCGATCTCGACCTCGATGATTCAGCGCAACTACGAGGTGGGTTTCAACCGCGCCGGCCGCATCATGATGCAGCTCGAGCGGGCCGGCATCGTCGGCCGTCAGCAGGGCGCCAAGCCGCGCGACATCCTCTACCACGACCTGCCCTCGCTGGAGGCCAAGTTGCAGGAACTGGGGGTATTTTAACTGATTCCGACGATGAAACGACTTTTGCTCCTTATGGCCCTCGTGGCCGGTATTCAGGCTGTTTCGGCAGCCGGACGCGCCACGGAGATATTGGAAAAACTCGCTGCGGGATTCCGCGCGATGCCCGGTTACAGCGTGAATTTCGAGGTGGCCTCGGGCGACTACAAAAGCCGCGGCAGCTATGTCGTCGAGGGGCGGAACTATTACCTCGCGCTGGCCGATGCCGAGGTCTTTGCCGACAGCGTGATCCGCTACGAGATCGACAACCGCCGCCGCGAGGTGACTGTGACGGAGGTCGATGCCGCGAGCCGCAATATCCTGAACAACCCCGTCCGGGCTTTCGATTTCCTCGGCAGCGAGTATGTCCCGACGCTGGTCTCCGAAGCCGCGGGCCGTGCCGTCGTGCGGCTGACGCCCACTGCCGGGAACGACGCTCCGGCGGGTAACGTTACCGTGACGGTCGACACCGCTACGATGCGCCCCCTGTCGCTCTCCTACGACTACGACGGCGAGCAGGTGCAGGTCAGCGTTCTCGGCATCGCGCCGCTTGCGGGGCACGTCCGCGTGTTCGACAGGAATGCCTATGCGGGTTATGAGTTCATCGACTTCCGCTGACGGGCGATTTTCCTGATTATTTCCGGTTGAGATGCCAGTAGAGGCCCCCTACGAAGAGGCCCCCGCCCACGATATTGCCGAGGGGGGCGGGGATGAGGTTGTCGATCAGGAACTCCCCGCAGGTGACCGGCGCCCCGAGCATCATGCCCAGCGGGATGAAGAACATGTTGGCGATGCAGTGCTCGTAGCCGATCGCCACGAAGCACATGATCGGAAAGAACAGCCCCATCATGCGGCCCGGGACGTCGTTGGCGCTCAGCCCGAGCCATACGGCCAGACATACCAGCCAGTTGGCGCCCACGCCGCGCAGGAACACCGTCATCCACGGCATCGAGACCTTGGCCTGTGCAATGCCGCAGGCCGCTTTCTGCCACAACTCCGATGAGAGTACGCCGGGCACGACGACCAGAAACCAGGTGAAGAAGAGCGCCCCGGCGAAATTCCCGACGTAGACGAGCCCCCAGTTGCGCAGCACCCGGTTCCATCCGTATTGCCGCCCGAGCGCTCCCGGGACGAGTACGGCGTTGTTGCCCGTGAAGAGCTCGGCGCCGGTGAAGATCACCAGAATGAGCCCCAGCGGAAAGGTCGCGCCCGACAGCAGGCGCTGGAATCCGGGCGCTTCGGCGGCTCCGGGAAATCCGAAGCCCGCGATGAGCGAGAACAGCCCGCCGACGGCGATATACGCTCCGGCGAGGAATGCGAGGATCAGGGTTTTGGAGGCCGGATTCCGGAGTTTGTCCGCCGCGGACCGGCCGGCCAGCGCGAGGACCTCTTTGGGGGTGTTGATCAGGGTCATAGGAAAACGATAGTGGGCGCAAAGGTAGAAAATCCTGCGTAAATGACAAACTGTCGCGTCGTCCGGCGACGGCGGACGACGCCGGACGACGCCGGAATCCGCATTTTCCCCGGCAGTCTGCCGGGAATTTTTTTTCAGGCCGTCAGATCGCCGGAAAAGGGCCAAAAACGGCATGCTCCCTGAAAAATATCGCGCGCGCGAAGAGATTTTTGCCTGCAAAGTTGCTCAGATCGGAAATAAATCGTATTTTTGTTCGTTAAAAGATTGCTAATTTTCGATCGGTACCGACCCGGCGATGCGCGGTGTCGGTGCAAAAAGGATTAAACACGGAATAATGCTAACGGAAGAAGAAAAGAATGCCGGTTTGACGGGGCGTATCATCCCCATCAATATCGAAGAGCAGATGAAGTCGGCGTACATCGACTACTCGATGTCGGTCATCGTGTCGCGTGCGCTGCCCGACGTCAGGGACGGTATGAAGCCCGTACACCGGCGCATCCTCTACGATATGAGCGCGGAGCTCAACCTCTACTCCGACAAACCCACCCGTAAGTCGGCCCGTATCGTCGGCGACGTGCTCGGTAAGTTCCACCCCCACGGCGACTCGTCGGTCTACGACGCGATGGTCCGTCTGGCGCAGGACTGGTCGATGCGTTACCCGCTGGTCGACGGACAGGGTAACTTCGGTTCGATGGACGGCGATTCGCCGGCTGCCATGCGTTATACCGAGGCCCGCATGAAGAAGATCACCGACGAGGTGATGGCCGACATCGACAAGGAGACCGTCGACTGGACGCTGAACTTCGACGACACGATTCCCGAACCTACGGTCCTGCCCACGAAAATCCCGCTGCTGATCGTCAACGGCGCCAGCGGTATCGCCGTCGGTATGGCCACGAACATGGCTCCGCACAACCTCTCGGAGGTGGTGGACGCCTGCTGCGCCTATATCGACAACCCCGAGATCACGGGCGAGGAGCTCCTGCACTACGTCAAGGGCCCCGACTTCCCCACGGGCGGTATCATCTACGGCTACGAGGGTGTCAGGGAGGCGATGCTGACGGGCCGCGGACGCGTGATGATGCGCGCCAAGACCGAGATCGAGCATACGCCGAGCGGCCGCGAGTGCATCGTCATCACGGAGATCCCCTACATGATCAACAAGGCCGAGATGATCAAGAAGATCGCCGACATGATCAACGACAAGAAGATCGAAGGCATCTCCTATATCAACGACGAGTCGGACCGCAACGGCCTGCGCATCATCATCATCCTGAAGCAGGACGCCGTGGCGAGCGTGGTGCTGAACACGCTGTTCAAGAACACCCCGCTGCAAACGTCGTTTGCCGTGAACAACATCGCGCTGGTGAAGGGGCGTCCCGAGATGCTCCCGATGCGCGACCTGATCAAATACTTCATTGAGCACCGTCACGACGTGGTGGTGCGCCGCACGCGCTACGACAAGCGCAAGGCCGAGGAGCGCCTGCACATCGTGCTGGGTTTGCTGATCGCGCAGGACAACATCGACGAGATCGTGCGCATCATCCGCGCTTCGCAGACGCCCGACGCCGCGAAGCAGACCCTGATCGAGCGGTTCGAGCTGAGCGACATCCAAGCTTCGGCCATCATCGAGATGCGTCTGCGCGCGCTGACCGGTCTGGAGCGCGGCAAGCTGATCGCCGAGCGCGACGAGCTGATGAAGCTGATCGAACACCTGACCGAGATTCTCGAGAACGTCTCGATGCAGATGCAGGTCATCAAGGACGAACTGCTGGAGATCAAGGAGAAATACGGCGACGAACGCCGCTCGGAGATCGTCTATGCTTCCGAGGAGTTCAACCCCGAGGATTTCTACGCCGACGACGACATGGTCATCACCATCTCGCACATGGGCTACATCAAGCGCACGCCGCTGGCCGAATACCGCACGCAGAACCGCGGCGGCGTAGGGGCCAAGGGCAGCGCCACGCGCGACGAGGACTTCATCGAGCACATCTATGTGGCTTCGATGCACAACACAATGCTGTTCTTCACGGAGAAGGGCCGCTGCTTCTGGCTCAAGGTCTACGAGATTCCCGAGGGAGCGCGCTCGTCGAAGGGACGTGCCATCCAGAACGTCATCCAGATCGAGCCGGACGACAAGGTCCGCGCCTATATCAACGTCAAGAGTCTGGCCGATGCGGAGTATGTGAACAACAACTTCATCATCATGTGTACGAAGGACGGCACGATCAAGAAGACCAAGCTCGAGGCCTATTCGCGTCCGCGTCAGAACGGTGTCAACGCCATCGTCATCCGCGAGGGCGACCAGTTGATCGAGGCCAAGCTCACCAGCGGCAGCGCCGAGGTGATGATCGCGGCCAAGGAGGGCAAGGCCATCCGTTTCAACGAGTCGACGGTGCGTCCGATCGGACGTGTCGGCGCGGGTGTGCGCGGCATCTCGATCGAGGAGTCGGACGAGGTGATCGGCATGATCTGTGTGGAACCCGATTCGAAGCAGGATGTGCTGGTGCTGAGCGAGAACGGCTACGGAAAGCGTACCGATCTGGACGAGTACCGCATCACCAACCGCGGCGGAAAGGGCGTGAAGACCATCAACATTACGGAAAAGACAGGCAAACTAATATCGATTCAGGCCGTTACCGACGAGAACGACCTGATGATCATCAACCGTTCGGGACTCACCATACGCACCGCCGTCGAGCAGATCCGTCTTGCGGGCCGCGCTACGCAGGGCGTGCGTATCATCAACCTCCGCGAAGGCGACGCCATTGCTTCGGTGATGGCCGTGCCGGCAGCCGGGGATGAGGAGGAAGTGCAGTCTGCGGAAGGCGCTGAGAACGGGGCCGAGACGCCCGCGACCGACGCTCCCTCTGCGGAAGAATAATGGAAAAACATCAAAAAACTTTAAAATTTCAGTTTACTATGAAGAAAACGATTTTGACGGCTCTCGCGGCGCTGCTCGTAGCAGTTCCCGCCGTGCAGGCCCAGAAAGTGAACAAGGAAGCGCTTCTCGCCAAGATCGAAAAGAGCGATGCCGACATCGCCAACGAGAAGAAAGCTGCCAAGGCCGCAACATGGATCAACCGCGGTAAGGCATTCTACGAAGTGGCTATCGAGCCGACGAAGAGCCTTTTCGTCAATATGGAAGCCACGATGCTGAAACTGGCTGTCGGCGAACCCAAGTCGACGGAGAAGGTGACGCTCAACGGCGCGGAGTACGATGCGTGGGTTTACAACTATTTCACCGCCTACATCAAGGACAACAAGGTCGCTACATGGAAGCAGACCCGGTGGGTGATGAAGGACGCTCCCGAGAAAGCTATCGAGGCTTACAACAAGGCTTACGAGCTGGATCCCAAGACAGCCGACAAGGTCAAGGAGGGTCTGAAGCAGGTCAGCGACTTCTGCTCGCAGGCCGGTAACACCGGTATCGACTCGGGCGACTACGCGGCTGCGGCCAAGGCTTATGTGACGGCTTACGAGGCCCAGTCGAGCCCGGCTTACGGCGAGGCCGATCCCGCGCTGCTCTACTATGCGGGCTACCTGCTGACGGTCGACGGCGCCAACAACCCCAAGTCGTTCGTTCAGGGCGGCAAGCTGCTGACCCAAGCCATCGACAAGGGCTATGCCGATGAGGAGGGCAACGTTTACTACTACCTCTTCCACTGTCTCTACGGCCAGAAGGATGCTGACAAGGCCAACGTGATGAAGGCCAAGGACGCCCTGCTGACGGGTATCGAGAAGTTCCCGAAGAACGAGCGTATCCTCGACGGTCTGATGCAGCTCTACACCTCGGAGGAGGGCGTGGGTAACCCCGCCGACCTCGTGGCGCTGATCGACAAGGCCATTCAGGACAACCCCGAGAACGTCGACCTGTGGTTCGGCCGCGGACGTATCTTCTACGCGCTGAAGGACTACGACCAGAGCATCGACTCGTTCAAGAAGGTCGTGGAGCTGAAGCCCGACATGTTCGAAGGCAACTACTATCTGGGCGTGTTCTACACGATCAAGGGCGACGCGCTGAACAAGGAGATGAACGAGAAGCAGTACAGCAGTCAGGCCGCCTACGATGCCGACCTGAAGGGTGTCAACGACGTCTACATGGCCGCCGTGCCTTGGTTCGAGAAGGCTCACCAGATCAAGCCCGAGGATCTCGATACGCTGGAGTTCCTCAAGTCGCTGTGTTTCCGTCTGCGCGACGAACCCGGCATCATGGAGAAGTACAACACCTACAACGACCTCTATAAGAAGGCCAAAGGCGAATAGTCTTATACGGAAAAAAGAGAACCCCGGTCAACTGACCGGGGTTCTCTTTTTTGCGGATTTGTAATGGGGGCTTTTACCTTGCGATGCGGCCCGAGACGGAGCCGCGGGCCAACTGGGCGACCTCCTCGGCCGTGAACTGGTTGTAGTCACCCGGAATGGTGTTCTTCAGGGCGCAGGCCGCCGTGCCGAAGTCGAGCGCGAACTGCATGTCCCCGGCGTGCTCGGCCATCCCATAGATCAGGCCGCCCACGAAGGCGTCGCCCACGCCGACGCAGTCCACCACATTGTCGATGTCGTAGACCCGCGTGGAGAGCAGCCTGCCCCCGGTGTAGAGGGTTCCGGAGATCAGATGGTGGTTGGCGCTCAAGACGCTGCGGAGCCCGAAGACGATGCCCCGGCAGCGGGGAAAACGCGCCGCAACCTCCGCCGAAGCGCGCTCGTAACCGGCTGTGTCGGGCTGGTAGGAGGCGTTGCGGGCCTCGAATTTCGGCAGGCGCATGTCGAGTATCTTCTCGTATTCGTCGTCCGTGCCGAAGAAGATGTCGCACTGCTCCATCAGCGGGGGCAGCACCTCCTGCGGCTCCTTGCCGTATTTCCAGAGGTTCTTGCGGTAGTTGATGTCGCACGAGACGGTCAGCCCCATCTCCCGGGCGACGGCGATCGCTTCGGCGCATACGGCTGCCGTGTCGGCGCTCACCGCGGCCGAGATGCCCGACCAGTGGAACCACGCGGCATCGCTGAACAGCCTGCGCCAGTCGACCATCCCCGGCCGGAGGGTGTCGAAGGCCGAGTCGGCGCGGTCGTAGACCACATGGGAGGTGCGCATGGCCGCGGCCTCTTCCATATAATAAAGCCCCAGCCGCTTGCCGCCGCGGAGGATGCCGTCGGTCCCGACGCCGTAACGCCGCAGGTCGTCGAGGCAGGCGTCGGCTACACGGTTTGCGGGCAGGCGGGTGATGAACTCGCTGCGGAGCCCGAAATTGGCCAGCGAGACGGCCACGTTGGCTTCGCTGCCGCCGTAGCTGACCCGCAGCAGGTCGGTCTGGTTGAAGCGCAGACGGTCGGGCGGTGTGAGGCGGAGCATGATCTCTCCGAAAGTGACGATTTTTTGGTTGTTCATGGTTTTTCGAGGTGACGCGTTGATTTCTTACAAAGGTACAAAAAAGTCGGATAGGTTCAACCCCGAATTGTGCATGTGCTTCGGTAAAACTTTCTGGCTTATAAAAGTGCCGTTACGGCACCGAGAAAGCCCGGTCCAATGACCGGGCTTTTCGGAAAAAAGTGTGACGAAAGGGTTTATTTGCGGACCGTCACCCGGAGCGGACTCACGGCGGCGGCCTGTGCCGTGCCGATCTCCTCGACCCATTCGCCCATGTCTTCGACGCCGCCTTGACTCCAGCCCGAACCGGCATAGTAGGTCAGCGTCTGGCCCGGCTTCACGCTCTTCACGGCCACGGCGTGGCCCAGCGTGTCGGCCAGCATCTCGGCGCCGGGCAGGATCACGCCCAGATAGATGTCGCCGTCGCGCACGGGGTCTTTCGAGTCCGAAACGGCCTCGACCATCCCCATCCAGCCGTCGCCCGTCATCACGCGTTTCACGTCGTGGCGCACGAAGCCCGCGGCGATCGGCATTGCGGCGAAATCGCCCTCGTAGACGTTGTCCATGCGGTTGAAACGCTGGTTGGCGTCGAGCGAGATGGTCTTGGTGAGCGACACGGGGGTGCCGTCGACGTCGAACGGCGCGTAGGTCAGTTCGACGGTGGTGCGGATCGGGCCGTTGTCCAGCGTCCGGGCCGTGGTGTAGTTATGGCCCATCATCCAGAACTTGCCGCCCGCGAACGGCAGCGAAGCCCCCGAACCGAGCGTCACGCCCACCTTGTAGCAGTCCATGCCGTCGCCGTAGTTGTGGTGGTAGTTGCCGCGGGCGTACCACTCGTCGATCACCAGCTTGTCGGTGCACTTCACCCACACGTCGATGCCCGGGGTGACGAGTTTCTCGGGCGAGGTTTCCAGCGCGGGGCCGTAGAGACGGTAGGCCACCTTGTTGTTCTCCCACGCATAGTCGTCGTAACGCTCGGGAACCGCGCGGCCGAATGCCTCGGCAGGGTAGTTCTCACGCACGCCCGTGGCGATCCTGAAACGCTTGGTCTCCATCGGGTCGGCGTCGGTCTGGAAGATCAGCGCCTGAGGCTCCGCCGTGCCGCGGAAAAGCACCTGCGAGGGAATCTGCTCGTTGTCGTCGTTCAGGACGACGACGTTCTCCGGGGTCACGCCCTCGAGTGCGGTCACCTCGGACCAAGCGATCTCGACGGTTTCGTCGTCGCGTTCGATCTGGGTCGTGTTGGCGACATCGACCTTCAGGCCGGGGGTGCAGGCGGCCGTCAGCGCGGCTGCAATCCCAAGAATCATGTTTTTCATCATCGGTATGTTTAAAGATTTTTCGTTGTATTTTAGGCAAATTTACGATTTTTCCGTATATTGGTCAACCAAATTGGCAAATAATCTACTTTATTTGGCAATTTTTCGTATCGGGAGTGACGGAAAGTTCGTAATTTTACGTTGTGAAAAGGGCGCTTTGCAAAGCCCCGCCCGAAACGAGCAAATTTTAAACCGGAATAGTATAGAACATGAAACAGTTTAACGACGACAACTTCCTGTTGCAGACCCCCACGGCCGAGCGCCTTTACCACGACCATGCGGCCAAGATGCCGATCATCGACTATCATTGCCACCTGATTCCCGCGTATGTCGCCGAGGACCATCGTTTCGACAACCTGTCGAAGGTATGGCTCGAGGGTGACCACTACAAGTGGCGCGCCATGCGTACCAACGGCGTCGATGAGAAGTACTGCACGGGCAAGGATACCTCCGACTGGGAGAAGTTCGAGAAATGGGCCGAGACGGTGCCCTATACGATGCGCAACCCGCTCTACCACTGGACGCACCTCGAACTGAAGACCGCTTTCGGCGTGACGGAGCTGCTGAACCCCTCGACGGCCCGCGAGATTTACGACCACTGTACGGCCTTGCTCCAGACGCCCGAGTTCCATGCCCGCGGTCTGATGCAGCACTATAATGTCGAGGTGGTCTGCACGACGGACGACCCGATCGACTCGCTCGAACACCATATTAAGGTCCGTGAGGACGGTTTTGCGACCAAGATGCTCCCCACATGGCGTCCCGACAAGGCGATGGCCGTGGAGTCCCCGGCCGATTTCCGCGCCTACATCGACCGTCTTTCGGAGGTTTCGGGCGTTGCGATCTCGAAATTCGCCGACGTGATCGACGCCCTGCGCGTGCGTCACAAGTTCTTCGAGTCGGCGGGATGCCGCCTTTCGGACCACGGCATCGAGGAGTTCTACGCCGAGGATTACACCCAGAGCGAGATCGACGCCATCTTTAATAAGGTATACGGCGGTCAGGCGCTGACCCGCGCCGAGGTGCTCAAGTACAAGACCGCCATGATGGTCGAATTCGCCGTCATGGACTGGGAGACGGGCTGGACGCAGCAGTTCCACTACGGCGCCATCCGCAACAACAACAGCCGCATGTTCAAGCAGTTGGGTGCCGATACGGGCTTCGATTCGATCGGCGACTTCACGGTCGGCAAGTCGATGGCCAAATTCTTCGACATGCTCGACCGCGAAGACAAACTCACCAAGACCATTATTTACAACCTCAATCCCCGCGACAACGAGCTCGTCGCCACGATGATCGGTAACTTTCAGGACGGCCGTTACGGTGCCGGGAAGATCCAGTTCGGTTCGGGATGGTGGTTCCTCGACCAGAAGGACGGCATGGAGAAGCAGATGAACGCCCTCTCGACGCTGGGCCTGCTGAGCCGTTTCGTCGGCATGCTGACCGACTCGCGGTCGTTCCTCTCGTACCCGCGCCACGAGTATTTCCGCCGCACGCTGTGCAACTTGGTGGGCAACGACATCGAGAACGGCCTGCTGCCCGCCTCGGAGATCGACTTCATCGGACGGGAGATCATCGAGGGCATCTGCTACAAGAATGCTAAGAATTTCTTCAAATTTTAACACGCAATAGAACCATGAAAATCGTAACATTAGGTGAAATCATGCTGCGTCTTTCGACGCCCGGCAATACGCGTTTCGTTCAGTCCGATTCGTTCGACGTCGTTTACGGCGGCGGCGAGGCCAACGTGGCCGTTTCGTGCGCCAACTACGGCCACGAAGCCTATTTCGTCTCGAAGCTCCCGAAGCACGAGATCGGCCAGTCGGCGGTCAACGCGCTGCGCAAGTACGGCGTCCGGACCGATTTCATAGCCCGCGGCGGCGACCGCGTGGGCATCTATTACCTCGAGACCGGCGCTTCGATGCGTCCCTCGAAGGTGATCTATGACCGTGCGCACTCGTCGATCGCCGAGGCCGACGCCGCTGATTTCGATTTCGACGCCATCATGGAGGGCGCCCAGTGGTTCCATTGGTCGGGCATTACGCCTGCGATCTCGGACAAGGCTGCCGAGCTGACGAAGTTGGCCTGCGAGGCCGCCAAGCGTCACGGCGTGACGGTGTCGGTAGACCTGAACTTCCGCAAGAAGCTCTGGACCAAGGAGAAGGCCCAGTCGATCATGAAGCCCCTGATGCAGTATGTCGATGTCTGCATCGGCAACGAGGAGGACGCCGAGCTGTGCCTCGGGTTCAAGCCCGACGCCGATGTCGAGGGCGGCGAGACCAATGCCGAGGGCTACAAGGGCATTTTCCGCCAGATGGCCGAGACGTTCGGGTTCAAGTATGTGATCTCGACGCTGCGCGAGTCGTTCTCGGCGACGCACAACGGCTGGAAAGCCATGATTTACAACGGCAAGGAGTTCTACGAGTCGAAGCGTTACGACATCAACCCGATCATCGACCGCGTGGGCGGCGGCGACTCGTTCTCGGGCGGCGTGATCCACGGCCTGCTGACCAAGCCGACGCAGGGCGAGGCCCTTGAGTTCGCCGTTGCGGCATCGGCCCTGAAACACACCATCAACGGTGACTTCAACCTCGTTTCGGCCGAAGAGGTGGAATCGTTGGCAGGAGGTAACGCCAGCGGCCGCGTCCAGCGCTGATTTTGCCGTGAGGGCGGACGCCTTTCGGCCTTCCCTTGCAGGCCCCGAATAGGAAATAGGCTATTATGTCCCATCCGTGTCCTGCGGCGCGAAAACCGAAATCCGTCTCGCCCTGACGACAAAATGGATTTGATTGGTAATTAAAATGCAATAAGATAATGGCACGTTTTTCAAAAATGCAAGTTCTGGAAGCCATCGGTAAGACCGGTATGGTTCCCGTTTTCTATCACGCTGACGCCGAGATCGCCAAGCAGGTCGTGAAAGCCTGCTACGAGGGCGGCGTGCGCGCTTTCGAGTTCACCAACCGCGGCGATTTCGCTTCGGAGGTATTCGTCGAGGTCATTAAGTTCGCTGCCAAAGAGTGCCCCGAAATGGTGCTGGGCGTCGGTACGATCGTCGATGCCCCGACCGCGGCGCTTTACATCCAGTACGGGGCCAATTTCGTCGTGGGTCCCTACCTGAACGCCGAGGTCGCTAAGGTCTGCAACCGTCATCTGGTTCCCTACACCCCCGGCTGCGGATCGGTCACCGAGATCGGTTTCGCACAGGAGTTGGGCTGCGATCTGACGAAGGTGTTCCCCGCGGGCAACGTGGGCGGCCCGTCGTTCGTCAAGAACGTCAAAGCGCCGCTGCCGTGGTCGAACATCATGGCCACCGGAGCTGTGGAGCCCACCGAGGAAAACCTCACGGCATGGTTCAAAGCCGGTGTTTTCTGCGTGGGCATGGGCTCGCAGCTCTTCCCCAAGGAGGTGATCGCGTCGAAAGACTGGAAAGCCATCTCCGAAAAATGCCGTTTCGCGCTGGACGTAATCGCCAAGGTGCGTTAGATGCCGATATTCCGTAAGTTCGGTCGTCCGGCGGCGGCCCCGATCCGCCGCCGGATGCCGTTCATGCGGCTCACCAACCCCCGAACACTACTTAATTAAATCCCATAATGACAAACAACAAATCGACTCTCGCTGGGAAGATGACGCAGTATCGCTGGGTCATCTGTGCGATGCTCTTCTTCGCAACGACCGTTAATTACCTCGACCGTCAGGTGCTCTCGCTGACATGGGACGAGTTTATCAAACCCGAATTCCACTGGAACGAGTACCACTACGGACTTATCACTTCGATCTTCTCGATCGTCTACGCCGTCTGCATGCTCTTCGCAGGTCGTTTCATCGACTGGATGGGGACCAAGAAAGGTTACCTGTGGGCCATCGGCGTCTGGTCGGTGGGCGCCTGTATGCACGCTCTCTGCGGCATAGCCACCGAGGCTTGGGTGGGACTTCCCAATGCCGCCGCGCTGCGCGCCGTCGAGGCCGGATCGGCCATGGCAGCGACCATCGCCATGGTCAGCATGTATTTCTTCATCGCCGCGCGCTGCATCCTCGCCTTGGGTGAGGCGGGCAACTTCCCCGCAGCCATCAAGGTGACCGCCGAGTACTTCCCCAAGAAGGACCGCGCCTATGCCACCTCGATCTTCAACGCCGGCGCTTCGATCGGCGCGCTGTTCGCCCCGCTGACCATTCCGCTGCTGGCAAAGGCTTGGGGCTGGGAGATGGCCTTCATCGTGATCGGCGCCTTAGGCTTTATCTGGATGGGTTTCTGGGTCTTCATGTACAAGAAGCCGTCGGATCACCCGAAGGTGAACGCCGCCGAGCTGGAGTACATCGAGCAGGACAAGCACGAGCTTATCAACGGAGCCGTCGCCAAGGAGCAGAAAGAGGAGGATTGCCCCAAGATGTCGTTCTGGAAGACGCTCTCGTTCAAGCAGACTTGGGCTTTCGCCTTCGGTAAGTTCATGACCGACGGCGTGTGGTGGTTCTTCCTCTTCTGGACCCCCTCGTACCTCAATTCGCAGTTCGGGATCAAGATGTCCGAAGGGCTGGGCGTGGCGCTGATCTTCACGCTCTACGCCATCACGATGCTCTCGATCTACGGCGGAAAACTCCCGACCATCATCATCAACAAGACGGGTCTGAACCCCTATGCGGCACGCATGCGCGCCATGCTGATCTTCGCATTCTTCCCGCTGCTGGTGCTGCTGGCACAGCCCATGGGCACCATTTCGCCGTGGTTCCCGATTATCCTGATCGGTATCGGCGGTGCGGCGCACCAGTCGTGGTCGGCCAACATCTTCTCGACCGTGGGCGACATGTTCCCCAAGTCGGCGATCGCTACCGTGACCGGTATCGGCGGCATGGCCGGAGGTGTGGGTTCGATGATCCTGCAATGGTTCGCCGGATGGCTGTTCGTACACGCCGAGGAGACCAACATGACTTACATGGGTTTCGAGGGAAAACCGGCCGGATATTTCGTCGTCTTCTGCATCTGCGCCGTGGCTTATCTCGTCGGCTGGATCGTGATGAAGGCGCTGGTTCCGAAATACAAGCCTATCGTATTGGAATAATTTAAAAACCTGACATACAATGATTAAGCAACTGAACAAGTCGACCGTCGAAAAGGTCGGCCGCCCCGTCCGCATCCTGCAGTTCGGCGAAGGCAACTTCCTGAGGGCCTTCGTGGACTGGCAGATCGACATCGCCAACGAGAAGGGCGTCATGGACGCCGGAGTGGCCGTATGCCAGCCGATCCTCGACCCGGAACACAAGGTGCTGGGGATGATCGACCTGATGCACAAGCAGGACAACATGTATCACGTCTATCTGGAGGGTATCGAGAACAAGCAGCCCAAGAAGGACGTGCGGCTGGTGAAGAGCGTCATGGATTCGTTCAATCCCTATGTGGACTATGCGACTTACGAGCGCTATTTCCTCTCGCCGGAGCTGAAGATCACCATTTCGAACACGACCGAGGCGGGCATCCGCTACGAGGAGGGCGACGACCTGACGGCCTGTCCGCCGAAGTCGTACCCCGCGAAGATGACGGCGCTGCTCTACAAGCGTTTCAAGCATTTCAACGGCGACCCGACGAAGGGCCTGTGCATCATCTGCTGCGAACTGATCGAGAACAACGGATCGACGCTGCACGAGTACGTCATCAAACACGCCGAGTACCACAAACTCGGGCAGGAGTTCATCGACTGGGTCGAGCGGAACTGTCACTTCTGCGACACGCTCGTGGACCGCATCGTGCCGGGATTCCCGCGCGAGCAGATCGGCGAAATCAAGGAGGAGATCGGCTATGACGACAACCTCGTGGTGAAGGCCGAGCTGTACCACCTGTGGGCTATCGGCGGTCCGGGCTACAAGGAGGTGATGAAGGAGTTGCCGCTGGACAAGGCGGGGCTGCATGTAATCTTCATGCCGTCGATCAAACAGTTCCGCGACAAAAAGGTCCGCATCCTGAACGGTTCGCACACGGGTATGGTGCCCATCGCCCTGCAAATGGGCTGCGAGACGGTGATGGACGCTTTCGACACCCCCGCGATTGAAAAGTTCATCAACGACATGGTCGCCGAGGAGGTGATTCCGATGATCGAGGAGGATCAGGCCGAGCTGAAAGAGTTCGCCGCCGGGATTCTGGAGCGTTTCTACAACCCCTTCATCAAACACCTGCTGAAGTCCATTTCGCTCAACTCGCTGTCGAAGTGGGAGGCGCGCAACTATCCGACCGTCCGGGACAACTGGTTCAAGGCGCAGCGCATCGCCGCACATGAGTGCTTCACCTTTGCGGCGCTGCTGACCCTTTACAGCCCCAAGAGCGGCTTCGAACCCGACGATACGAAGGAGTTCGTGGAGTACATCCGCGCGAACTGGGATTCGGCCGACATCGACGCCACCGTCACGAAAATCGTGAAAGAGAGCGGTATCTTCACCGTCGATTTTTCGGAGGTTCCGGGATTCATCCCGGCCGTTGCGGGCTATGTCCGCGATATGGAGGCACTGGGCATGAAAGGTGCCCTTGAGAAATTCCTCGCCTGAAAAGCGGGTTTAAGGGCGATGGCCGGCCGGGGTATTTCCGGTCCGGTCCGTCGCTCTCACTTTATTGATTGAACAGACCATGAAACGATTCCTGAAAATCAATGCCGCGGACAATGTCGCCGTGGCACTCGCAGACCTTCCGAAAGGCGAGCGGGTCGATGTCGGCGGTGTCGGCGTGACGCTCCGGGACGACATCGCCCGGGGGCACAAATTCGCCCTGCGCGACATCGCCGCGGGCGAGAACGTCGTGAAATACGGCTATCCCATCGGCCACGCTACGGAAGACGTTCCGCAGGGCGGGTGGATTCACTCCCACAACCTGAAAACGAACCTCCGCGACGACCTCGAATACACCTATACTCCCAAGGTCTACGACATTGAGTGTCCGAAGCGCGACGTGCGGGTGATGGGGTACCTGCGCCGCAACGATACGATGGGCATCCGCAACGAGTTATGGATCGTGCCCTCGGTGGGGTGTGTCAACGGGCAGGCGCAGGCCATCGTCGAGCGCGTGAAGCGCGAGTGCGACTGTTCGCACTTGGACGATGTGCGGGTCTACACCCACAACTACGGCTGTTCACAGTTGGGTGACGACCATGCCAATACGCAGCGGGCGCTGGCCGCGCTGGTGAAGCATCCCAATGCGGGCGCCGTGCTGGTGCTGGGCCTCGGGTGCGAGAACAATCAGGTGTCGGCGCTGAAGGAGGTGATCGGCGAGTGGGACGACGAACGGGTGAAGTTCCTCATCGCGCAGGAGGTCGAGGACGAGATCGAGGCGGGATTCGAAATCTGCCGCGAACTGGTTGAAAAGACTAAAAGCGACAAGCGTCAGCCGCTTCCGCTTTCCTACCTCAAGGTGGGCTTGAAGTGCGGCGGTTCGGACGGTTTTTCGGGCATCACGGCCAATCCGCTGGTGGGCCTGTTCTCCGACTGGCTGATCGCGCAGGGCGGGACCACCGTGCTGACGGAGGTTCCCGAGATGTTCGGCGCCGAGACGATCCTGATGGACCGGGCCACGGACCGCCGGATTTTCGACGAGACGGTCTGCCTGATTAACGATTTCAAGCATTATTTCCGCAAATTCGACCAGCCGATCTACGAGAACCCCTCGCCGGGCAACAAGAAAGGCGGCATCACGACGCTCGAAGAGAAGTCGTTGGGATGCGTGCAGAAGGGCGGGGCACAGCCCGTCGTCGATGTGCTGAACTATGCCCAGCCCATTACCCGGCAGGGACTCAATCTGTTGCAGGCCCCGGGCAACGACCTTGTGGCTGCCTCGGCGCTGGCCTTGTCGGGCTGTCAGATGGTGCTGTTCACCACGGGCCGCGGTACGCCGTTCGGGGCTTTCGTGCCGACGATGAAGATTTCGACCAACACCCAGCTCTCGGAATTCAAGGCCAACTGGATCGACTTCAACGCCGGAACGATGGTCGAGGACGAGGAGCCGCAGGCGGTGCTGGACCGCTTCATCGACAAGGTGATGGCCACGGCCGACGGCGAACACCTCAAGCACGAAAAGACCGGTTTCAAGGAGATCGCCATCTTCAAGACGGGCGTAACCTTATAACGGCGCCATGCTGCGCTTTGGGATACTGACGATCCTGCTCTGCCGGGGCCTTTGGGCTTCGGCAGAGACGGTTTATACCGTCGACTGCAACGGCGGCGGGGATTTCCGGACCATTCAGGAATGCTTCGACGCCCTGCCTTCGAAACCGTCGGAGTGGCGCACGGTGCGGATCATGCCCGGTGTCTATCGCGAGAAGGTGACGCTCGATGTCTACAAGGACAAGGTCCGGATTCTGGGCGATGAAATGGCTGAAACCCGCATCGTCTGGGACGACTATGCCGGCAAAGTCGTCGATGGCCGCGAGCTGACCACCTACGACAGCTATACGATGTCTGTCCGGGCCGACGAGGTCTATCTGGATTGCCTGACCATCGAGAACGATGCCGGAAGGGTAGGGCAGGCCGTGGCGCTCGAAACCCGCGGCGACCGCATCCATCTGTATCATTGTGCGCTCATCGGCGATCAGGACACCTTTTTTGCCCGCGGCTACGTTTCGCGCGTGCATGTCGAGAATTGCCATATCGAGGGAACCACCGATTTCATCTTCGGCCCTTCGATCGTGCTGTTCGAGTGTTCGACGATTCATTGCAAGGCCGACAGTTTCATCACGGCGGCCTCGACCACCGAGCGCAACGAATACGGATTCGTCTTCTCCTGCTGCCGTGTGACGGCGGCCGAAGGGGTGACGCGGGTTTACCTCGGGCGTCCGTGGAAATCCACGGCCCGCACCGTGTGGCTGGAGTGCGAATTTCCGGCGGCGATCCGTTCCGAGGGGTGGCGCGACTGGCACGACGCGGCGCGCAAGGGCGACGTGTACTATGCCGAATGGCGCTGCGGGGGTCCCGGCGCCGACCGTTCGGGGCGCGTGGCGTGGTCGCGGGAGCTGACCGACGACGAAGTGACGGCATACACCATTCAGCGGATTTTTGCCAAAAAGACCGGCTCCGAACAGTTCCGCGACGACTGGGAGCCGCTCGGCAGACTTTCGTACGAATTACTCGAAGAGCTATGAAAAACTGCCTTGCGATACTTGCGGCGCTGATTCCCGCGTAAGCTTTCTCTTAAGGCTGCTGGATCGGCACCAAAGTGGGCTGTTTCGCCACGGCGGAGCTCCGGAAGAACGACGGCGGCTGGCTGGATATCGACTGGTTCCGGGTAACGGAATAGTCGACAGAATTCGGTATTTGAACTTGCTTTATCGATTAATTATGCCTATATTTGTTTATGAACACTCCAAATATGGGTAAAAAAATTGGTTGGCTTCTGTTGGCGCTCTTTGCGGTGGGACGGGTTTATTCTCAGTCTTATGGCGTTGCGGTCGACGAGCGGGTGGAGTTGTTGAGCATCGCTTTTTATCTGGGTGGCAATGAGGAGTATTCCCATATTCCTGAAGCTTACAAAAAGCGCATTGATGCACATTTTACCCGGTATGCTGACCATAAACTGATTCGGCGGTTGGTTCCGGCATATCGGAAATACTGCAATATCGGCTGGAACGCTCCCGTGTCGCTGGCCCTGCAACTGGAAATCTCGCCGAAAGGCAAAATCGCATGGATACCGAATGTGCAAACGGCCAATGTGGACCCACGGTGGCAGATCGTCAATTCCCGCAAATTCTTCAACAAACTGAACGATTTTTACCGAAAGGCTAAATTTCGGGAGTTTTGCCGGGATTCCCGGGAGTTCTACGACGAGGCTGTCGCCCGGATGGAGACGTGTCTGGAGACGACTGTCGATCCTTCGTGGTTCGACGCTTATTTTGGTTTCGGGGCGCCGAAGCGTTTCAATATCGTACTCGGGTTATGCACCGGGTATCACAACTATGGGTTGAAGACGACTTACCACGACAATGACCGGCAGGATTTGTATTGTGTCGTCGGTTCGTGGCGGACGGACGATGAGGGAATGCCGGCCTATCCTCCGGGATATTATGATTGGCTGTTGGTGCACGAGTTCAGCCATTCGTATTGCAATCCGTTGATGGCTCCATATATAGGCGAATTGGTAAAATATGCTCCGGCTTATCGGACGATGGCCGAAGAACGAGGATGTCCCGACAAACTGGGAGGCGGTTGGGAAAATATTCTGTACGAAGCTTTGGTAAGGGCTTGTACGATCCGGTATTTCGAGCAGAAAGGCACTTATCCGGCAGCTTTGGTCGGTTGGGACCGATCGCAAGGTGTGTTCTTCACGAAGGAACTGAGCGACTGGTTGGTCCGTTATGAAAGCAACCGGGACAAATACCCTACACTGGAGAGTTTCATGCCTGAGATCATGAAATTCTATGATGACTATTTTGCAGCGTACGTTGCAGTGCAATGACTGAAACGCCCTTCGGGATTCCGAGGGGTCTTTCAGTCGGGTCAGGCGGCGACCTTGTCGAGAATGGTCTTGAGGCGGCGGGTCATGAAATACTGGATCACCCCGCGCAGGAACATGTAGAGCGTGAAGGCCAGCCAAAGGGCGTTGTTGCCGATCAGCGGGTAGCAGGCGTAGTAGATGGCGAAGTAGGCCGCCGTGGACCAGAACATCGAGTCGCGCATGACGCGCGTTTCGGTGGCTCCGACCATGATGCCGTCCATGATGAAGGGCATGGCCGAGGCGATGGGGATGAGGATGATCCAGACGATGTAACGCCCCGCCAGCTCCTCGATCAGCCCGGCGTTGGGCGCCGAGGAGTCGATGAACACGCCCACCAGATCGCGCCACCAGATGAGGTAGATACCCACGAAGACCACCGACACCATCGTTCCCCAGAAGATGCACTTTCGCAGGCAGTCGCGCAGCGATATGCCGTCGCGGGCCCCGATGAAGCGGCCCGTGAGCGCTTCGGCGGCGTAGGCGAAGCCGTCGTTCATGTAGGAGAAGAGCGTGAACAACTGCAGCAGCAGGGTGTTCACGGCCAGCAGCGCGGGATCGCCCATGCGAGCCGAGGCCCCAGTGAAGAACGTATAGACGGCTACGATGCAGAACGTGCGGAGGATGATGTCGCGGTTGATGACGAAGAAGGTTTTCAGGGGTTTGAAGTCCAGCACCTCGGACCAGTCGACGGCGGTGAGCAGCGGCCGGTATTTGGCCATGAGCAGCAGCGTCGAGAGCCCCACGCCCGTCCATTGGGCGATCACCGAGGCGTAGGCGATGCCCACGATGCCCATGTCCATCCCGAATGCGAACCACAGGCTGCAAAGGATGTGCACGACGTTGACCGTGATGGCCGTCAGCATCGGGAAGACGGCGTTCTGCATTCCCGTGAACCAGCCGTTGAAACCGAAGAGGATGATGCCCGCAGGTACGGCCCAGATGCGGGCGTAGAAGTAATCGCGGGTCATCTGGCTGCCGTTCATGGCCCACAGCGCCAGTTCGCCCAGCGGATATTGCACGAGGATCATCAGCACGCCCATCACGGCCGACACCGACAGCGCGCGGACCAGCATGTTGGTGCATTCGCGGAAGTTGCCGGCGCCGAACGCCTGTGCCGTGAGCCCGCTGGTGCCCATGCGGACGAACGAGCAGTTCCAGTAGATGAAGTTGAAGATCGACACGCCGATGGCCAGCGCACCGATCGTGGCCGCGGAGTCGGCGCCCCAGTGCCCCGCGATGGCCGTCGAGACGATGCCCATCAGGGGTACGGTGATGTTCGAGACGATATTGGGGAGCGCAATGCGCAGTATTTCGCGGTTCATGGTCATAGCGGATGCAAAGATAAGGTAAAAGTGGCAAATTTGCAGTCCGGCTTCGCTTTTATCTTTAATTCGGGCACGCAATGTGTTGTTATCCCCGAAACTTGCACTATCTTTGCCCCCGACACTTTATTAGTAGAACAGAAACGATGAAAGATCCCAAAAACGACTCGACCCCGGTGCTCGAACGCTTCGGACGCGACAAGCGCAAGCGCACCGTAGTTGCTACGGCGGAGCGTGTCGAGCGTCGCCCGCGTTTGCAGCGAGATGCTGCCGATTCGGAGCAGCCGTCCCATGACCACCAGCCCGAACGCCGGGCTTCGTACAACCCGCATTTCACGGCCGACAACCGTCCGGCCTTCGAACGCCCCCGCCGTGAGGAGGGCGACCGTCCGCGCCGTTCATTCGACGGAGACAAGCCCCACCGTACATTCGGTGACAAACCCCGCACGTTCGGCGATAAGCCCCGTTACGATAACAGCGACCGTCCGCGCCGCAATTTCGATGACAACGAGCGTCCGCGCCGCAACTTTGATGATAACGGTGACCGTCCCCGCCGTAATTTCGATGATAACGACCGTCCCCGCCGCGAGGAGGGCGACCGCCCGCGCCGTCCGTTCGGCGAGAAGCCGCGTTACGGAGACAAACCCGCCTACGGGGAGAAGAAATTCGGTCCCAAGAAGTTCGGGGACAAGAAATTTTCCGACCGCAAGTTCACTGACAAACCCTATAAGCCCGGCGGGTTCCGCAAGCAGGACGACAAACCGGCTTCCTATCCGAAATACGATCCGGCGAAACAGACGGGCGAGATTCGCCTGAACCGTTTCCTTGCCCAGTCGGGCATCTGTTCGCGCCGCGAGGCCGACGATTTCATCACGGCGGGCCTCGTATCGGTCAACGGGCAGGTCGTGACCGTGCTGGGAACCAAGGTGATGCCCACCGACGAGGTGAAGTTCAACGACAGCCGCGTGCAGGGCGAGAAGAAGGTTTATCTGGTGCTGAACAAGCCCAAGGGCTATGTCACTTCGCTGGACGATCCGCACGCCGGAAAGACGGTGATGGAGCTGGTGCAGGGAGCCTGCACGGAGCGCATCTACCCCGTGGGGCGTCTGGACAAGAACAGCCTCGGACTGCTGCTGTTCACCAATGACGGCGACCTCACGAAGCAGCTCACGCACCCCTCGTACCAGAAGAAGAAGATTTATCAGGTGACGCTCGACAAGCCCTTGACGCGCGCCGACATGGATCGTATCGCCGAGGGTATTACGCTCGAGGACGGTGAGATTTTCGCCGACGAGATTTCCTATGTCAAAGAGAACAAGCAGGAGGTGGGCATTGAGATCCACTCGGGCCGCAACCGCATCGTGCGCCGCATCTTCGAGTTTCTGGGTTACACCGTGACCAAGCTCGACCGCGTTTACTACGCGGGTCTGACGAAGAAGAACCTCAAGCGCGGAGCCTGGCGGTTCCTGGCACGCGAGGAGGTGGAGCGTCTGAAGTCCGGCCAATACGAGTAATTCCGATTTTATAGGGCATCTTTCGCCCTGCCTTGTTCGCCCCGAATGGAACATACGTCAGTATGCCCCATCCGGGGCTTACTTCGTTAGGACGAAATCTCCTCCTCTAAAATCGGAATTCGAATTTCGACCGGACGTCTAATGCGTGTCCCGATACCAGTTTGTCGCTTGGTTGGCCTTGGTGAATGTCTGGGACGGTTCCGGTTCGCTGACCGAGACGCCCGAATAATAGTTTACGGAATGGTTTCCGCCGCCGAAGTCCGAATAGAAAGAGGCCGTGTGGTGCCGGCAGGAGGACGGGAATGCCCGTTCCATCTGTGCCTTGAAATCATCCACGACACCCAGATCGCCGCAACTAAGCGTGACGTAGTGCTCCAGATCGTAGAATAACTTCGTTTTCCCGCCTTTGTAATATTGGAGTTCATCGATGTCGAACTCCTTTTTACTGCTTTCGGTGACGCGGCGCATCTCCGCAGCCAGTGCATCGAGTTCCGATGTGACGGCAAGCGAAATGCACCCCGACTGCTCCTGTCCTACGGTATTCTGCCATTCGTTCTCATAGAGGTTCCAGAACTCCCAGCAGGATTTTTCCAGCCCGCTCAGCACTCCGTTCGCTTCGAACAGGTGGGGGATAATCCGCTCATAGGGGAATCCGTCGCCCATGACCTCGCAGGGTGAGGCCACGATGTAGTCCAGCGCATGGCGCAGGTCGTAGAGCGTCTCGATATTGGCCATGAAGCAGTCGTCGAAGATCAGGTAGTCGAAGCGGAACGACAGCGCTTCGAGCGCTGCGGCCAGTTCCGTGATGTCCAGCTCGTAGCCCAGATCGCCGAACGAACGGGTCATTTTGGCGCCGGGAACCCGCTTCCACACATCGTCTTCAGCCGTGTTGAGCGACAACGAACGGGGAATTGCGCCGCTGCTCGCGGGCACCCATGCCTTGCCGTGGCAGCCGATGATAAGACCGTAACTCCGGGCCGGGGCCAGTTGCGCGGCATCTGCTAACAACTGCCGTACCTTTGCGGGGTCTCCGGCGTTGAAATCGTCGTAGGTCTTGAGTGTCTTCGTTTGGCTGCTCCGCTTGTTCCTGTCGTAATAGATTTCCAGCATCACGGCCGATGTCTGCTTTTCGGGCTGCCAGCATACCAGCATGCGCCCGTTGCCCAATGCCCGGTCGGTCACGGCCGTGTGGATACCTTGGATGTTGTTTTTGTAATAAGTGAACAAACTCTGGCCCGGCATATAGAGCAGAAGGGTCCGGTCGGCCGTGGCGGGCGGATCGTATCCCGGCTCCTTGTCGGAGCAGGCCGCGAGCGTCGCCAGTAGGAGCAGGCAGAGCGTATGCCGAAACAGGCGCATCATTTATAGGTGCGGGGTTTGAGGTTGTTGAACTGCCATGTGCGGTCGCGCTTGTAGGTGTAGCCCTCGGGCTTGTTCCAGTAGACGCGGCCGAAGTCGAAATAGAATCCCTTGCGTTTCTTCCCCTCGACGACGTAGGGGACCGTCAGGGGTACGAACTCCACCGTGCGGCTGATGATGCGCGCCTTGCCGTAGGAGAGCCCTTCGGCGGCCAGCACGTCGAGCGCATGGTCGAACATCAGCACATGGCGCGGGGTTTTCTGCGTGAATCCGTCGCCCGAGTCGAGGATTGCGCGGATCACGCCGTTCATGCGGTCCGAGTAGGCTTTCTCACGCATCTTGTCGCCCAGCCCTCCGTAGGCGAACGACATCAGGTTGAGGATTTTGGGACTGAACGGATTGCGCTTCAGGGCGTCGGTACCCGTCGAGATCATCGACTCCAGCGTCGCCACATCAGGGTTCTCGGGGTCGAGGACCGAAACCAGCATCAGCATCTTGTCGAGGTCGGGATTCGTGGCCAGCGGCTTGTAGTCGTCCTGATAGGCGTACCCGTAGTAGAGGTAGTGGTAATCCTCGTCGGTCAGCGTCGCGTCGCCCGCGTTGTAACGCAGCATCAGCGCCGGGTAGTAAAAGGGCGACTCCGAGTCCATCGTCCGGTCGATGATGTTATCCTCGTCGGGGACTTTGGCGGCGGCCAGCGCCGGGATCAGGAGCAGCAGAAGCAGCAATCGTTTCATATCGGTCGTTTCTGGTACGAACGCGGATTTAGCGCAAATCGTATTTGGCGATCAATTCTTTGAACTTCGCGCGCAGCGCCGCCGACCCGGCGACGAGCGGCAGGCGCATCGTGTCGCCGATGCGTCCCATCACCGACAGGGCGCATTTTACGCCTACGGGATTGCCCTCTTCGAACAAGGCTTTGACCACCTCGTCCAGTTGGGCGTACTCGCGTTCGGCGGTGTCGAAATCGCCCGCCTTGGCGTGGTTCACGCAGCGCATGAAGCACTCGGGGAATGCGTTGGCCACCACCGAGATCACCCCGTCGCCGCCGCGCCGCATCAGGGGAATGGTGATGCCGTCGTCGCCCGACAGCACGAGGAAGCCCTCGGGACGGTTGTCGAGGATGCGCTGCATCTGATCGATGTCGCCCGAAGCCTCCTTGACGCCGATGATGTTCTTGAAGTCGCGGGCAATGCGCAGCGTGGTTTCGGCGGTCATGTTGACGCCCGTGCGGCCCGGGATGTTGTAGAGGATCACCGGCAGGGGCGAATGCTCCGAGACGGTGCGGAAATGCTGGTACAGCCCCTCTTGCGACGGCTTGTTGTAATAGGGCGTCACGCTGAGGATGGCGTCGGCGCCGCGCAGGTCGAATTCGCGCAACTGGTCCAGCACCTCCGAGGTGGAGTTGCCGCCGCAGCCCATCACCAGCGGCACGCGGCCGGCGATGTGGTTGGTGATGAACATGGCGATCACGGCCCGCTCGGGCATATAGAGGGTCGGGGTCTCGGCCGTGGTGCCCAAGGCGACGATGTAGTCCACGCCGCCTTCGATCACATAGTCGATCATGCGGGCCAGCGCCTTGTAGTCGACGCGGCCGTCGGCCGTGAAGGGGGTGATCATCGCGGCGCCCACGCCGGAAAGTTTGTGTCGTAGCATAATGTTCCTGTTATCGTTATATCGTTTTGTTGTTTATATCTATTGGAATAATTCCTGTTGTGCGGCCTTCTCCGCCGGGCCGCCGCCTTCGATCATGTCGAAGAATTCCGCCTCGGAGATGATCTTCACGCCCAGTTTCTCGGCCTTCTTCAGCTTCGCCGGGCCCATGTTCTCGCCTGCGACGATGTAATCGACGTTGCCCGACACCGCCGCGAGGTTCTTGCCCCCGTGCAGTTCGATCAGCTCCTTCATCTCGTCGCGGCTGCGCGAGAATTTCCCGGACACCACGAACGTCCTGCCCGCGAGGCTCTCCGAAGCCAGTTCGCGCGCCTCGGCTTCGAATTGCAATCCTGCCTCGCGCAGGCGGCGGATGATTTGCAGGTTCTCGTCCTCGGCGAAATACTCGATGATGGCGTCGGCGATGCGTCCGCCCACCTCGTCGGCCTCGACCAGCTCCTCGCGCGTGGCCCGCATCACGGCGTCCAGCGACCGGAAATGCTCGGCGAGGTACTTGGCCGTCGTCTCGCCCACGAAACGGATGCCCAGTCCGAACAGCACGCGCTGGAACGGCACCTGCTTCGACCGTTCGATCGAACGGATGATGTTGTCGGCCGACTTTTCGCCCAGCCGGGGCAGGGGAGCCAACTGTTCGGCGCGCAGGTCGTAGAGGTCCGCTACGTTGCGCACCAGCGAGTTTTCGTAAAGCAGCTCCACGGTCTCCTCGCCCAGCCCCTCGATGTCGAGGGCCTTGCGGCGGATGAAGTGGATGATGCGGCCGATGATCTGGGGCCGGCATCCGCCCTGATTGGGGCAGTAGTGCTTCGCTTCGCCCTCGTAGCGCACCAGCGGCGTGCCGCACTCGGGGCAGACGGTGATGTACGCGAACGGCCGGCTGTCGGCGGGACGCTGCGAGAGGTCCACGCCGATGATCTTCGGGATGATCTCGCCGCCCTTCTCGACGTAGACCATGTCGCCCGGACGGATGTCCAGCTGGGCCATCTGCTCGGCGTTGTGCAGCGTGGCGCGCCGCACGGTGGTTCCCGCGAGCAGCACCGGTTCGAGGTTGGCCACGGGCGTCACGGCCCCCGTGCGTCCCACCTGGAACGACACGCTGTCGAGGCGCGTCAGGGCCTGCTCGGCCTTGAATTTATAGGCCACGGCCCATTTCGGGGCTTTGGCCGTGAATCCCAACTGGCGCCGCACGGCGAAGTCGTTGACTTTGATCACCACGCCGTCCGTCGGGAAGGGCAGGCGGCGCCGCGCCGTGTCCCAATGCTCGATGAAGGCGTCGATCTCCGCCGCGTTGCGGCAGATACGCGCCGCGTCCGAGACCTTGAAACCCCATTCGCGGGCTTTTTCGAGACTCTCCCAGTGGGTCGTGAACGGCAGGTCGTCGCCCGCCATCTGGTAGAGCGTGCAGTCCAGTCCGCGCTTGGCCACCACGGCCGACGACTGCTGTTTGAGCGTCCCGGCTGCGGCGTTGCGGGGGTTGGCGAAGAGCTGTTCGCCGTTGGCCTCGCGCTCGGCGTTGAGGCGGTCGAACGAGGCGTAGGGCATCAGTATCTCGCCCCTTATCTCGAAATAGTCGGGCCACCCCGTGCCCCGCAGGCGCAGGGGAACCGTGCGCACGGTGCGGACGTTGGCCGTCACGTCGTCGCCCTCCACGCCGTCGCCGCGCGTCACGGCCCGCAGGAGGCGTCCGTGCTCGTAGGTGAGCGAGATGGCCGTGCCGTCGAATTTCAATTCGCAGACGTAGTCCGTGGGGCCGGCCTCGCGCTCGATGCGGGCGATGAACTCGTGCAGTTCGTCCAGCGAGTAGGTGTTGCCCAGCGAGAGCATCGCATAGCGGTGCTTCACGGTCTGGAACTCCGCCGTGAGGTCGCTTCCGACCCGTACCGACGGGGAATTGGGGTCTTCGAATTCGGGATGCGCGCGTTCCAGCTCCTGAAGCTCGCGCATCATCGTGTCGAACTCGAAATCCGAAATCTCGGGTGCGTTCTCGACGTAATATTTGAAATTATGCAGTTCGAGCTGACGGCGCAGCTCCTCAATTCGTTCGCGTACCATAATTATAATCCGGACCCGGCGGATTTTTGTTTCCTGTTCTCTACCCCCCCCCTGCCGAGCGATTGCAATATGAAACCCGCCGGGTTCGGATTATGGCGTCCATGACGCCGATTCCATATCGACAATCCTCCTGAATCCCCCTTTGAAAAGGGGAACTTTGCCTGAAATGACGTGTGTAAAGTTACATATTTTGTCCTTAACAACGGGTAAAAACGGTGTAAAATCAAAAAAAATGCAAAAAAAAATTGCAGATGTGGCGCGATATTCAAATTTTGCTTATAATTGCAGAAAATTTCCAAGCACTCCGTTTATGGCAAAGCAGAATATCGCGAAAAAACATATCGTAACAAGCTTCCACAACCTGACTCCCGAACTTCAGGAGGCCGTCAAGGCGAAGTACCCGCTGGGCTTCACCGACGCCATGATCCGCGTCGACAAACCCAACGGCGACTTCTTCTACGCCGTGCCTTACGACACGGACGAAATCGCCTACATGGTGAAGGTCGACGTGAAGGTCGACGACAATTCGCACGAGGACGACGACAAGGACTATTACGACGACGATATCAAGGGTGCCGACGACATTCAGGGCGGCGACGACGACGCATCGGACACGGACCGTGCCGATGACGACGACGTCAGCATCTGACGCTGCCTATGGTGCGCGCCCTCCCCGTTCTGCTGTTTCTGTTCTGCACGGCCTGCGGCCTTGCGGAGGACGACCGCGACGAGGATAACAAGCATGTCTACCTCAAATTTTACGACAAGGCGTTCGAGACCTACTGCCTCGAAAAGTTCGACACGAGCGGCGACGGGCGCATCTCGCGCTACGAGGCGCAGCGTGTCCGGCGCATGTCGTGCCCGGAGCGGGGCATCGCGTCGCTGACCGACATCCGGGAGTTCTTCAACCTGCGGGAGCTCGACTGCTCGGGCAACGAGCTCACGCAGTTGGACCTCACGGCCTGCACCTATCTTGAAAAACTCGACTGTTCGGATAATGCACTCACCTCGCTCGACCTCGACGGGGTGCGGGGGCTGGTGCGGATGGATTGCAGCGGCAACGACCTGCCGCGCCTCGACCTGCATTCGACGGCCTCGCTGCTGATGCTCGACTGCCGGGGGAACGCCCTCACGACGCTCGACGTGGCTTCGTGCGACGCCAACCTGCAGGCCGACGTGCGCAGCAATCCCGGCCTGACGACGGTTTACTGCCGCTCCTCGCAGAGTATCTCCTTCGACGGACAGACCGAACTCACCCACCTAAGAGGTGGGTTTTAGGGGGCGGGCGGTCTGTCATAGCATCTCCCATCCGGTTCTGCGCCCGCCCGGCGTAAGGCGCCGGTTTTAAGGGATGAAAGCATTGTTCTGCCGCTCTTCGTCCGCTTCTGCGCCCGCCTAAGAGGCGGGATTTAGGAGGCGGATAGTCTGTTATAGCACTCTCCAGCCGGTTCTGCGCTCGGCTGGAGTTTCGCTTTCTTTCCTCCTTTCTGCCTGATTTCTTTATAATTTGTTGAAAAGTCCGCTGCACGTCTTGGGCTTTTCGGATAATAATTTGTACCTTTGGATGCAAAAAATGTCTTTTGCAAGTATAAATAGATACCGGATACAATGAAAAAAGTTGACGTGATCCTCGGCCTGCAGTGGGGTGACGAGGGCAAAGGGAAGGTTGTGGACGTGCTGACGCCCCGCTATGAGGTGGTAGCCCGTTTTCAGGGAGGTCCCAATGCCGGTCACACGCTGGAATTCAACGGCGAGAAATACGTGCTCCGCTCGATACCTTCGGGCATTTTCCAAGGTGGCAAGACCAATATCATCGGCAACGGGGTGGTGATTGATGCCATTCTTTTCCGTGACGAGGCCGAAGCGCTGGCCGCCAGCGGCCACGACCTGACCCGCCAGCTCTGCATTTCGAAGAAAGCCCACCTGATCCTGCCCACGCACCGCATCCTCGACGCGGCTTACGAGGCCGCCAAGGGCAGTGCCAAGATCGGCACCACGGGCAAGGGCATCGGCCCGACCTATACGGACAAGGTGAGCCGCAACGGCATGCGTGTCGGCGACCTGTTGAGCCCCGATTTCGAGCGGATCTATGCCGCTGCCAAGGCGCGTCACGAGAAGATACTCAAAAGTCTCGACTATCAATATGACATCACCGAGCTGGAGGAGCAGTGGTTCGAGGCTGTGAAATACCTCCGCCGCTTCCACATCATCGACAGCGAATATTTCGTCAACGACTGCCTCGCGCAGGACAAGTCGATTCTGGCCGAAGGCGCTCAGGGAACGCTTCTGGACGTGGATTTCGGTTCCTATCCGTTCGTCACCTCCTCGAATACGGTCTGTGCGGGCGTCTGCACCGGGCTGGGCATCGCCCCGAACCGCATCGGCGAGGTATACGGCATCTTCAAGGCCTATTGTACGCGCGTGGGCAGCGGACCGTTCCCCACGGAACTGTTCGACGAGACGGGCGAACGGCTGTGCGACATCGGCCACGAGTTCGGCGCCGTCACGGGCCGCCGCCGCCGCTGCGGATGGCTGGACATGGTGGCCCTGAAATACTCGATCATGATTAACGGCGTGACGCAGCTCATCATGATGAAGTCCGATGTGATGAACGATTTCGACACGATCAAGGTGGCCACGGCCTACGAGATCGGCGGCCGCACCACCTCGGAATTCCCCTACGAGATCGACGGCGACCTCAAACCGGTCTACACCGAGTTCGAGGGCTGGAAATGCGACCTGCGCAAGTACGGCAGCTACGAGGAGTTCCCCGAGGCGTTCAAACGCTATGTGGAGTTCATCGAACACCAGACGGGTGTCCCCGTGAAGATCATTTCGGTGGGACCCGACCGCGGCGAAACCATAGTTAGGTAGATATTCGCATCCCTCCTGCCCGTGGCGGGTTCGGGATGCGTTTTTGCGTAATTTCCGTCCGTATTCCGGCTGACAATCCGGTTGCGCCGCGACAAGCCCCCTCCCACGGGGGTTTGGAGTGGGGTAGATTTATAAACGCGGCGGAACGCCGCGATAACGGCGCCCGACGGAAAAAAGACAGACAACATTGTAATATACATACTTATATGCAACTAAAAAACCTCAAAATCATTGTTTTGGCCAAGCAGGTACCCGATACCCGCAATGTGGGCAAGGACGCGATGACTCCCGAAGGGACGGTCAACCGCGCGGCGCTTCCGGCCATCTTCAATCCCGAGGACCTCAATGCACTGGAGGCTGCCCTGCGGCTGAAAGACCGCGTCGAGGGCTCCACGGTCCATATCCTTACGATGGGTCCGCAGCGTGCCGCCGACATCATCCGCGACGCGATGTTCCGCGGCGCTGACGGCGGTTACCTGCTCTCGGGCCGCGAGTTCGCCGGCTCGGATACGCTGGCCACCTCCTACGCCCTTTCGTGCGCCATGAGGAAGATCGCCCCCGACGTGATCTTCGCAGGCCGTCAGGCCATCGACGGCGACACCGCGCAGGTGGGTCCGCAGGTCGCCGAGAAACTCGGCCTCCCGCAGGTGACCTATGCCGAGGAGATCGTCGAGGTCAAGGCGGACGCGCTGGTCGTGAAACGCCGTCTGGAGCATGGCACCGAGGTCGTCGAGTGCCCGATCCCGGCCGTCGTGACGGTCAACGCCTCGGCCGCCGAGTGCCGTCCGCGCAACGCCAAGCGCGTGATGAAGTACAAGGGCGCCTTGGCCGGTTCGGAGATCGCTGCGGCTCCCGAATCGCCCGCCGCACAGCGCGCCGCGGCGAAGGAGTACCTGCAGATCGTGGAGTGGGCCGCCGCCGACGTCGATCCCGATCCCGAACAGCTCGGCCTTACGGGTTCGCCCACGAAGGTCAAGAAGATCGAGAACGTGGTTTTCGCAGCCAAGGAAGCCAAGCGCTTCACGGCCGCCGACGAGGATATCAATTCACTGATGGTTGAACTTATTGCGAGCCACACGCTCGGTTAATACGCTTCGGAGATGAACAATATATTCGTATATATCGAGACGGAGGGCGGCAAGGTCGCCGATGTGAGTCTCGAACTGCTGACCAAAGGCCGGGAACTGGCTACCCGCCTCGGGGTGAAACTCGAGGCCGTCGTGCTGGGCCACAAACTCGCGGACATCGCCGTCGAGCTGGCCAAATACGGAACTGATACGGTCTGGGTTGCCGATGACCAGTTATTTTCCCCGTTCCGCACGCTGCCCCACACGGCCGTGCTGTGCGGGCTGATCGAGCAGGAGAAACCCCAGATCGCGCTCTTCGGCGCTACGCCCGTGGGCCGCGACTTCGCACCCCGCGTATCGTCGGCGCTGCACAGCGGCCTCACGGCCGACTGTACGCAGTTGGAGATCGGCGACCACAAGGACCCCAAGACGGGCAGGGAGTACAAGGATCTTCTTTACCAGATCCGTCCCGCGTTCGGCGGCAACATCATCGCCACGATTGTCAACCCCGACCACCGTCCCCAGATGGCGACCGTCCGCGAGGGCGTGATGCGCAAGGAGTACGCCGCCCAACCGGGCGCCGGTGAGGTGAAGCCGATCGACTGGAAGAAATTCGTCAAGGATACGGACCTCGTGGTGAAGATCATCGACCGCCAGATCGAGGAGCGCAAGATCGACATCAAGGGTGCCGGCATTATCGTTGCCGGCGGCTACGGCATGGGCTCGAAGGAGAACTTCAAGCTGGTGCATGAACTGGCCGACGTGCTGGGCGGCGAAGTGGGCGCCAGCCGCGCCGCCGTCGACGCGGGCTTCACGGAGCATGCGCGTCAGGTGGGCCAGACGGGTGTCACGGTGCGTCCGAAACTCTACATCGCCTGCGGCATTTCGGGCCAGATTCAGCATACGGCCGGCATGGACCAGTCGTCGATGGTGATCTCGATCAACTCGGACCCCGAAGCCCCGATCAACAAGATCGCCGACTACGCCATCACGGGCGACGTCAACGAGATTATCCCCAAGATGATTAAGTACTACAAACAAAACTCCAAGTAATGGCTAATTTCTTTTCAGATAATAAGGATTTGCAGTTCCAGCTCCAGCATCCGCTGATGCGCAAGATCGTGGAACTGAAAGAGCGCGGTTTCGCGGAGAAAGACCTCTACGACTATGCGCCGCAGGATTTCGAAGACGCGATGGACAACTACCGCCGCGTGCTGGAGATCGCCGGCGAGGTCTGCGGCGAGGTGATCGCCCCCAACGCCGAAGGCGTGGACCACGAGGGTCCGCGCGTGGTCAACGACCATGTGGAGTACGCTTCGGGCACGGTCGTCAACATGAAGGCCGTCGTCGATGCGGGTTTGAGCGGCATGACGCTGCCCCGCAAGTACGACGGACTGAACTTCCCGCTGATCTGCTTCGTGATGGCCAACGAGATGGTCGCACGCGCCGACGCCAGCTTCGAGAACATCTGGGGATTGCAGGACTGCGCCGAGACGCTCAATGAGTTCGCTTCGGAGGAGATCAAGCAGAAATACCTGCCGTGGGTTTCGGCGGGCGCGACGTGCGCCATGGACCTTACGGAGCCCGATGCCGGTTCGGACCTCGGTGCCGTGATGCTGAAGGCTACATGGTCGGAGGAGAAGCAGACATGGCTGCTGAACGGCGTGAAACGCTTCATCACCAACGGCGACGGCGAGGTTTCGCTCGTGCTGGCGCGTACCGAAGAGGGTACGACCGACGCCCGCGGCCTCTCGATGCTGGTCTATGACAAGCGCGACGGCGGCGTGAAGGTGCGCCGCATCGAGAACAAACTCGGTATCAAGGGTTCGCCGACGTGCGAGCTGGTCTTCACGAACGCCCCGGCGCAACTGGTCGGCGACCGGAAGATGGGACTTATCAAATATGTGATGTCGCTGATGAACGCCGCCCGTCTGGGTATCGGCGCACAGTCGGTGGGTACCTGCGAGGCCGCTTACCGCGAGGCGCTGAAATACGCCCACGAGCGTGCCCAGTTCGGCAAGCCGATCATCCAGTTCGCGGCCGTTTCGGAGATGCTTTCGAACATGAAGGCTAAGGTGCAGGGCGTGCGCGCGCTGCTCTATGAAACCGCGCGTTTCGTCGAGGTCTACAAGCAGTACGGCCATATCGCTCAGGAGCGTTCGCTCGAGGGAGAGGAGCGTCAGGAGATGAAGTTCTACAACCGCCTTGCCGACGGCTTCACCCCGCTGGTGAAACTCTTCTCGTCGGAGTATGCCAACCAGTTGGCCTACGACGCCGTCCAGATCCACGGCGGCTCGGGCTTCATGAAAGACTATCCCTGCGAGCGGCTCTACCGCGACGCCCGCATCATGAACATCTACGAGGGAACCTCGCAGTTGCAGGTCGTGGCGGCTATCAACGCCGTGACGAAAGGCACGTTCATGGAGCAGATCGAGCGCTATGCCGCCGAGAGCTATTCGGAGGCGATGTGCCCCGTGGTCACGAAGCTCAGGGAGCTGACCGTGAAGTTCTCGGAGATGCAGGCCCGCGTCGAGGCCGGGGACAAGGAGGTCTGCGGGTTCAAGGATTTCCATGCCCGCCGACTGGTGGAGACCGCCGGATACATCATCATCACCTACCTGCTGGCCCGTCAGGCCGGTCAGGCCGGTCAGGCGGAGGAGTATGCTGCTTCGGCACGCATCTTCTGCAAAATGGCCGAGTCGAAAATCGCGGAGGCCTATACCTATGTGATGAACTCCACGACGGAGGACGTCGCACTGTTCAAAGCCGTCGAGCAGGAGAACTAAACCGCGGATGCGAATCCGTCTACCGGGAGGACTTTCGAAAAAAGTCCTCCCGTTTTTTTGTAGCGCGGTTTTTGCTATATTTACGGCGGTAAACCCCTAAAACAGAAAGTTATGATTAAAAAATTGCTGATGGTTGCGCTCGTTTTGGCGATGGCCGTCCCCGCCGCTGCTCAGGGATCGCGTCGCAGTGAGGTCTCCGTCTCCTACGGCATGGCGCCCGTGACGGACTGGATCGATTCGTACAGCAACATCCTGACCGGGGTCATCGCAGGCTCCGGCACCGACCTTACGGGGTGGGGTACCGTCACCGTGGGCTACAGCTTCCGGGTGATCGGCAGTCTGCGCATAGGCGCACAGGTCGCCTACTCCTCGAACGAGCAGGAGGTCAAAAAGACCGGTTCGGAGATCAAAAACCGCTACTGGACGCTGATGCCCAATGTAAAGTGGAACTGGCTGAATCTGAAGATCGTGTCGTTCTATACGCGGGTGGGTGCGGGCGCTTCGTTCTCCAAGGCCAAGATCGGGGGACAGAGCGACAAATCCACGCTTTTCGCCTTTCAGGTGTCGCCCGTCGGCGTCGAGGTCGGCGGACGTATCGCGGCTTATGCCGAAGCGGGTATCGGAACCTCGGGCAGCCTGCTGGTCGGAGCGCGGTACCGCTTCTGATTGCCGCAGGACACGAAAAAAAGGTCTGCATCCCCGATGGATGCAGACCTTTTTTCGTTGCAGGGCAGGACGTTATGCCTCTACCGGTTCCTTTTCGGCCATCACGCAGCGCGTCGTGCCGAAGAGGTTGAGGTTGAGGTGCCCGGCGATGAACGCCAGCGCCTTCTGGGCCTTCACCGAGTTGCCGGCTTCGTCCAGCGGGGGAGCGAACGCCGCCACGCCCATCACGCCCGGCACGACGCCCATGATGCCGCCGCCGACACCCGTCTTGGCGGGAAGTCCCGTCGTGAAGAGCCAGTCGCCCGTGTGCTCGTAGAATCCCACGGTCGCCATCATCGAGGCGATCTTGGGCGTGAGTTCGGGTTTGAAAACCTCTTTTTTGGTCACGGGGTTCACACCACTGTTGGCGATCGTCGCGGCCATCGTGGCCAGTTGCTTGGCCGTCACGCCGATCGAGCATTGGCGCGTGTAGATGTCCAGCGCCATGTCGGGATCGTCGTAGATGCGGTTGTAATTCTTCAGCAGCCACGCGATCGACTTGTTGTTGAAGTTGGTCGCGGTCTCCGATTGGTAGAGTTCGTCGATCACCTCCACGTCCGATCCGGCCAGATCGGCGATGAACGAGATGATGGCTTTCCACTTGCCGTCGCTGTCACCCACGGGCTTGACCATCGAGCAGGCCGCGATGGCTCCGGCGTTGACGAGCGGCGTCGAGGGGTGGTCGTTTTCGAGCAGGATGGCCATGATCGAGTTGAAGGGCAGTCCCGTTGCGTCGGCGCCGATCTTGTCGAGGATCTCCTGTCCGCTGTACTGGTTCATGGCGAGGATCGCCGTCGGGACCTTCGACACCGATTCGATGCCGAATTTGTAGTCCACGTCGCCCACGGCCACGACGTCGCCGTCGGGCAGGCAGGCCGCGATGCCGAAGAGGTTCGACGGCACGTTGGCCAGATAGGGGATATAGTCGGCGTTCTTGCCGCCGGTTTCGTTCTTGCAGCGGTCGTAGGCCATCTGAAGGGCCTCCTGAACCGCTTTTTTGTCGATTTTCTGAATCATGTCGTTACTTATTTCGTTGATTGGTCGTTACTTGTCGAAGACTGGCTCTGCGCGGCTGCGGGGGCTGCGGCCTTGGCCTGTGTTTCCCAATGGAAGGGGGCGAACTCGGCAGCGGCCTGCGGGTCTTTCCACGACGGCTTGCGCAGGGCGTAGATCACGAACGGTGCGCCGACGACGACCACGCATCCGATGACGAGCACCGAGAACCAGACGGTGTTGCTGCCCGTTGCGATCTGGCTGGGCGGCACGAAGCTCAGGACGAAGGCCAGCAGGGCGCCGCAGAAGCCGAGGCATCCGAGGAACCACATCAGGCCGTTCTTCTTGCCCAGACGGAACGGACGCGGCGTGTTCTTCATCTTGTAGCGCAGGACGATGGCGGCCGAGAACATCAGCATATACATAATGAGGTAGAGCAGCACGGTGAGCTGCGAGAGAATCTGGTAGAACGACTGCACCGAAGGCATCACGACGAACAGCAGCGCCAGCAGCGTCACGACGCATCCCTGAATCAGCAGGATGTTCTTCTGTACGCCGTTCTTGTTGGTCTTCTGGAAGAACGGGGGCAGGTAGCCGGCTTTGCCCACGGCGAAGATACCCTTCGAGGGGCCGGCCACCCAAGTCAGCACGCCGGCCAGCACGCCGAACATCAGGGCGATGGCGATGATCGGTCCGGCCCACGAGATGTGGAGGTAGTGGAAATAGTTGTCGAAGCCGACCAGCAGCGACTGCGTGAGGCTGATGTCCTTGGCCGGGATGATGAAGCCCAGCGAGAAGGTGCCCAGCACGAAGATGCAGACCGTGACGAGCGAACCGATGATGATAGCCTTGGGGTAGTTCCGCGAGGGGTTCTTCACGTCCATGACGTGTATACCCATCATCTCCATACCCGCATAGAACAGGAAGATACTGCTGGCCAGCACGAGGTTGTTGAATTTCGACAGGTCGGGGAAGAAACCCTGCGACATGTCCATGTGGTTGTGTCCTCCGGTCGAGATGTAGATGATACCCAGCAGGATCAGCAGGGCCGCGGGAATGATCGTGCCGATCATACCGCCCCATTTACTGATCTTTCCGACCCATCCGAGTCCCTTCAGTGCGATGAACGTGGCGATCCAGTAGATGGCCAGCACCATGCAGAGCGTGAATACCTTGTTCGAGGCCAGCGCCGCGTCGTGCGTGTCGTTCATGCCGATGAAGGCGATCGACACGGCGCCGAAGGTCAGTACCGTGGGGTACCAGATCGTCGATTCGATCCATTGCAGCCAGATTGCGAGGAATCCCGTGCGGGCTCCGTATGCCTCGCCGACCCAGCGGAAGACTCCGCCCTGCTTGTCGGAGAACATCGCGGCCAGCTCCGCGGCGACCATGGCCGTCGGGATGAGAAACACGATTGCAGCAAACAGGTAGTAGAAAGCCGACGAAAGTCCGTAGACCGCCTCGGCAGGCAGTCCGCGCAGACTCACTACGGCCGTCACGTTCATAATTGCAAGTGTCATGACACTCAATTTGAACCCTGTACTCGTGGTAGTTTTTTTTACATCCATAGTGGTTTAATTTGGTTTTTGACGCATGGGGGTGTTGCAACTACCGTGCAAAACCGCCGAACCCCGGGGTTCGGGGCCCTCGGATGCACGATTGTTGCCCGAAATGCGTATATTTGCAGGTAAAACAGCTTTTCAGCCTATGCAACGCATCCTGATCCTCCTTCTGGCCGCCCTGTGCGTCGCCTCGTGCGGCCGCCGCCGCAGCGCTCCCTCGCAGGACACGGCGGCTTCGGACACCCGTCCGCGGGTCTTCCTCCCTGCCATCGCCCCGTCGGGCCTCTCACCCGAGGAGCAGCGCGACTACCTGCGCGAACATTACTGGGACCGCTTCGATTTCGCCGACACGCTCTTCACCGTCCGGGCCGACACCCTGCAGATGGTCGAGGCCTATGCCCGCTACATTGCGCTGATCTCCGACCGTCCGACCGACGGCGCCCCGATCGATTCGCTGATGCGCCGCGCTTCGTCTTCGCGCAAGATGCTCGACTACTTCTCGATGCTTGCCGAGCGGGTGCTGCACGATCCCAATTCGCCGCTGCGCAACGACGAGTTCTATATTCCCGTATTGCAGGCGCAGCTCCGCGCCCCGTGGTACGACGAATACGAACGCATCGCCCCGGAGTACGATCTGGAGATGGCCATGCAGAACCGGTTAGGACACCCGGCCAACGATTTCCGCTACACGCTCGCCTCGGGCGCCTCGGGAACCCTCTACGGACTGAAGGCCGAGTATGTGCTGCTGTTCATCAACAACCCCGGCTGTCCGATGTGTCGCGACATCCGTGAGGCGATTGATTCGTCGCCGATGCTGTCGATGATGATCGAGCGGGGGCAGCTCAAGGTGCTGGCCATTTATCCCGACGAGGACCTTACGGAGTGGCGCGACTACCGCGACCGCATCCCCGCGTCGTGGATCAACGCTTATGACAAGGGGTGCGTCATCCGCGAGAAGAGCCTCTACGACCTCCATGCCATTCCGGCCATGTACCTGCTCGACAGCCGCAAGCGTGTGCTGGTGAAGGATTCGACCGACGTGGCCCAGATCGAGGAGGTAATCGACCGCCACGCCTAAGAGGCGTGTTTTAGGGGCGAAGGATGGTCCATGCGCTCTCTGCCCGGTTCTGCGCCGCGGCTATAAGCGCAGCCTATCGCCCCATCAGAAAAGACAATCGGAAATCTATACGGATTCCGGACGGATTTGCTACCTTTGTTCTGTAAACAGAATACAATCACACACACTAAAACATTCAAAGTATTATGGCAAAGAAATGGCGTTGTACCGTCTGCGGGTACATCCACGAAGGTCCCGAGGCACCCGATCAGTGCCCGATGTGCAAGGTAGGCAAGGAAAAATTCGTTGAACTGGTAGAGGCCGAGGGCGACCTCGATTTCGTGACGGTCCACAAGATCGGCGACGGCAAAGGCGCCAGCCCCGAGCTGTGGGAGGGTCTCCAGAATCACTTCATGGGCGAGTGCACCGAGGTGGGCATGTATCTGGCGATGAGCCGTCAGGCCGACCGCGAGGGTTATCCCGAGATCGCCGAGGCTTACAAGCGCTACGCATGGGAGGAGGCCGAGCACGCCTCGAAGTTCGCCGAACTGATCGGCGAGGTCGTCTGGGACACCAAGACCAACCTCGAGAAGCGCATGAACGCCGAGTGCGGCGCCTGCGAGGACAAGATGCGTCTGGCCCGCATGGCCAAGGAGCAGAACCTCGACGCCGTACACGACACCGTGCACGAGATGGCCAAGGACGAAGCCCGTCACGGCAAGGGTTTCGAGGGCCTTTACAAGCGCTACTTCAAGTAGTTTTCGATTTATAAGCGGCTATTTCCGCACATCCCTCGAGCGGGGCGAATGGAATGTACTCCGGTACTATCCATCCGCCCCGCTCTTCACGATGTACGAAAGCACCGGCGTTTTTTATTTGCTGTGGAGTTCTTCGCGCAGCCGTAGGAATAGGGAAACCTTCCCGGCGAGCCATTCGTAGCCTGTCTGTGCCGCCCGGGCCACCTCGTAAACGGTCTCCGCCTGCGAGCGGATATGATCCACGGCATCCCGGATCGCGAGCAGGTAGACGATCGTGGCGAGGAGGGCGAAAAATCCGCCCAGAATCAGCGCCGAAACGATGAACGAGCCCGTCACGGACGAGAGCCATACGACCAGTGCCGTGAGCAGCAGCAGGATGGCGATGGCCGCCGTCGTCAGGAAAAACAGAAGCGAGACTATGAAACGGCCGCCGGAAGGTTTGTTTTCCATGTTCGGGCGGCGTTTATTTCCCGTCGCACTTGCAGCGTGCCTCCTCGATCTCCTTCTCGACCTTGCCGAGTTTGTCCTTTACGCGGTCGATCTCGTCGTCGATCGAATCCTTGATCTTCTGGCGCAGTTCGGGGCCCGACTGGGGCGTGAAAAGCATCGTGAGGGCCGAACCGATAATCATGCCGCCCACGAGCGATACGATGGCAATACCTGTGTTTTTCATAGTTGCTGAGTGTTTTAAATTCAGCAGGAAGGCTTGCAAAGTCCGGGCCAAAACCCTACCTTTGGAGACATGATCGCCGATCCCCGGACCTCCGTAGCCTTCAGCGGCCACCGCACCTACTGCGGTGATGCCGCCGACGCTCTGCGCCGCACGGTGGGGGAGTTGTATGCACGCGGTTTCCGGACTTTTCTGAGCGGCATGGCCGTGGGTTTCGACCTCGCGGCCGCCGAAGCGGTGCTGGAACTGCGCGACCGCATGCCCGGCATCCGGCTGGTCGCCGCGGTTCCTTTCCGGGGGCAGGAGGTCCGCTTTCCGCAGTCCGACCGCGAATGCTACGGCCGGGTGCTGGCCGCCGCCGATGCCGTCGAGGTGCTCTCCCCGGTCTATCACCGGGGATGCTATGCCGTCCGCAACGATTTTCTGGTCGATAACGCCCGGGTTCTGGTGGCGTGGTACGACGGTTCGCCCGGCGGCACGCACTACACCGTCCGCCGCGCCCTGCGCCGCGGGCTGGAGGTGCTCGACCTCCATCCGGCAGCCCCCGCGCTGTCCGCTCCCGCTCCGACGCTGTTCGGATAAAAAAAGCGGGCCGCAAAAGGCCCGCCTTTGTCGGTGGTGCGATCCTCCTATTCAGCCGGTTCTGTCAGTTCGATGCCCCGGAGCAACTCCTCGACTCGTCGGAGCGTTGCGGTTTTGCCGTATTCCTTCGAGGGGTAGCTGATCCCGACGGTGATGAGCGATTGTCCCTGTTTCAGGTCGTAGTTCGAGAAGACGAATCCCGGATAGTCCGTCCGGCGGCCTTCGCTGCGCAGCATGTCGATGCCGTTCGACGCGAAGGGGCGCGAGGCCTTGATGATTCCGCCGTCGTAGTAGGACGAATCGCGGATTGCACAGTAGTCCGCGAGGTCGGCGATGCTTTCCACGTCGGGGCTGAGGGCATCCTGCAGGGCGTCGATATTGAATTCCCATCCGCCGTCGAGGACGTACATCGTGTAACGGGCGTAGGTCGAATCGGTTTCGGGCTCCATGGCCTCCTCGAAGGCGGTGTATCCGGCCGGAATCCGGATGCGCAGTCCGAGATCCGGACAGTCGCAAGTCTGTTCGGTGTCGAGCAGCGGCAGTTCGCCCTCTCCGCTCACCAGTTGCGTGGAGAGCACCGTGAGGTATCCGATGAGCAGGGCTGCGCAGACTGCTGCCGCGAGCATGCGCCAAAAGGCTGTGTATTCCCCCGCGCTGTATTTGATTTTCAACCAGAGGTATAATCCCGTGATTGCCTGCCATGCGCCCCAGAGAACGGCTCCCGTGGCGATGACGTAGCGGCCGCCGGCTTCGGTAAAGTAATAGGAGATGAAACTGAAAGCCAGTCCGCCGACACACCACAGCAGGCCGGCAATGATGTTCTTTTTCGCTTCAGCGAGTGATGCCGCCGGCTGTCCGGCGGGTTTGGGGGCCGGGGATTCCGGCTCCGCAGGCGTTTCGGGCATCGGCTCGAACGCGGATTCTTGGGTTTGCTTCATGATGGGTCAAGGTGCTTGGGTGACCTGTAAATATAGGAAAAATCCCGGAAAGCTCAAAGCCTCCCGGGATTTTATCGGATCGCTGCCGGATTATTTCCAGTTCAGGATCTTGTGGAAATCGTACTCCTCGGGGTTCTTGACGTAAGCCTTGGCGCCTTCGTAGTCCTCCGGGGTGATGGCGTTGAGAATGGTCTCCACCACCGAGGTGAACTTGTCCGACTTGATGTCCACCAGCCGGGGCGGAATCTTGCCCGTCGTGGGGTCCTGCAGGTCCTTGAGGTAGAGCGGCGAGACGTTGCCCTCCGAATCCACATAAACCATGCAGCCCGTCTTGCCCTCGGCGAAGAGCTTGTGCACGCCGATACCCAGCTCCGAGCAGTAGGTCAGGTCGTAGGCGATCGGGGTCTGGCAGCGAATCTCGTAGCCCAGCTCCACCGGACGGCTCTTGACCTTGATGCCCAGCTCCTTGAGCTTCTTCTCGATCATCTCGTTGAAGATGTGTGCTTTCGACACCTTGCCCAGCTCGGGATGCCCGTGGTCGTCATAGGTGAAGTGGATGCCGCTCTTGCGGATCTCCTCGTCCGACAGCGCGTGGAACACGCCCTCGGAGATCACGGCAGCACCGTAGTCCATACCCATGAGCTTGCGCTTGATGATCGACGAAATGACGAGGTTGACGATCTTCTCGACGGTAATCTCCGTCTTGTCGAACATCTCGGGAATGACGATCATCGGGTAGTGGCACGCCTCGCCGATACCGAACGCCAGATGTCCTGCCGAGCGGCCCATGGCGGCCAGCACGAACCAGTTGCCGCTCGTGCGGGCGTCTACATAGACGGCGCGGGCGATGACGGCGCCCTTGTCCTTGGCCGACTCGTAACCGAACGTCGGCGTTCCCTTCGGGAGCGGGAGGTCGTTGTCGATGGTCTTCGGGACGTGGATGTTGGCGATGGGGTATTTCTTGGCCTCGAGGAACTTGGCGATGCGGTTGGCCGTCGAAGCGGTGTCGTCGCCGCCGACGGTGACGAGCAGTTTGATGTTGTTGTCGGTGAAGAACTTGAGGTTGAAGTTGTTCTCGAAATCCGAATCCTTGGGTTTGAACCGGCTCATCTGCAGGAACGAACCGCCCTGATTGAAGATGCCGTCGGCCATCGGGTAGTCGATATCCACGGTACGGGGCGAGGGGTTGAACAGTCCCGTGTAGCCTTCATGCAGGCCGATCACGCGATAGCCTTTGCGCAGGAACGTTTTGGCGACGCTGCCTACCACGGTGTTCATGCCGGGAGCCGGTCCGCCGCCGGTCAGAATTGCGATTGCTTCTTTCATGGTGTGTTGGGTTTATTGTGTTTTGAACCTGATTTCGGTTTTAGCCGCCCAAAAGTACGATTTATTTTTCAAACAGGCAAGAACCCGTCCAAGAAACGGGGTTTATTTCGAACCTTGGGGACAGTCCGCGAAAAAGGGGGCCTCCCTCTTGCAGGAAGCCCCCTTTTGATGCCGGTAATTATAGTTTACTCAACTACATTTACGTTAATGGCCTGCTCGCCCTTGGCACCCGTGCCAATTTCGAACTCGACGGCCTGACCTTCGTTGAGTGACTTGAAACCATCCTTCACGATTCCCGAGAAATGTACGAAAATCTCTTTGCCGTTCTCCGCCGTAATGAATCCGTAGCCTTTTTTGCCATCGAACCATTTTACCTTACCTGTCATAAAATAGAGAATTAAGTGTTAATACGTCAGCAAAGTAAGATAAAAAACATTGGTTTTCAAAACTTTTTGACATGTTTTTTCGTCTTCGGCGGAAATTTCTTATCTTTGCCGAAGGTGAACTTCGGCTTGGATAGGCTGCGCCTCGGCACAGTCGCAGACGGCTCTGCGCCCGGCTTGCGCTATCTTTGCCCTCTGAATGTCTAACAGCTTGGCGTTATGAACAGAAAACTGAAAATTGCACTGGCGGCCCTTCTGGGATTCTCCGCGGCCTGCTCGTCGGTGAAGAACGCGCCCAAAGATAAGGACGGGGCTTCCGGCGTGAAGGTCGAGTCCGGTTCGTCCAATCCCCGCATCGTCGTGATGTACGGCGTGCGGGTTTCCGACAGCGTCCGCATCAAGCGCATGGAGCGCCAGCAGCCCGATTCGCTGCCCCCGGTTACGGAACAGCCCCGCGAGGAGGCTTCAACGCCGTCCGGGGAGTAGGCCATGCCCGGCTGCCGGCTGGGGCTTCGCAAACGACTGGCCCTCGATATTTTTTCCGATCTCTATGTTTCGACGGTGCGTGAACACCGTCTCGATACGCTTTTCTGGGAGTGTACGCTGCGCTGCAACCTCGCGTGCCGTCATTGCGGCAGCGACTGCCGCGTGGACCCCGGTGTGGCCGACATGCCGCTGGCCGATTTCCTGAAAGTCCTCGACGAGGAGGTTACGCCCCACGTCGATCCTGCCGACGTGCTTATCATCTTCTCGGGCGGCGAGGTGCTGGTCCGCGCGGATTTGGAGGAGGCGGGCGCCGAGGTCACGCGACGCGGTTATCCGTGGGGCATGGTGACCAACGGCATGGCCCTGACCCCGGAGCGGTTCCGGCGGCTGTTGGATGCCGGTTTGCGATCGGTTTCGGTGAGTCTCGACGGCTTCGAACGCGAGCACAACTACATCCGCGGCCATGCCCGCAGTTACGACCGCGCGCTGGACGCCGTGCGGATGGTCGTGCGCGAACCGTCGCTGTCGTACGACGTGGTGACCTGCGTCACGGGAGCGATGGTCCCGCAGTTGGAGGCTTTCCGCGATATGCTGATCGCCGAGGGGGTGCGCCACTGGCGGCTCTTCTCGATCTTCCCGATGGGCCGGGCCAAGGACGACCCGACGCTGCGGATGACCGACGCCGAGTTCCGAGAAATGCTGGATTTCATCCGCCGGACCCGCCGCGAGGGCCGGATCGATGCCAGCTATGCCTGCGAAGGGTTTCTGGGCGGCTACGAAGCCGAGGTCCGCGACCAGTTTTACCAGTGTGCGGCGGGCATCTCGGTGGCTTCGATCCGCGTCGACGGCGCCATTTCAGGCTGCACGTCGATCCGCGCCAACTACCATCAGGGGAATATCTATCAAGACAAATTCTGGGATGTGTGGCAGAACCGCTTCGAGCCGTTCCGCGACCGCGAATGGGCCCGCAAAGGCCCCTGCGCCGACTGCCGGATGTTCCGCTACTGTCTGGGCGGGGGCATGCACCTGCGCGGCGACGACGGAGAGTTGCTCTATTGCCACTACAAGCGGCTGAAATAATAAAAAGAGATTATCTGTCAGATATTGTCGGGGAGACCGGATTGCGTCGCATCGCTCGCCTTGGCTCACGATAACCGTGCTCCGCTTTCCCGTGGAGGCCCTTGATAGGGTATACAAAAATCGACGAAATCCTCCTTCGGAGATTTCTTTTTGTCTCCCCGTCGTCAGTCCTGCAACAAGTTGCGGACTTTCGTCGTGTCCACAAAAAAATCCTTTGCCAATTGGCAAAGGATTTCTCTTTTTGTCGGGGAGACTGGATTCGAACCAGCGACCTCCAACTCCCGAAGCTGGCGCGCTAACCGGACTGCGCTACACCCCGAACAAGTACTCTTATCGTTTTAAGAGCGCACAAAGATAAGCCGAAAATCCGAAAAGTCAAAATTATTTCCGGAAAATTTGTGCCCCTGCCGGCATTTCTGCCCCGGCGGGGACCGGATTGCCCGCCTTCGTTTGCGATAACCGTCATGCCCACAAAAAAATCCTTTGCCGACAGGCAAAGGATTTTCGAGTTTCGTCGGGGTAGCGGGATTCGAACCCACGACCCCCTGCTCCCAAAGCAGGTGCGCTAACCGGACTGCGCTACACCCCGTCGTTCCCGGCCCTGAAGCCTGCGAATGATTCCTTGGGAATCATCCCCGGACTTTTCCGGTCGGGGGAACCTCAGCGGTTCCGGGGTGCAAATATAACCGCTTTTTTCCGTTCCGGCAAACTTTTGCCGCGAAAAGCGCGGGGCGTGCCGATCCTTGTTCCGGGCCGCCGCTCAGACGCCCGGAGGGGTTTCGGGTCCGGAGGCAGTGGAATCCGTCGCCGGGCTTTCCGCGGGGGCTTCCGGAATCGTAGTGTCCGCAGCCGGGGCGGTGGCGGCGGGTGCCGGAACGGACGTGCTGTCCGCCGGGATCGCAGCCGGGGCCGAATCCCCGGAATCCGCATCCGCCGTGTCGTCGCCGATCTCGATGGTCTCGCCGTCGAGACCCAGAGCGATGGTGTAACGGTCGCGGCCCGCATAGGTCGTCAGGGCTGCCGAATCCATCGGCTGGAGCCGGAATGCCGGGGCCTGTACGCCGTGGGTGGTGAGCATGTACTCCCCGAGGGCCTTGTCGCGCGAAGCCATCATCCGCCGCAGCAGGCGGAGGGCATCGTCGCGGTAGAGGGCCAGCGCCTTGGCATTGGGCGACATCCCCTGCGGGGAGATGCCGCGCAGGGCGAGCAGCGAGTCGGCGAATGCTCCGACGGCCGGGAGGCGGATGTCGATCTGCTGGAGTTTTTCGTATTCGAGCATCGAGAGCCGGGGCCGCTGCCCGGTCGAGTCGGCCGCCGCGAGGCTGTTGTGGTAGGCCAGACGCAGGACGTTGACGCTCTGTGCGGGCAGGGCCCGGGCGAGGTTGATGCGCTGGGTCAACGCGATCTGCATCTCGGGTTTGTCCTTGAGCATCTGGGCGATCTGGTCGAACGAAGCGTACTGCTCCGACGTAAAGGCATACTGCGCCGGGTCGAGGGCGATGTATTCGAGGTCCTTGTTGCCGCCCGAGAGGAACGAGAAAGGCGCCGTCACCACCTTGAGCAGCACGTTGCCGATGGCTTTCAGCACGATTTTGCGGTAGGAGAACTCCGGCGAGTCGAGGTTGCCGCCCACCGGGAGGTCCATCTTCACATGGCCCTTCTTGTCCCGGAGCACATAGAGCCCCAGCTTGAGCGGGATGTTCATTTCGGGTTTCAGCTCCTTGCGTTTCTTGTCCACCTTGGGCTCGAAGGCGTCGAGGTGGTTCGTGCCGTCGAGATAGCGGTTGCGGATGACGTTCTGACTGCGGAAGGTGAGGTTGCCGCCCGTGATGGGGTAGGCCGTGAAATGCTCGCAGTAGGGCGTGAAGTCTTTCAGATTGAGGTTCGACAGCGAGAGCGTGATGTTCTGGTTGTTCAGGTCGTCGAGCGTTCCCTCCCAGCGGAGTTTCGCCGATCCGGTGCGCTGCATCCGGGCGTCGACCTGCAGGTTGTTGCGCTTCGAGGGGTCGAAATCGCGGCTCCGCATGCGGATTTCACTGATGACGTATTCGAAAGGTTTGGCCATCGTCAGGTCGCGGAACGAGACCTTGCCGCCGGTGATCTCCAGATCGGCGATCTGCAACACCGGAGCGGACCCTGCGGGGGCCTCCGACGTCGTTTCGACGGGCTGTTCCGGACTTTCGGACGAGGATTTCATCAGCGCCGAAATGTTGTCGCCCTCGGGCGTGAGTTCGGCCGCAAGCGAGAATCCCCCGACGTAGAGGCGGTCGAAGCGGAAACGCATCTGTCCCAGATCGCCCTCGGCGAGTTTCACGCCCAGCGTGTCGACCCCGGCCACGGGCTGCTGGCGCAGGTCTTTCAGCGCGAACTGCGCAAGTGAGGCCGTGCCTTCGGTGCGCAGGGCCAGCAGATGCTCGGTGTTGCCCCGCAGCCGCACGTCGGCCGAGAGGCGTCCCTCGACGGCCCCGATGTCGAGCCATTGGCGGAAATAGGGGAGCATGCCCGTCAGCGCCAGTCCGTCGAGTTTCAGCCCGATGTCGAACTCCGAGGTGTCGATGTCGTAGGCGACGCTCGTGGAGAGCGAACCGCCCTCGGCGAAGTTCAGCACGGCGCCCACGTCGGTCTTTTCGCCGCCGAAGTAGACGCCCGGAATTTGGAGGTTGATGTCGTTGAGCCCCCATGTGGCGTCGAGTTCGAGGTCCTTGTAGAAGAGATGCCCGTTGCGGATGGCGATGTTGTAAATCCCGATCTCCCACGGGTCGGAGGGCTCCGCGGGTTCCGTAACGGCCGTGGTGTCCGATGCGAAGTGCGCGATGATGTCGTCGAAGCTGAACGCGCTGCCCCGCTGGTAGACCTTCACGTCGAGCCCCGCGAGGGTGATGTGCTTCACCGTGACGCGGCTCGACAGCAGCGGCAGGATGCGCATGCGCATGTCGAAACTGTCGAGTGCGAAGAACGTCGTCGAGTCGTCGCTGCCGCCGATCTTCAGCCCCTCGACGCGCAGGCGTCCCGTGAAGATGTTCATGCGCAGCCGCTCCATGCGGATCGAGCGGCCCAGCAACTCGCGGTCGTGCTTCTCGATGTAGCTCTTTGCCACGGGCGACGCGGCGATGGCCACGGCCAGCACCAGTACGATCAGTACGGCCAGCGTAATCAGGAGTATCTTATAGATTTTCTTCATAACGGTTCAGGTTTTCAAGGATGTGCCCGAAATCCTCCCCGGGGGCGGGCATGTAGACCGAGAAGCCCAGCTCGCGGGCCGCTTCGACGTTCTTCTGTCCGTCGTCGATGAAGAGCGTCTCTTCGGGGCGCATGCCCCCGGCGGCGATCATCTTGCGGAAAATGGCTTCCGAGGGCTTCAGTTCGTGCAGTTCATAGGAGAGGTACACGGCGTCGAAGTACTCCTCCATCGTCTTGCCGTCGGCCGTGAACATTTGCCGGATGCACTCCATCGACGCAGGGTTGTTGTTCGAGAGGACATAGGTGCGGATGCCTTTTTCGCGCAGGGCGTCGATCCGGCGGAGCTTTTCGACGGGTATTTCCGTCAGGAACTCCCCGTAGGCCCAAGCGATCTCGTCGTCGGTGACCTCCGGGGTTCCCGCGAGTTCCCGCATCCGGTCGCAGGCTTCGTGGAACGAGATGTCGCCGTGTTCGAGGCGTCCGATCATCTCGGCGGGGTAGTAGGGGCTTATGATCCGCGCCACGGCGTCCATGCCGAGACTGCGGAATGCCGCCGTGCAGCGGTCGAAATCCAGACCCACGAGAACTCCTCCGAGGTCGAAGACTACATTTTTGATCTTTTCCATATTTTGTTTTTTATCTTTTATTATCTAATGCGATGGTTGATCCCGACTCGATGCCGGAGCCGTAAAACGACGGACCGACTAAAAGCGCGAGCGGAGGGGACGGGGCGCGTGCGCCCCCGCGAATAGTCGCCCGGAGCCAGCGTTAGACGGTTCGTCGTAGGCGGAGGCATCTGTCGGGGAGTTTTTGGTACTTTTTGCGGAAAAAAGTACATAAGTCTCCGCGGACGGAGGCCGCGGTTAACGGGTATAACTCAAAGACCTATTTTTGAAATTTCATTGTAAACTTCCGTATCGGCCGTAATACCCACATCGGCAGTACCTTGCAAAGGGGTATCCATGCGCGGTTCCACCAGTCGGGGACGATGCACCGGCGTCCCCGCCACAGGGCCCTGAGCCCGCGCCGGGCGCACGAGTCGGCGGTGATGAGCACCCCGAGACGCTTGCCGATGCGCTGCCAGCGGGGTGTCAGCCCGTAGAGGTCCGTGGCGACGCCCGCCGGACAGACCGCCGTGACGCGGATGCCGTGCTCCTCGACCTCCTTCGAGAACGCTACCGAGAACGACCGCAGGTAGGCTTTCGACGCGCTGTACAGCGACAGCCCCGGAAAGGGCATCCACAGCGAGTAGGAGGACATGTTGAGAATATGCCCCCGGCAGCCGCGGCGCACCATGTCGGCGGCCGCCAGACGGCACAACTGGGTGTTCGTGAGGGTGTGCAGGAGCAGGATGCGTTCGATGCGCTCGGGCGGCGTGGCGAGGATGTCGCGGAACGAGAAAATCCCGGCGTTGTTTATCAGTACGTCGATTGCGACCCCTTCGCGCCCCACGGCGTCCCAGAGTTCCGCGGCGGCCTCCACGCGTGCGAGGTCGATCTCGACGATGCGCACGTCGCAGCGATTCGCAGCGGCGAGAATCTCGCTGCGCACCGCCTCCAGCGGTTCGCGGCGGTTGCCCGCCAGTACGAGGTCGTAGCCCAGCGCCGCCAGCCGCAGGGCATAGCAGCGCCCGATGCCCGATCCGGCGCCCGTGACGAGCGCCCGGGCGCTTCCCGGTGTGACTTCTCCGCGTTTCATCTTAAGGCAGACGTTTTAATTCCTCGACGATCTTTCGCGGCAGGTCGGGGCAATCCTTGCAGCACTTCATGTCCACGGAGTACATCCGCGCGATGCAGTAGTTGCGGTGGTCGCAGGCGCTGCGCGTCGAGGCGTCGCCCGCGCGGAGCTTGTCGACGAACGACGGGTCGTTCACCAGCGCCCGGGCCATCTGCACCAGTTCGAACCCGGCGTCCAGCGCCCGGTCGATGCCCTCGCGGCTGACGAGTCCCCCGACATAGATGAGCGGCCCTTTCAGCTCGGCGCGGAACTTTTTGGCGTCCTCCAGAAAGTAGCACTCTTCGAAGGGGAACTGTTTTATCATAAAGGGCCCGCACCAGCGGATGAAGTAGCGCAGCCACAGCGGCGAGTAGTAGCTCATCGTGTATATCGGGATCAGTCCCCGCATCACGGCCATCGGAGCCTTCGAGACGAATCCGCCCGAGAGGACGATGCCGTCCACGCCGAACGATTCGATGACCTTGGCGATCTCGATGCTTTCGGGAATCTCGATGCCCCCTTTGAAACCGTCGTACATGTTGTGTTTCACGGTGATGGCCATGCCGCACGCCCGGGCCGCCTCGACCGCCTCGCCCAGACACATGCGCATGAAGCGCATGCGGTTTTCCAGCGATCCGCCGTACTCGTCGCGGCGGTGGTTGGTGTAGGGCGATAGGAACTGCGAGATGAGGTAGCCGTGCCCGGCGTGCACCTCCACGGAGTCGAATCCGGCGTCGTGGGCCGTGCGCACCGCCGTGCCGAAATCCCGCGCGACCTGTTCGATCTCGCGTTTCTTCATCCCCCGGACGGGCGTGTAGGCGTATAGGTTGAATCCCGTCGAGGCGCCGATGGGCATCTGCCCGGCGGTGGTCCAGTGGGTCATGTTGCCGCAATGGCCGATCTGGATGGCTGCGGCGGCTCCCTCGCGGTGTACGGCGTCGGTGATGTCGCGCAGCCCCGGGACGATCTCGGGGCGCAGCCACAACTGCTTGTTGAACGACAGACCGCTGCGGCATACGGCGGCATAGGCCAGCGTGGTCATGCCCACGCCTCCGCGGGCCACGGCGACGTGGTAATCCTTGAGTTGCTGCGTGGGGCCGAAGTCCTTGCCCATCGACTCGAAGGCCGCCGAACGGATCGTGCGGTTGCGCAGCGTGACGGGGCCTAACTTATAAGGGGTGAAAAGGGAAGACATTTTATATTAAAAGTTGGAAGTTAAACAGTTGGGGCGCAGAGCTGGGTGAAAAACGTTGTGACAGACCGTCCGCAACCTAAATCCGCCTTTTAAGGCGGTTAATAGATGAAGGGTATGATGCGTTTTCGGCGGAGTCGGGTGAATTCCTCGCCGAACTCCTGTTCGTAACGGCGGCGCAGCGACGCGGCGCGGGGTGCGAGGTTGGCGAAGGTCCACCACGCGAAGACCGCTCCGGCCCACGACCACGAGGCGATGGCGAATCCCACCCATTCCATCAGCTCGCCGAAATAGTTGGCCGACGAGACGTAGCGGAACATGCCGCCGCGGGGGATGTAGTGGCGCGTGTCGCCGGGCTTCCGCAGGTTGCGGATGATGTGGTCGGAATGGAGGTTTACGGTCATGCCGGCGATGAACAGCGCTCCGCCGATGTAGATGTAGGGCTGCGAAAACCATCCGGCGTAATAATCCGCGGGCGAGACGTAGAAAATCCATCCGCCCTGCATCAGGGCGTTGAGGGTGTTGAACGTCATGCCCATCAGTACGATGCCGAGGGGCATTTTGCCCTTGCCGCGGATCAGCAGCGGGAAGATGAAGGCCCGTTGGAGGTAGTGGGCCTGAAAGAGCAGGAACAGCGCCAGCGGCCCGGCCTGCCACATCCGCTCGGACGAGGCCCACAGCACGCACATCAGCACGAAGACCGGGGACTCCATCAGCACCCATCCGATCCGGTTCGGCACGGGAGGCCCGTAGCGGCGGTCGAAGAGGTAGCCGTATCCGGCTTCGAAGAAATGGAGCGCGGCGAAAACCACGCCGGCCAGCAGGGCCATGACGATCAGGAAGATAGTAAAGGTTTCTGTCATAATCACACGCGTCGGGTAAAAACGCGTTAAAGATACGGATTTTTTTGCTTTCGGCAAGTTTTCGAATGCGCGGATATTGTCCTGTTTGGCATCGGAATTCGCCGTATGGCAGGGCACAAGAAAACGGCCCCGCTTTGGAAAATGAAGCGGGACCGTTTGCCGGAGATTTCCAGCATTGATTAATGCGTATAAACCTTGCCCTTCTGGTGTTCCTTGTTCTCGTACTTGATGCGCGAGGGGGTGGGGTACTGGAGTTTCTCGAACTCTGCCACGGCATTTTTGATATCGCCCAGCAGCATGTCCGCCATGTCGCGCGACATGCCCTGACGCACCACGATGCGCATGACAATCATATCGTCGATGTTCTTGGGCATGGTGTAGGCCGGAACCATCCAGCCGCTCTGCTGCAATGCGGCCTGCAGGTCGAACAGCGTCCATTTGGCCTTCTTGTCGTACTCGGGGTCCATCATCCAGATGAACAGCGGGTTGACGACCTCCTTGGCGTAGTTCCGGAAGCACGGCATCTTGCCGATCTGCTGGTGGCAGTACTGGGCGATGTCCATCGAGTTCTGCTGAATCTCGCGGTAGCCCTCGAATCCCAGACGGATGAAGTTGTAATACTGGCCGAGGATCTGCGCCGCCGGGCGCGAGAAGTTCAGGCCCACCTGCGTGATGTTGGCGCCGAGGTAGTTGACCGAGAACGACATTTCATCGGGCAGGTATTTCTTGTCTTTCCATACGACCCATCCGAGTCCCGGGTAAACCAGTCCGTACTTGTGGCCCGACGTGGAGATCGACAGCACCCATTTGAGGCGGAAATCCCACTTCTTCTCGGGGCGGAGGAACGGCAGGATGAAACCGCCCGACGCTGCGTCGACGTGGATCGGAATTTCATAGCCGGTCTTCTGGTTGTAGGCGTCGAGTGCCTTGTCCAGCCCTTCGATATCGTCGTCGAGACCCGTCCAAGTCACGCCGGCGATGGGCACGATGCAGATGGTGTTCTCGTCGCAGACCTTCAGGGCCTCCTCGATGTCGAGCGTGGGCTTGTCGAGGGTCAGGGGCACGGTGCGCATCTCGATCTGCCACAGTTGGCAGAACTTCTCCCACACGACCTGAAATCCGGTGCTCATGACGAGGTTGGGTTTGTCGAAGGGTTTGCCGGCGGCCTTGCGGCGGTTGCGCCAGCGCAGCCATGCGGCCACACCGCCCAGCATGCAGGCTTCGGACGAACCGATGCCCAGCGCGCCGGTTTTCCATTCGGCTTTCTCGGGGGTGTTCCACATGTTGGCGACGATATTCAGACAGCGTCCGCACATCACCGCTACGCGCGGGTATTCCGTTTCGTCGATGTAGTTGATGTTGATGGCCTCGTTCATCAGACGCGTGGCGTAGTCGTCCATGTAGGTCGTCACGAAGGTTGCCAGATTCAGCCGTGGCTGGGTCTGGGGATAGGTCTCGTCCTTGACCAGCTGATAGGCGATTTCGGGGGCCGTCTTGTCCTTGGGGATGAATTCCGTCGGAGCCGGCGAACGCATCTCTTTCGATCCGAAAATGTCTGTCAGGGTGTCCTCGGTGTTGTGTTTTTGCTGATTCATGGTGTAAAAAATTTTGTTTTTGGTTTACATGGGCTGAATCTTGCATGAACTATGCCATAATTTTCGTATCTTTACCCCTGCGTAACTATCCATGCCATGAAAAAACTCGTTGTCTTTACCGGCGCCGGTGTCAGCGCCGACAGCGGCCTTGCGACGTTCCGCGACTCCGACGGAACGTGGGGCAATTACAAGATCGAGGAGGTCTGTATCCCCGAGGCGCTGGACTTTAACCGCCGGGGTGTGATCCGTTTCTACAACGACCGCCGCCGCGAAATGCTCTCCGCGGAACCCAATCCCGCACACCGGGCCATTGCCGCTCTGGAACGCGATTTCGATGTTCAGGTCATCACCCAGAATGTCGACAACCTGCACGAACGTGCCGGTTCGACACATATCCTCCACCTCCACGGCGAACTCACCAAACTGCGCTCTTCGGACGATCCGTCGCTCATCGTGCCGTTCGACGGCATCGAGCAGGGTTTCGACGACGTGGCTCCCGACGGCTCGCTGCTGCGCCCGCATATCGTCTTTTTCGGCGAACCGGTTCCCGAGTTCGAGCGCGCTTCGGCGCTTGCCGCCGAAGCCGATATCTTCGTGGTGATAGGCACGTCGCTGGCGGTCTATCCCGCCGCGTCGCTCGTGCGGTGCATCCGGCCCGAAATTCCGGTTTACGTCGTCGATCCGGGCCGCCCGGCCATCCGGGGCATCCGCAATCCGCTGGAGGTGATCCGCAAACACGCCGCCGAGGGCGTCCCGGAACTCGCCGGGCGTCTGCGCGCGGTTTATGTGGAAGAGCATCCCGAACACCAGCACGCCTGACGGACAATTTAAAATCCCCGCAGATTTTTTTCTGCGGGGATTTTTTGCCGTATGCCGAAGTTTGTCTAAGGCTTGGGTTTCTTGTCGAAGTAGATCTCCAGCAGCTCCTTGGCGGCAATGAACGACGAAATCCTGTCCTCCAGCACGCGTGTCTCATACTCTCCGATGCGGGCCTCGACGGCCGGATTGTGGTAGAAACTCCCGCGCAGCGCCTCGTTGATCGTCTCGTACATCCAGTATTTGTTCTGCCGGTTGCGGTTGTGCTGGAAATAGCCGTTTTTCTCGATGTGGTCGAGATACTCCTCGACGCCCTTCCAGACCTCCTCCAGACCCGCCTTGGTCACGGCCGACGAGGTGTAGACCTTGGGCCGCCAGCCCGATTCGGGCACCGGAAAAAGCCTCAGGGCGCCTTGGAACTGCGTCTGGGCCAGCTCCGCTTTGTGGATGTTCTCGCCGTCGGCCTTGGTGATGACCATCAGGTCGGCCATCTCCATAATGCCGCGCTTGATACCCTGCAACTCGTCGCCTGCGCCCGAAATTTGCAATAACATAAAGAGGTCGACCATCGAATGCACGGCGGTCTCCGACTGCCCGACGCCCACCGTTTCGATGAAGATGACGTCGAACCCGGCGGCTTCGCACAGCACGATCGTCTCGCGGGTCTTGCGGGCCACGCCGCCCAGCGACCCTGCCGAGGGGGAGGGGCGCACGAAGACGTCGGGGTTGTTGCAGATGCTCTCCATGCGGGTCTTGTCGCCGAGGATCGAGCCGCCGCTGCGCTCCGACGAGGGGTCGATGGCCAGCACCGCGAGTTTGTGGCGCAGCCCGACGACCATGTTGCCGATGGCTTCGATGAACGTGGACTTGCCGGCCCCCGGAACGCCCGTGATGCCGATGCGGACCGATTTTCCGGCGTGGGGCAGACACGCCTCGATGATCTCCTGCGCCTGCGCATAGTGCGCCGGGTTGGACGATTCGACCAGCGTGATGGCCTGCGAGAGGGTGGTGATATTGCCCGCGAGGATGCCCGCGACATACTCCCCGGTCGAGAGCGCGCGCTTCTTGCGACGCTTGAAGTAAGGGCTTACTATGGGCTGGTCCTCAACGCCTTCCGTGACGTTGAGGGCCGTGTCGTGGTGCGTGTCCGCGTACTCTTTTTCGTAGTGGTCTATCTTGGTGAATGACATGGAACGTTACTTGGTTGATTGTTCGATCAGTTTTTCATTGAATTGCAGCGAGTTGCCCATCCATACCGCGCGGTTCTTGGCATCGGTCAGCACGCCGAACGGCACATAGGTGACGCCGAAGGCCGTGAATCCCTTCTCGGCGCCGAGCACCACGGAGATCTGCCGCGAGAGGTAGGGCCGGAGCAGGGAGGCGATTTTCGCGGTATCTTCTTTCGTGACGACGATCACACGCAGTTTGGTCCCTAATTTGCCCGTCATTTTCTTCAGCTTGTCGAGCGAGGTGACGCAGGCGGGATTCGAGGAGTGGAAAAACTCGATGTAGGTCGCCGGAGCGGCTGCGGGCTGACGGTCGTCGAGCCATTTCTGGGCCTTGAGCTCGGGAACGCGATCGCCGAGCACGACGTTCTGGGCCGCGGCGCCGCCGAAAGCCGATACCGTCGCAAACGACAGGATGAGAAGCACTTTCTTCATAAGAGAGCCTTGTTTTATTCGATAAAGATAGCAATTATTTACCATATGGAACAATTTTTCAGGAACAAGTTATGAAAATAGGACTCGATACGGCCCCGGTTTCGTCCCGGGGCAGTTACTTCCAACACCTTGCCAAGGTGCTGGCGCATTACGCTCCGGAGCACGAATATGTCGTTGACGCAAAGCATCGTGGGCGTGTCGACCTCTACCACGGCTTCAGCTCCTCGCTGCCGCTCTCCGTTCATCTGGGGCGCGTCCCGGCGGTGATGACCGTCCCCAACCTCAACTTCCTGCGCTACCCGCACCTCTACACCCTCTCCGAGCGGATTATCGCCCTGCGCCTCTACCGCCGGGCCCTGCGGCAGGCGCAGCGGGTCATCACGGTCAGCACTCCGGCCCGCGAGGAACTGTCGGAGCGGCTGAGCATCGACCCTTCGAAGATCGAGGTCATGATGCCGCTCGCGGCCCGCGTGCCGCAGGAACCGCCGGTTCAAGCGGAACTTGAACACACGCGGCGCAAGTATGGTCTGCCTGAGTCGTTTATACTGATGCTCGGGACGGTCGAACCGCACCACAACCACGAGGCTGTGCTGGATGCGCTGCCGGCCACGGAATCCACGGCCGGGGTGGTCATCTGCGGCCGCCGCACGGTCTATTCGGATTTCCTGCTGAACTATGCCCGCAAACGGCACTTGGCGACGCGGGTGGATTTCATCTATGAACTGACGCCCGCGGACCTTCCGGCGCTGTTCCGGCTGGCGCGGGTCTTCGCCTACCTGCCCGATGCCCGGGCCGAGGCGTCGATCGTGCCGGTGGTCGAGGCGCTGCGTGCGGGGCTTCCGATGATGCTGAGCGACACGCGGCTCAACCGCGAGGCCGCCGGGGATGCCGCCGTCTATGTCGATCCCGAGGCGCCGGGCGAGGTCGTCGCCGCCTTGGAGAACGCCCTCTGCGACGAGTCGTGGCGGCAGGCGATGCGCCGGCGCGAACGCCGCCGTGCGGAGCTTTTCTCCGAATACGCCGTGGCCCAGCGGCTGATGGATATTTACACATCCCTGTAACTCCGGCTTTCGAACCGCAAGCCGCCGGAGGCTCCGCCGGGGCGAACCGCCTTTTCGGACACATCGGGCGAATTTCGAACCTAAAGTTATTGCCAAAAAAAGTCCGCCGAATTTTGGCGGTTCTGAAAGATTCGTCTATCTTTGTGTTCGCAAAATAACAACGACCGAAAGTACACATAAATATTTACTAACTTAAATTTAATTGTTGCTATGAAAGTTTCTCATATCGAGCATCTTGGCATCGCCGTGAAGAGTCTCGATGAAGCAATTCCCTACTGGGAAAACGTGTTGGGCCTTAAGTGCTACGCCATCGAAGAGGTTGCCGACCAGAAGGTCCGCACGGCGTTCTTCATGCTGGGGCAGACCAAGATCGAACTGCTGGAGCCCACTTCGGAGGAGTCGACGATCGCCAAGTACATCGAGAACCGCGGCGTAGGCATCCATCACATGGCTCTGGCCTGTGAGAACATCGAGGAGCAGCTTGCCGACGCCGAGGCCAAGGGCATCCGCCTGATCGACAAGACCCCGCGCAAGGGAGCCGAGGGCATGACCATCGCTTTCCTGCACCCCAAATCGACTCAGGGCATTTTGACGGAGCTTTGCGAAAACAAAAACAAATAAGAGATATGAGCCAAATTCAGGATAAGATCAACCAACTGATCGAGAACCGCGAAACGGCCCGCATGGGCGGCGGCCAGAAGGCGATCGACAAACAGCACGACAAGGGCAAGTACACGGCCCGCGAACGTATTCAGATGCTCCTCGACGAAGGATCGTTCGAGGAGTTCGATATGTTTGTGACCCACCGCTGCTACGATTTCGGCATGGAGAAGAAGCACACCTTCGGCGACGGCGTGGTGACGGGGTACGGAACGATCGACGGACGTCTGGTCTACGTCTTCGCACAGGATTTCACCGTGACGGCCGGTTCGCTGTCGCTGTCGATGTCCGACAAGATCTGCAAGGTCATGGATATGGCCATGCGCAACGGCGCACCCTGCATCGGCATGAACGATTCGGGCGGCGCACGCATTCAGGAGGGCGTCAACGCGCTGGCCGGTTATGCCAACATTTTCCAGCGCAACGTGATGTCGTCGGGTGTCATCCCGCAGATTTCGGCCATCTTCGGCCCCTGCGCCGGAGGGGCGGTCTATTCGCCCGCGCTGACTGACTTCATCATCATGAAGAAGGAGACCTCGAACATGTTCCTCACGGGTCCGAAGGTCGTGAAGACCGTGACGGGCGAGGACGTGACGCAGGAGCAGTTGGGCGGCGCCACGATGCACACCACCAAGTCGGGCGTGGCGCAGTTCGCCGTCGACACCGAGGAGGAGGGTATCGAGCTGATCAAGAAGCTGATTTCCTACATGCCGCAGAACAACATGGAGGATGCTCCGCTGGCCGTCTGCACGGACAAGATCACCCGTCTGGAGGATTCGCTCAACGACATCATCCCCGACAGCGCCAACAAGCCCTACGACATGGCCGAGGTCATCAAGGCCATCGTCGACAACGGCGAGTACCTCGAGTCGGCTGCCGGTTATGCCAAGAACATCATCACCTGCTTCGCCCGCTTCAACGGACAGTCGGTGGGCATCATCGCCAACCAGCCCAAGTACATGGCCGGTGTGCTGGACATCAACGCCAGCCGCAAGGCCGCGCGTTTCATCCGTTTCTGCGACGCCTTCAACATTGCGATCGTCACCTTGGTGGACGTTCCGGGCTTCCTGCCGGGCACGACGCAGGAGTACGGCGGTGTGATCACCCACGGCGCCAAGCTGCTGTTCGCCTACTGCGAGGCTACGGTGCCGAAGGTTACGGTGACGCTGCGCAAGGCTTACGGAGGCGCCTATATCGTGATGTCGTCGAAGCATATCCGCGGCGATATCAACTACGCATGGCCGACGGCCGAGATCGCCGTGATGGGCGCCAGCGGCGCCGTCGAGGTGCTCTACGGCAAGGAGGTCGCCGCGATCACCGATCCCGAGGAGAAAGCCAAGTTCGTGGCCGAGAAGGAGAAGGAGTACAACGACAAGTTCTCCAACCCCTACAACGCCGCCCGCTACGGTTACATCGACGACGTGATCGAGCCGCGCAACACGCGTTTCCGCGTGATCCGCGCCCTGCAGTCGCTGGCTACCAAGCGTCTGCAAAACCCGGCCAAGAAACATTCGAACATTCCCCTGTAAAGACCGATAGCTTATGATACTGCAAGCAATGAACTGGGGATGGTCGGAGATACTCTGGGTGTCGCTGATCGGATTCAGTCTGGTGTTCGTCCTGCTGGTGGCGCTGATCTTCATCATGAAGGGTTTCGGTGCCTGCTTCCGGGTGCGTCCCGAGACCGGCAAGAAGGTCGACGCCCAGCCGATGATCAGCCCCGAGGAGATCGCCGCGATCGCTACGGCGCTCAAGATCTACAAGGGCGCCCTGCACGACCGCGAATCCGAAGTGCTGACCATTCTCAACATCAAGCGGGCCTATTCGCCCTGGAATTCGAAAATTCACGGTTTAACCCAGCTTCCCGACCGGAAATAACCTAAACAAGAAAATGAAAGATTACTCACTGAAAATCAACGGACATAATTATAACGTCCAGATCGACAACGTAAACGAGACCTCGACGGTGGCTCATGTCGTGGTGAACGGCGTGGATTACGAAGTCGAGATCGAAGGGGCTAAAACCACCTCGGTGTCCCGTCCGCAGGTCGCTCCGGCTCCCAAGTCGGCCAACAGCGCCATGATCACCCCCAGCTCGGCGACGCCTTCGCCGCGCATCGCCGCTGCCGCCCCTTCTTCGGGCTACAGCGTGAAATGCCCCCTCCCGGGCACCGTGCTGAGCGTGAAGGTCGCTGCCGGCGATACGATCGCTGCGGGACAGACGCTCGTCGTGCTCGAGGCCATGAAGATGGAGAACAACATCGACGCGGACCGCGGCGGCGTTGTCAAGCAGGTCCTCGTGCAGCAGGGCGCTACGGTAATGGAAGGTGACGTTTTAATCGTAATCGAGTAGGCTTATGTGGAGTGCATTGACTTCCGGCTCCAATTTCGTGCTGGAAAGTCTGGAAACCTTTGTCGAGTCGACCGGCGTCGCCGGCCTCTTCGCCAACATGGGGTGGGGCAGTCTGGTCATGATCTGCGTGGCCTTCTTCCTGCTCTATCTGGCCATCAAGCATAAGTTCGAGCCGCTGCTGCTGCTGACCATCGCGTTCGGCATGCTGCTGACGAACCTTCCCGGAGCCAATCTCTACCACACCGAGCTCTTCGCCGGGGGGCATGTCCACTGGGATATCTTCGTGGCGCAGGCCGGACTGCTGGACTACCTCTATCTGGGCGTGAAGCTCGGCGTATACCCCTGCCTTATCTTCGTAGGCGTGGGCGCCATGACCGATTTCGGTCCGCTGATCGCCAATCCCAAGAGCTTCCTGCTGGGAGCTGCGGCGCAGATCGGTATCTTCCTCACGTTCATCGGCGCCTATGCGCTGGGATTCTCGCCCTCGGAGGCCGGTTCGATCGGTATCATCGGCGGCGCCGACGGTCCTACGTCGATCTATCTCACCGCGATCCTCGCGCCCGAGTTGCTGGGCCCGATCGCCGTGGCCGCCTATTCCTACATGGCCCTCGTGCCGGTGATCCAGCCGCCCATCATGCGTGCGCTGACCACCGAGAAGGAGCGCAAGATCAAGATGCGCCAGTTGCGTCCGGTGTCGAAGACCGAGAAGATTCTCTTCCCGCTGATTATCACTGTCATCATCGCCCTGCTGCTGCCGTCGGCCACGCCGCTGGTGGGCTGTCTGATGCTGGGCAACCTGATGAAGGAGTGCGGCGTGGTGGACCGTCTGTCGAAGACCGTGCAGAACGAGCTGATGAACATCGTCGTGATCTTCCTCGGCCTCACGGTGGGCGCTACGGCTACGGCCGAGGCGTTCCTCAATCCCCGGACGCTCTTTATCCTCCTGCTGGGCGTGATCGCTTTCGGCATGGGTACTGCCGGCGGTGTGCTGCTGGCCAAGGTGATGAACTTCTTCTCGAAGGAGGGGAACAAGATCAACCCGCTGATCGGTTCGGCAGGCGTTTCGGCCGTGCCGATGGCCGCCCGCGTGTCGCAGACCGAGGGTCAGAAGGCCGATCCGTCGAACTTCCTGCTGATGCACGCCATGGGTCCCAATGTGGCCGGCGTGGTAGGCTCGGCAGTTGCCGCGGGTATTCTGCTCTCGTTCCTCGGATAACCGAACCTGATTTTTGTAAAAAGCCGGATTTGTTTCCGGCTTTTTTTGTTTCACAGGGAAAAATTCGTATTTTTAAAAAGTCTAAACCTTACTTGTCTTATGAACCGAATTCTTCTTTTCCTGTTGGCCGTGACCGCGGCCATATCCGTTACAGCCTCATCCCGGACAGATGGCAGACAGACCCTTTCGGGGGAGCCCGTTTCTTTTCAGGGCGGGGATATGTTCACCTTCAGCCGGTATGTGCGGAATAATCTGACTTTTTCCGGGGACTGGTATCAGGAAGGAGATATTTTTCGGCTTACTCTGGCATTCCGGGTGGCGAAAAACGGCAAAGTGAAGGATGTGGAGGTGGAAAAATCCTCCGGAGACGATTCGTTGGACGGGGAGGTGCTCCGCATCGTGCGCGAATCGACCGGATGGACTGCCCGGAAAGGCGGAGCTCCCGATGTCAGGGAGCGGTTGCAGATGGAGATCGTGCTTCGCCGCGGGACGGACGGAAAGTTGTATGCCGAAGACCATTTTCCTTACAGAAAAGCCGACACGATGCCGACGTTCGAAGGGGGCGGTCCGGTGAAATTCAGGGAATGGATTGCTGAACGGGTCGGCGACCGGGACCCTGACGGTGAGCTGATCGATGTACGCGCGTCCCTGCGCCTTGTGATCGAGAAAGACGGTTCGATAACCAACTTGTCGGTAGATGACCGGGTTCCGGCATGGCTGGTCGAACGGATCGGAAAGGCACTCGATTCGGTTCCCCGTTGGACCCCTGCCGTTATGCAGGGCGAAAAGGTCCGTATTCAGGCTTGGGTGCAACTGCTTTTCGGCAAGGCGGCCGAACGGGCGAAGGCCGATTCGCCTAAAGATGAGGATGATGCTTTTCTGATCGTGGAACAGATGCCGACGTTCCGGGGCGGCGATTTCAATACGTTCCGCGACTGGGTGAAACTCAATGTGAAATATCCCGCCGATATGTATAAACAGGGTATCGAAGGGCGTGTCGTGGCGACTTTCATCATCAACCGGGACGGATCGTTGTCGGACGTGAAAATCCTGCAATCTCCCGAAGCGGAGTTCTCGCGGGAGGTGCTCAGAGTGCTCGGACGTTCACCCAAATGGACGCCGGGACAGCAGAAAGGCAAGACCGTAAGGGTCAAATACACGATTCCCGTCGATTTCCGGATTCCGGCCGGCCGTGAGTACCGCGGCGACGGACGCCCGGCCAACCCCTCCCGGATGGGCGGGTCCCAGATCACGCAGTTCTGACGATTCGGGCTCCGGAATTTTCCGGGGCCCAATTTTTTGCGCCGTGAATTGCTGACGGCGGCTTTTTTTGCTATATTTACACGACTCCATCACTAAACCTCTTTTGCGATGAAACGGTTGATCCTGCTGATAGCGGCTTTTGCGGCGCTCCATACGGCTGCCGCCGCCGAACGTTCGGTTGAAATTGCGGAAGGCCCGCCGCTGATCGACACCCTGACGGCCGAACCCTACCTGCTGGCCGACCCGATGCCTTCGTTCAACGGGGGCGGGACGCTCGAGTTCTGCCGCTGGGTGCAGGAGCATTTGCGCTATCCCCGCGAGGCGGTCATCTACGGTATCGAAGGGCATGTGGTGGTGAGTTTCGTCGTCGAAGCGGACGGCCGGGTTTCGAACGCCGAGGTGCTGACGTCGCCCGATCCGACGCTCTCCGAGGCGGCGCTGTTCGTCGTGCGCCGGTCGCCCCGCTGGGCTCCCGGGCAGTTGGACGGACGTCCCGTGCGGGTGAAACTCTCCATTCCGATCGATTTCAATCTCCAGTTGCCGGGGGCGAAATCCCCTGTCGGGGCGTCGCTGCCGAAATTTCAGGGCGGCGGATTGATCGACTTTAAGCATTGGGTGCTCCGCAACGTGGAGTTTCCCGACAAGACGTTCCTTAGCGGGGACGAGGGATGGGTCGAGGTGTCGTTCTCCGTGAACGGCAAAGGCAAGGTGCGCGAGGTGGAAACCACCCGCTTCAGCGATCCCGATTTCGCCTACCGGATTCAGCGGACGATCGCTTCGTCGCCTTTGTGGACCCCCGCGGGTACCGACGGACAGAAGCGCAGCACCGATTTCCGGCTGCGTTTCGACCTGCTGTTGCTGCGCGGCCCGAACGGACTTTATTCCGAAGACAATACGGCCTATACCAGCGCCGACAGCCTGCCGCGGTTCTGCGGCGGCTCGCCCGGAGTCTTCCGGGAGTGGGTGTTCCGGCAGGTGGACAGCCTGCTGGACCCCGGCGCCGCCGTGCCCCGGGTGCGGGTCAACGTGCGGTTCATCATCGAGCGCGACGGCACGATGAGCGGCATCAAAGTGAGCGCCCCCGAGGAGCAGTCGGGATTTGCCAAACTGGTCCGTCTGGCCGTCGACAAATCTCCGCTGTGGACGCCCGCCGTGGCGGGCGGCGAGAAGGTCCGCTTCCGGATTTCGCAGATACTCGCTTTCGGGCGCGAGGAAGATTTCGGGGAGAGCCCCGATTCGCTCGACGCGATGCCCCGATTCGAGAACGGCGGCCTTGCGGAATTCCGCAGATGGGTGACGCAGGCGGTGAAATTTCCGCGCGAGGCTCTCGAAGCGGGCATTCAGGGCCGTGTGCTGGTTTCGTTCGTTGTCGAGAGCGACGGCACGGTCTCGTCGGTGCGGATCATCCGGTCGCCCGACCCGATCCTCTCGCGGGAGGTGGTGCGGGCGCTGGCCGGGTCGCCCAAATGGACCCCCGGCAGCAAGAACGACGTGCCCGTGCGGGTGAAATATACGCTTCCGGTCGATTTCCGGGTCCCGGAAAAGCCGGCGGCGGGGCAGAAACCGGAATTCGGTCCCTCGTCGGGCAGCTATACGACCCGGCCCTGACAGCGTTTCCGGACATTGATGAAAGCCGCAACTTCCCTGAATACGGGGCGGTTGCGGCTTTTTTTGCGTTGTTTACGATTTTGATTTTCATTTGGTTTTGCAGTTCGAAATCTTTTTCGTACCTTTGCGCACCCGCAAAGTGCGGGAAACGGATTACAATAAGTTAAATTAAACGTAAACGAAAGTGGATTCATTAAGCTACAAGACTATCTCGGCCAATGCATCGACGGTGACCAAGGAGTGGGTCGTCATCGACGCTACGAACGAGGTATTGGGACGTCTTGCATCGCAGATCGCGAAGATCCTCCGAGGCAAGAACAAGCCCAGCTACACACCCCACGTCGACTGCGGTGACTACGTCATCGTCATCAACGCGGAGAAGGTGAAGCTCACGGGCAACAAAATGACCGACAAGGTCTACACGCGTCACACCGGGTATCCCGGCGGCCAGCGTTTCGCCACGCCCGCCGACTATCTGGCCAAGAAACCGACCTTCATCATCGAGAAGGCCGTCAAAGGCATGCTGCCCAAGACCCGTCTGGGCGAAAAGCTGCTCACGAACCTGAAGGTGTATGCCGGCGAGGAGCATCCCCACGCCGCACAGAACCCGAAGACCATTAAATTAAACGAGATTAAGTAAGAGTTATGGAAGTTGTAAACACCGTAGGTCGTCGCAAGGCCGCTGTGGCTCGCGTATATGTGAAGCCGGGCAAGGGTCAGATTACAATCAACCGCAAAGCGCTTGAAGTTTACTTCCCGCTCGAAATTCTCCAGTATCAGGTGAAGCAGCCCCTGCTGGCTACCAACACCGTGGAGAATTACGACATCGTCATCAACCTCGATGGCGGTGGTATCACGGGACAGGCTTCGGCCGCTCGTCTGGGCATCGCACGCGCACTGTGCGAGATCGACGCCGAGATGCGTCCGGTACTGAAGAAGGCCGGATTCCTCACGCGTGATCCCCGCGAGGTTGAGCGTAAGAAGCCCGGTCAGCCCGGAGCACGTCGCAAGTTCCAGTTCAGCAAGCGTTAATACGCACGACCGGAATTTCGGCAACGCACGGCGACGGTTTCCAAACCTTTCGGATTACCTATATATATTACGGTACTACCTCAAGGTTGCCGCGCCGCGGAAAACTCAGGGGACCGGCAAGGCCGCTACCCGCCTGAGTTGATGAAAAGAGAATTAAAATTAAACCAACGAATTGAATTAAAATGTCACGTACAGATTTTAATACATTACTGGAAGCCGGTGCGCACTTCGGTCACCTGAAGCGCAAATGGAACCCTAAAATGGCTCCTTACATCTTCATGGAGAAGAACGGCATCCATATCATCGACCTGCACAAGACCGTGCTGAAGATCGATGAGGCTGCTGCAGCCATCAAGCAGATCGCCAAGAGCGGTCGCCGCGTGCTGTTCGTAGCCACCAAAAAACAAGCCAAGGACGTTGTTGCCGAAAAGGTGGCAGCCGTAGGTATGCCTTACGTCACCGAGCGTTGGGCAGGCGGCATGCTGACAAACTTCCCCACCATACGTAAAGCCGTCAAGAAAATGGCCACCATCGACAAGATGACCACCGACGGCACGTTCGATAATTTCTCCAAGCGCGAGAAACTCCAGATCGCCCGCCAGCGCGCGAAGCTGGAGAAGAACCTCGGCTCGATCGCCGACCTGACGCGTCTTCCGGCCGCTCTGTTCGTCGTTGACGTACAGAAGGAATCCAACGCCGTGAAGGAGGCCAAGCGCCTCAGCATCCCCGTATTTGCAATGGTAGACACTTGTTGTGATCCGACCGACATTGATTACGTTATCCCTGCAAATGACGATGCTACGAAGTCGATCGCCGTGGTCCTCGAAGCCATGTGCGCCGCTATCGCCGAGGGCTCCGAGGAGCGCAAACTCGAGAAGGAGAAGGAAGCACAGGAGGCTGACGCCGAGGGTGCTGTAGTTAAGAAGGAGGGCAAGCCCCGCATCAAGAAATCCGTGAAGGCTTCGATCGATGCAGAGGAGGCTGCCGTGGCAGAGGTAGTTGCCGCTGTCGAGACTCCGTATGAGGAGCCTGCTGCCGCTCCCGCCGAAGCAGTTGAAGCAGCCGAGGCTGTTGCCGAGGTCGCAGAGGCCGTTGCCGAGGAAAAGGCAGAATAATTGTATTACGAACCGTAAGAGAAAGGAAAAGATTATGGAAATCAAAGCTGCAGATGTAATGAAGCTCCGCAAGATGACCGGTGCCGGTATGATGGATTGCAAAAGTGCACTCATCGAGGCTGAAGGCGACTTTGCGCGTGCTCAGGACATTATCCGCGAGAAGGGTAAGCTCGTCGTTGCCAAGCGCGCCGACCGCACCGCTACCGAGGGTGTCGTCGTGACGAAGGTCGTAGGCCGGAAGGCTTACATCCTCTGCTTGGCGTGCGAAACCGACTTCGTGGCCCAGAATGCCGAGTATACCGCTTCGGCTGAGGCCATGCTGGAGGTTGCCGTGAAGAACGATGCTGCCGACCGCGACGCTCTGCTGGCTACGAAGAACGACGAAGGCCATACCGTCGAGGAGATGGTGACCGAGAAGTCGGGTCAGACGGGTGAGAAGATCGAGCTGGCATATTATGGCCGCATCGAGGCTCCCTACTGCGCTGCATATGTGCACTTCAACAAGAAGCTGGGTACGATTCTGGGCTTCAGCAAGGAGATTCCCGCCGAGGTGGCTCACACCGTGACCATGCAGGCTACGGCCATGGCTCCCGTCTCGATCTCCGAGGCGGACTGCCCCGCAGAGGTCGTGGAGCACGAGCGCAAGATCGCCGTGGAGGCCATGAAGCAGGACCCCAAGAACGCCAACAAACCCGAGGCCATTCTGGAGAAGATCGCCGAGGGCAAGATGCGCAAGTTCTTCGAGGAGAACACGCTGCTGGCTCAGCCGGTGGTAGGCGAGAAGGAGACGATCGCCGAGTTCATCCACAAGGCCGACAAGGACGCTACGGTTGTTGCATACAAGCGTTTCGCCTTGGGCGAGTAGTTTCCGATAATTGCGGCGCATCTGCCGCACATCGCTTAAATCCCCGAATGGGACGTACTCCGGTACTACCCATCCGGGGATTTTTCACGATGCACGACACCTGTACTGCACTGACCGGAAATTGTCCCGCCTCCTTGCGGTTTTTGTTTTTGTGCCTATTTGCGGCAGATTCTCCGCAGGAACCACAGCGGGTATTTCCGTACGGGGCGCATCCACAGCCAGATGCGCGCCAGCAGCAGGTGGAGGCGCCCGCAGTCCACGATTCCGTAAATCCGCTCCCGGGGGATGGTCTCCGTGCCGGCGACGTTGCCGTCGCCCAGCAGGACGATGTGCGACGTTTCGGCGCGAATGATGCGGTGCACGACGAAATTCCCGGCGTCGGTCTCGCCCAGCACGACGTGCCCGCGGACGAGGTCGCCGGGCCGCAGCGGCCGGGCCGCAGCGGGCGCAGGCGGATGCGGCTGCCGCTGCGGAAGAACGGGAGCATGCTCTGGCCCATCACGCGCACGTCGACGGCCTGCCCTTCGAGCAGCAGGTCGCGGACGAATCCGAAGACGGTGCTGTTGTCCGAGATATTCATTCTCCGAAGACGGTTTGGCAGGAAAGCCGGGCCGCGTCGGCGTCGGGCAGGCATTCGAGGTGGTAGACCGGGACGCTTTCGATCACCCGCGAGAGCAGGGTGCAGACATCGTCCTGCAACCGTTCGTCGTGGCTGAAAGCCGGGGGCGCCGAGGGCAGCAGGGCTCCGATGGCCTCGATCGGGCGCAGGCGGCGGATGCGGTTGTGCGGGGCCTGCGAGAGCCGCACGATGGCCGCGATGGGCAGGTGCTCGTTGCGGTAGCAGGGCGTTTTGCCGCTCCACGGCGATCCCCAGACCTGCGGGGCGTCGTCGCCGGCGCTGATGATCGGACTGTCGTCGTTGAGCAGTTCGGCGCCGGGGATATGCTCCCGCCACAGCCGCGTGTGGGTGCTTTTTCCGGTTCCCGACTCCCCGAGGAACAGCACGCCCCGGTCGCGGTGGCGGATCACCGAGGAGTGGAAAGCCACGGCTTTGCGGCCGACGGCGGCGATGTTGTAGAGCGTCCACAATCCGAAGCGCAGCAACGCCGGGTTGTGGCGCGGGGTGAAGTCGCTCGCGGCCTGTGTTGAGCCGTATGCCGTGCGGAAGCGGGCCGGGGCGGAGCCGTCGCGGGGCGCTATTTCGAGCAGGTAACCTGCGTCGTCGCGCCCGAAGCGGCAGTCGGCGTCGGCATCGGTGAAGTCGAAGCGGTAGAGTTCGCGGTAGCCGGCTTCGTTCGGAATCCGGGGGACGATCTCCAGCGCGAGGTCCGCTGGGCCGGGCTCCGCCGTCCGGAACGGGTGCAGGGCCCGGGTGAAATGCGCTCCCGCGCAGGTGTCGGGCAGGGAGATGCGGATATTGGCGATTGTGTAATTCATAAGGCGTTCGTTAGCGTTCATTTTGCCGCGGAGCGGCACAAAGTCCCTCCCTGAGGGAGGGGTTTGGGGTGGGGTATGATTTGTAAACGCCGCTGCAGGCGGCGACAACGACCGGGAGATGCCTCGATTCGGGGTTTTGAAGTTTCATCTTATTCTTCAAGCGTTATGATTCGGTCGCAGTATTCGAGCGAGGTTTCACGGTGGGCGATCACCAGCAGGGTCAACCCCGGATTTTGCGCGGCGATCGCGGCGATCGAGCGGTTGATCTCGCCCTCGGTGCGGCTGTCCAGCGCCGAGGTCGCCTCGTCGAAAAAGAGTACGTCGGCCCGGCGGTAGAGGGCCCGGGCGATGCCGATGCGCTGGCGCTGTCCGCCCGAGAGCCGGCAGCCGCATTCGCCGACGGGGGTGTCGATGCCCCGGGGCAGGGATGCGACGAAATCGCCCAGTTGGGCCGCTTCGAGCGCTTCGGCGACCCGCCGGCGGTCGATCTCGTCGGACGGGATGCCCGGCGCGACGTTCGAGGCGAAGCTCCCGTCGCTGAGGAACAGGTGTTGGGAAACATAGCCGATGCGATTCTGCCACGCCCGGCGGTTGGCCGCGGTGAGTGCGACGCCGTCGACGGCGATCTCGCCCGACGTGGGTTCGTAAAGTCCCAGCAGGAGGTTGAAAAGGGTGGTCTTGCCCGTTCCCGAGGCGCCGCGGATGCCGATGCGCTCGCCTTTGCGGATCGTGAGCGAGAGCCCTCCGAAAAGTTCCCGGCCCTTGTCCGTGAAGCGGAACGAGAGGTTGCGGACGGCGATCTCGCGTTCGAAAGGCAGTATCTCGGTGTTCGGTGCCGACGGTTCGCAGGGTACGGCCCCGAGGGCCGCCGCGTCGCGCAGGATCGGGATGGTGTAGCGGTTGTAACGGATCGTTGCCCAGCCCGACATGATGCCGCGGACCGAGGGCATCAGCCGCAGGGCCGCCACGGCGAAGACGCCGAAGAGCAGTTGGGCCTGCCCGTGGCCGAAGCTGAGGGCCGCGAAGAGGGCCATGCCCACGGCCAGCCCCACCTCGGTGAACATCTGGGGCAGTTGGCCGATGTCGGCCTCGCGCGAACGGGTGCGCACGACTTCGTCCATCGTGCGGTCGAAAGCCCGGAGCATCCCCGGGAAGGCGTTGCTGAGTTCGATGTCGGCATAGCCGCGGAAGGTCTCGGCCACGAGCCGCGCCTTTTCGCGCTGGGCGCGGTTCTCCAGCTCGCCGTAGCGGTTGATGCGGTTGCGGACCAGCGCGTAGTAGAGCCACACCGAGGGGAGGAAGATCAGGGCGGCGAGCAGGGCCGCCAAAGGCGTGTAGAGGGCCAGCGCGACGAACAGCAGTACGAGGAGCATGGCTTCGGCGATGACCCCGGCGGCGGGGCGCAGGACCCCGGCGGCGAAGGCCAGACAGACGACGTTGACGTTGCGGGCCAGCACCGAGGAGTTGGAGCTGTTGATGAAGGCGAGCCCCCGGTCGTGGTAGGCGACGTAAAGGCGCCGCGAGAGGGTGCGGTAGAGGTCGTAGATATAGCGGCGTTCGGCGCGTGCGAGCAGGAAATTGATGCCGCATTTGACGACCATGAACGCCACGACGCCCGCGCAGAGGACCAGCGCGAAGGTGTGCGGCGAGCCGAGGCCCGAGGCGGCGTAGATGTGCGCCAGCGGGCCGTCGCCCTCGAATCCCGCGGGATCGAGGACCAGCGTCAGCGCGGGCAGCAGGGCCGCCAGCCCCGCGAGGTTCAGCACGGCGCGCAGCAGCAGTGTCGCGGCAATCCGGATGCCCCGGCGGCGGAATGCCGCGGGAAGTATTTGGAAGATGCTTCTCATGGTTCCACTTTTTCGATCGTCCCCAGTTTTACATACCAGAGGTATCCCTCGACCCCCTCGTAACCCATTTCGAGCAGCAGACGGAGGTATTCGCGCATCTGGCGGCGGTAGCGTTCGGCGTCGCGTTCGCCGAACTTGTAGTCGACGGCCACGACCCGTCCCTCGCCGATCATCACGCGGTCGGGACGCCGCGTCGACGAGCTTCCGGGGAGGATGATCTCGCTCTCGTTGCGGACCTGCCGCCAGCCGCCCCCGAACCATTCGCGCACCTCGGGGTGCTCCAACGCCCGGGCGATCATCTGCCGCAGGGTCGCGGCATCGTCGGGGGAGAGCGTGCCGTCGGCCTCCATGCGCCGCACGGCATCGTGGATCTGCGCCTCGTCGCCGGCCTGTTCGAAGGCCCGGTGCATCAGGATGCCGAAGTTGCGGGGCGAAAGCTCGACGTCGGCCCCGTCCTCGAAATAGCGCTGCGAGGGGAGCCGCAGCCGCAGGTCGGCGCGCGCCGTGGGGTAGTCCTCGAGGATGACGTGTTCGGCCTCGGAGCGTTTCGAACCGCCGGCGACGGGTCCTGCGAACTCCCCGAAAGCGAAGTGTTCGCCCGTCTCGTCGGTCGTATAGCGTCCCTCGGTGTCGCCCAGCAGGGCTTTGTCGCCGTCGATGCGGATGCTTTGCAGCAGCAGTCCTCCGACCGTGCGGCCGCCCTTCTGCGGGATGAAGACGTGCAGCGACTCGGCGGCGCGTGTGAGGGCCACATATAAAAGATTGACGTTGTCGACGTGGGCGTAGACCAGTTCGCGGTAGTACTCGGCCGAGAAATCCGACTCGGCCATCGCCCGTTTGTACCTCACCGGGAAGCGGCCGATCCCGCCGGCCGCCTCGCCGCGGGCCTCGGCCCAGACGATGTTCTGCACCATGCCGCTCGACTTGGGGTCGAGTGCCCACGAGCAGTAGGGGATCAGCACGGCGCGTTTTTCGAGTCCTTTGGCCTTGTGGATGGTGGTGATCTCGACCGTCGTGGCACTCTCGTCGACCGACAGCGAGCGGTTTTTGCCCGTCTCCTCCCACCAGCGCAGGAACAGCGCGATATCGGCGATTTTTGTGGCGCAGAAGGCGATGATCTGCTCGTGGATGGCTTGCAGGTAGGCCGTCTGGCGGCGGTCGACCTCGAGGGCGTGCTCCATGACGATGCGCTCGAACGCCTCCTCGGGCGACAGCAGGCGGATCGACCGGAAGAAATCGCGTTCGCCGTCGGTCAGCACGCGGTCGAAAGCGTGGCCGAGGTAGTGATTGTAGACGGCCCGCGAAAGCGAGTCGTCGGGGTTGAGCGCCAGCCGCAGGGCGGCGGCGATGAACGAACTGACGGGGGCGTTGCCGACGATCAGGGCCTCCTGCGTCATCACGTCGAAGCGGTAGCGCGGATTCTCGTTGCGGCGCTTGAAGTCGAGCAGTTCGGCGGCGACCTTCGCGCCGTCGGTGGCCCCGCGCACGAGGATCATGATGTCGCACGGCCGGAATCCCTTGTCGATCAGCGCGCAGATGCGCTCGACGACGGGTGGCTGTTCGGCGAAGGTCTCGACCGAGACATAACCCGGATGTTCGGCTTTGCGGCGCGGCGTCTGGGCGTGTTCGCGGTAGGCGTCGGCCAGCGTGTCGCGCAGCGAGGCGGCCTCCGCGGGGTCGATGGCCCCCTCGTCGGCGGCTTTCGAGAGGGTCTCGTTGAGCGCGAGGTTGTCCGCGGCGACAATTTGCCGGATGATGCGGTTGTTGAAATCGACCACCGCGGGCAGGCTCCGCCAGTTCTCCTTGAGGTTTTTCACGACCGTGTTGTCGTGCCCCAACGCCTTTTGGGCGTTCTCGTGGAGGATGCGCCAATCGCCGCCGCGCCAGCGGTAGATCGACTGCTTGATATCGCCCACAATCAGCACTGAGGTTTCCTCGGACTGCGCCATGGCGTTTTGCAACAAGGGCAGGAAATTTTCCCATTCCTTGACCGACGTGTCCTGGAACTCGTCGATCATGAAACGGTCGAAACGGTTGCCGACCTTCTCGTAGATGAACGGCGCGTCGTTGTGGCCGATGAACTCCGAAAGGACGTATTTGGTCTCCGAGAGGAGCATCGTATTCTGTTCGTCGCACAACTGTTGCACCCGTTCGTAGAGGTCCGACAGCAGGGCGAAACTGCGGTAGTTCTCGCGCAGCAGGTCGCAGGTGTTCCAGCTCCGCACGTTCGTATCGTACAGGTCGCACATTTCGCGCAGCAGGGGGTGCAACTCCGTGGCGAGTGCCTGTGCGGGCGATCCTTTGGCGGCCCAGCCGTCGGTCGCGGCGGCCATCTTGGCCGCCGTGGCGCCGTAGGGTTTCAGTTCGCCCGCGGCGACGGTGTAGAACCAGTTGGCGAAACTGCGGCTCTTGCCCGAGAAATCGGCCGCCGTGAGCCCTGCTCCGGAGATGAGGGCAACGGCCTGCGCGGCCGCTTCCTGCATCCGTTTTTTGGTCGCCTCGGCGTGCGCCGTGGCGCGCGAGACGATCTCGTGCAGCTCCTCGCGCGAACGGGCCCGGCCCAGCGCGGCCTTGTTCTTCTCCTTGAACAGTTCGCCGCCCAACGAAAGAATGCCGTCGCGGATGTCCCACTTGCGGCCCTCGTCGATGCGCTCCTGCACGAACTCCGTGAGCCACCGCTGGAGGTCGCGGTCGACGGTGATCTGCTCGATCAGCGTGTCGGCGCTTTTGGAGAGCACCGATGCCGTTTCGATTTCGACGTTGTAATTGAGGTCGATGCCCAGCTCCTTGATGAAGGCCCGTAGGATGCGCTGGAAAAAGGTGTCGATCGTGAGCACCGTGAAGCGCGAATAGTCGTGCAGGATTTTCGAGCGCACCTCGGCGGCGCGTTTGCGCACCGACTGCTCGTCGAGCGACAGCTCGCGGCACAGGTCTTTCAGGTAGGGGCTTTCGGCACCGGACGCCAAGGCGTGAATCTCTTTCAGGATGCGCGATTTCATCTCCTCGGTGGCCTTGTTGGTAAAGGTCACCGCGAGGATGTGCCGGTAGAGACCGGGTTGGCCGATCACGTCGCAGACGTATTTGTAGGCCAGTTGGTAGGTCTTTCCCGATCCGGCGCTTGCATTCAGAATCTTCGCTCTCACTGTCCGAAATTTCGTTTTAAAGGGTAAAAATACAAAACAAATCCCGAACTTCGCAATAATTTTGTAATTTAGCGGAGGTAAAACAAGACCTTTGTTATGAAGAAAATGATTCTGACGGCCGTGATGCTGGCCGCCGCCGTGCTCTGCCGCGCACAGCAGCCCGCCGAAGCCGGGGAACGCCGCGAATGGCTCACTTCGTTCACTGCCGTTGAAGTGACGGCTCCGCTCGACATCAAATTTGTTTCGGTGCCCGACACCGAAGCCCCCAAAATCGTCTACGACACCAAGGGCTCCTATACGACCAAGTTCCGCGCCGAAGTGAAGGATAAGGTGCTGCGCATCTCGGAGCGCGCCGACGCGCGCCGTCCCGACCGCACCTCCGTGACGGTCTATTACAACTCGCTGGAGCGCATCGCCATCGCCGACGCCGTGGCGACGTTCGACAGCACGCTGGTGGCCACGGTGCTCGATCTGACGGTGGGCGGCATGGCGCAGGTGACGGCCCGGATGGATGTCAAGGACCTCAAGATGGAGCTTTCGGGCAAGAGCTCGGCCACGCTGACGGGTGCCGTGCGCTACCTCTCGCTGTTCGTCTCGACCGGAAAGGTCGAAGCCGCGGGGCTGGAGACGATGGCCGCCGAAGTCAACGTCACCAGTTCGGGAACCGCTTCGCTGTGGGTGACCGACCGTTTTCAGGGCAAGACCTCGACCGGGGGCAAGATCACCTACAAGGGAGTTCCGCCCATCGTCCGCGGCGGTTCGAAATTCATGGGCGGCGACATCACGCGGGTGGAGTGAAAACCTTTCTTTACGAAGTCGCCGAGGATCTCTATGCCCGCTATGGCGAAGGGCTGTCCGAGCGGGCGATGCTCTTTCCGTCGCGGCGCGCGCGGCTGTTCTTCGTCGACGCCCTGACGGGCATCGCCGGGCGGCCCATGTGGCAGCCCGAGTGGGTGACGATCGACGACCTGATGTCCGAAATCTCGGGCCTCGTGGCGGGCGACCGCATCCGGCTCATCACCGAGCTCTACAAAATCTATTCGGAATACCACACCGAGCCTTTCGACAAGTTCTATTTCTGGGGCGATATGCTCCTGACGGATTTCGACACGGTGGACAAATACCGCATCGACGCCGCGATGCTGTTCCGCAACATCTCGGAGATCAAGGAGATCGAAGCCGACATTTCGTACCTCACCCCCGCGCAGTTGCAAATCCTGCGCTTCTGGTCGTCGCTGGGCGACGAGGCCGACCTCTCGGCCGAGAAGCGCAAGTTTCTGGCTATCTGGAAGACGCTGGGGCCCGTCTACCACCGTTTCCGCGAACGTCTCGCTGAGCTGGGCATCGCCTACAACGGCATGGTCCAGCGCGCCGCCGCCGACCGCATCCGCGGGGGCGGGTATGCGTTCCCCGAGCCGAGACGCTATGTCGTGGCGGGTTTCAACGCCTTGTCGGAGTGTGAAAAGGTGCTTTTCCGGTTCCTTTCGACCGCCGCCGAGACCGATTTCTACTGGGATTACGACTCCTATTATAAGGATCGCCCCGAGCAGGAAGCCGGGATGTTCGTGCGCGAGAACGTCGTGCAGTTCCCGCCGCGCGGGGCCGTGTCGCACGACAACATGGAGCGGCCCAAGGAGCTGACCGCCGTGGCCGCGGTGTCGAACGCCGTGCAGTGTAAACATGCCGCCGCGATCCTGCGCCGTCTGGCTGCCGCGGGGCCGTTGGACAAGCGCACTGCGGTGGTGCTGACGGACGAGAACCTGCTCCTGCCGCTGTTGTACGCCCTGCCGCCCGAGATCGGGCGGGTCAACGTCACGATGGGTTATCCGCTGCGGTCCAGCCTGGCCTATACGTTTATCGAGCGTCTCGTGGAGTTGCAGGCTCACCGCCGCGCGAAAGGGGCGGGATGCACGTTCTACCACGCCGACGCCGTGGGCATCCTCGCGCATCCTTATGTTTCGGACTGCGACGCCGCCCTGACGCGCGGGATGCAGGAGGAGATCGTGCGCGAACGACGCATCTCGATCGACGCCAAATGGCTGGGGCGCAACGAACTGCTGCAAATGGTCTTTTCGCCCGCCGCCGAGTGGCGCGACCTCTCGGACTGGCTGCTGAGGGTTACGGCCGCCGTGGCCCGGATGCCTTACGAGGGCGACGACGCCCGGCAGCGGGTGGAGTTTCTGGCCGTGATCGCCGAGGAGCTCACCAAGCTGCGCAACTCGCTGGATCAATGCGATATCGAGATCACCTCCGAGGTGTACGCCTCGCTCCTGCGCCGCCACCTGCAAACCCTGCGCATCCCCTACGAGGGCGAACCGTTGGAGGGGGTGCAGGTCATGGGAATCCTCGAAACCCGCAACCTCGATTTCGACAACGTCGTCCTGCTGTCGATGAACGACGACAACTTCCCGGGTAACCACATGGCGCAGGCGTCGTTCGTGCCCTACAACCTGCGCGCGGCTTACGGGCTGCCCACGCCCGAGCATCACGAGGGCGTTTACGCCTACTATTTCTACCGCCTCGTGCAGCGTGCCCGGCGGGTGTGGATGCTCTATTGTTCGCATGCCGACGACAAATCGACGGGCGAGCCCAGCCGTTACATTTACCAGTTGGATTATGAGAGCGGTTTTCCGGTGAAAAAGGTCGAGGTGGGCGTCGATGTCAACCTCGCCGAGACGGCTCCGATCGAGGTGGCGAAGGACGAGGGGGTGATGCGGCGTCTGGAGCGCTTCACCGATCCCGAATCGAAGGCCACGCTCTCGCCGACGGCTTTTTTTCGCTATGTGGCGTGTCCCCTGCGGTTCTATTTTCACTCCGTGGCGCGGCTTCAGGCCGACGACGAGATTGCCGAGGAGGTCGACGCCCCGATGTTCGGAACCATCCTCCATGCCGCGGTGCAGAAGCTCTACGCCCGGATCGTGGGGGAGCTGCACCCCGGCGAGATCCTGCGGACGATGCTCCGCACGGGCGAGGTGGCGGCGGCGGTCGAGGCTGCGATCAACGAGAATTACCTCCGGGACACAGCGGCCACGGCCGAGGATTATACGGGCAACCTCCTGCTGGTGAAAGATATCGTCACGCGCTACCTGCGGGGCGGGGTGATGCCTTACGACGCCGCGCACGACGCCTTCACGGTCACGGGACTGGAGCAGGAGGTGGCTTATCCGTTCCCGTTCGAAGCGCAGGGACGGGAGCTGCGGGTGAAGTTCGCGGGCATCGCCGACCGCATCGACGCGCTGGACGACGGGACGCTGCGCGTGGTCGACTACAAGACCGGGGCGCCGCATCTGGAGTTCGCGGGGGTGGAGAGCCTTTTCCGCGGCGAGGGCAAACAGCGGCTTTCGAACATCCTTCAGACGTTGCTTTACGCCATGATGCTCTACCGCACGCGCGGAGCTGACGCCGTGCCGGCGCTCTACTATGTGCGGGCGATGAACCGCCTCGACTACCTGCCGACGCTCGACGATAAGGAAACGGGCGTGCGCGGCGCCGGCTACACGCTCTACGCCGGGCGTTTCGAGGAGTTGGTGCGCGAGACTCTCGCCGAGCTGTACGACCCTTCGGTGCCGTTCCGCCAGTGCGAGGATGCCGACACCTGCAAGTTCTGCGATTTCAATCTGATTTGCAAAAGGTAGTTTTTGCGGCCTGCGGCCGCGGGATTTCATGTACTTTTTTCCGCAAAAAGTACCAAAAACTCCCCGACGGATGCTTTCGCCTGCGACGAACCGTCTAACGCTGGCTTCGGGCGACTATTCGCGGGGGCGCACGCTCCCCGTCCCCTCCGCTCGCGCTTTTAGCCGGTCCGTCGCTTAACGGCTCCGGCATCGAGTCGGGATCGGATTGCCTCCAAGATTTAAGTCTATAATTTCACCGTGAAATACGACGCTCCGCTGCGGCGCGCCGCCTCGATGCCGATGGGCGAATCCTCGAAGATCAGCGTCTCGCGCGGTGTGCAGCCCTCGCGGCGCATGGCCTCCAGAAAGCAGTCCGGGGCCGGTTTGGGATGCTCCACATCCGCTCCCGAGAGGATGCCGTCCACACCGTCTGCGATGCCCAGATGGGTCATTACATGGTCGATATTGTCCCGGCTGCCGGTCGAGACCACCCACACACGGCCGCCGTCGGCGCGGAACTGGCGGCAGAACTCCCACAGCGGCGTGTTGAGCCGTACGGTGTCGAAAAACGTGGGGTAGAGGGCGATCTTGCGCAGGCGCAGTCGTTCCCGCTCGGCGGGGTCGGCGATCCCCAGCCGGGTCAGGAACTCGTTGCACCGCATGCCGAAATAGTGCGCGGCGTACTCCTCTTCGCTGAGCGTGTAACCCGCCTCGCCGAGGGCCGCGACATAGGCCAGCGTATTGGCCCGCCGGGTGTCGGCCAGCGTGCCGTCGAAATCGAGCAGGAGGAGGCGTATCTGCATGGAATCCTATTTTTTGGCCGCCAGCTCGTAGCTGCGGGCAATCAGCGGAACGATTTCCGCGAAAGGTACGACGCCGTCCAGCCGCACGGTGAGCCAGTTGCGCTTGTTCATGTGGTAGCCGGGGAAATAACGCTCGAAGTCGAGCGACCGCGCCATAGTTTCCGCATCGGCCCGAATGTCGAGGATTTCCATCCGTTCCGCTGTCGGGAAGCCCAGCTTGTCCGCCTGTACCGTTAGCAGTGCCGCATACCATTTGGCGTTGTCCTGCCGTCGGAAAACAGCGTTTTCCGGGAATTTTTCCCAGAGGAATTCGGGTTCGTCGCCCCATGTGGCGCGGATGTGCCGGATCACCTGTTGTGTCTGTTCGTTCCGAAAGACCTCTTCGTGCGAGAAACCAAAATTACGAATCCATTCGTTGTCCATATCGGCCGTGTTTTAATCGAACGACTGCATGCCCGATTGTGCGATGCGCATCAGGCGTTGGTACTCGGTGGGCGAGAGCTCCATGAAGAAATAGTGGATCGGGTCCACGCGCATGCCGTCGAGCCGCACCTCGTAGTGGAGGTGGGGAGCCAGCGAAAGGCCCGTGTCGCCCGAGAGGGCGATGATGTCGCCGCGCCGCACGGTCTGTCCCTTGCGGACATTGGTCTTCGAAAGGTGGCTGTACGAGGTCTCGTAGCCGTTGCCGTGGTCGATCACCACGGTCTGTCCCTGCGTCGAGTTGCGCAGCGCCACGTCGCGCACCACGCCGTCGGCCGTGGCGAAGACGCGCGACCCCTCGGGGATGGTGTAGTCGACGCCCTGATGCGATTGCAGGGTCTTGTAGAAGGGGTGTATGCGCATGCCGTAGGAGGCCGTGAGCAGCGTCAGTTGCTTGTTGATGACCGGCTGGATCGCCGGGATGTTGTTGCACCCGCGGCCTGCCGAGTCGATGCGGCATTGCAGGTCGAGGTAGGTGCCGTTGAGCTCGTCCAACTGCTTCTCCATCGCCGCGACCCCTTCGCGCAGTTCGCGCTTGAGCTGGCGCGTCGAGCGGCCGATGATCTTCTCGTAGGTCGCCGACTGGCGCTGTTCGTACTCCGAGTCGAAGTCGTAGGGCTCGGATTCGAACAGGGTGCGGAAGACGTTGCGGTCGCGGTCGGTGAGGTTGCCGAGGACCATTTGCAGCGAGTCGTAACGCTGTGACAATTCGGTGTATTCGCGGCGCAGGCGGTCGGTCGAATGCTTGAGCTGGTACTCGAACGGCGTGTCGAAAAAGAGCGAGAACCCCACATAGTAGAGCACCGCCATGCCTAGCCACACGAAAGCGTGGACCGTGGCGCGGATGATGCGCTGCTTGCGGCGTTTGCGCCGGCGGAGCTTCTCGAGATCCTTTTTTCCTGCCATCTTACAGCTTTTCGAAGTTGGTTTCGCGCATGTTCTCCATGAGGTTCTCGTACTCCTCGGAGGTCATGTCGCGGTTGAAATAGTTGACCGGATTGACGGGCACGCCCTTGTGGATCACCTCGTAGTGGAGGTGGGGACCCGTCGAACGCCCGGTGTTGCCCGTGCGGCCGATGAGCTGGCCGCGCACGACGCGTTCACCGGGCTTCACGAGCACGTCGCTCAGGTGGGCGTAGCGCGTCTTGTAACCGAATTCGTGGTTCAGGAGTATCTGGTGGCCGTAGCCGCCGTTGTAACCGCTCCCGATGGCGGTCTCGACCACGGCGTCGCCCGTGGCGTAGACCGGGGTGCCGCGGTCGCACCCGAGGTCGATGCCCGTGTGGGCGATGATGCGGTGCAGCACGGGGTGCATGCGGCGCGGGCTGAAAGCGCCGATGTGGTTGTTATGCAGCGCGTTGCGGTCGATGGGCCAGATGGCCGGAACGGCCGCCGAAAGCTGCTCCTTGTTCTTCGACAGCAGTTGCAGTTCGTCGAACGACACCGATTCGAGGTAGATCGTGCGGGCCAGCGCGTCGAGCTGCCGCCACGTCCCGACCATCAGCGGGGCGTATTCGTCCTCGGCGAGCGGGGCGTATTTCGAGTCGGGGTAGGGCTGCCACACGCCCGGGATCGAGAGCGTGTCGGTCGAGAAAAGCGACCGGTAGACGTAGTTGTCGCGGTGGCGGATCTCGTCGACGCGCTGCTGGGCGGTGCGGATGCGGTCCTGAAGGATGCGGTATTTGATGACCGTCTCGCGGTTGTCGCTCAGGATGCGGTACATCTTGGGGGTGTAGAAGAAATAGGAGAAGACGACGTTGGCGATCGAGACGAGGATGAAGCCGATCAGTATCTTGCGGATCAGGCGGTAGGTCCGCAGCCGGAACGGGGCCGTCACCACGTCGTGCGTGAGGACCTGAGCTTCGTGCGTCAGCTCCCCCGCACCGGCCTTCAGCGCCCCGGTACCGAATCTGTGTCCTTTTTGCCCCATCGCGGAAAAAACTCTTTAATAAGGTGCAAATTTAGTTTAAAATGTGTAATTTTGCAACCCGAAATCAAGAACGTAAAAATAGGATAAATCAATATACGATGGAATCGAATAAAATTCGTCAGGCTTTTCTCGACTTCTTCGAGTCGAAGGGCCACGTTATCGTGCCTTCGGCCCCGATGGTCGTGAAGGGCGACCCCACGCTGATGTTCACCAACGCGGGCATGAACCAGTTCAAGGACATCTTTCTGGGCAATGCTCCCCGCAAATACCCGCGTGCGGCCGATACGCAGAAATGTCTGCGCGTCTCGGGCAAGCACAACGATCTGGAGGAGGTCGGACACGACACCTACCACCATACGATGTTCGAAATGCTGGGCAACTGGTCCTACGGCGACTATTTCAAGAAGGAGGCGATCGAGTGGGCTTGGGAGCTGCTGCACGGGGTTTACGGGCTGCCTGCCGACCGGATGTACGCCACGGTGTTCGAGGGTTCGGAGGAGGACGGCGTGCCGTTTGATCAGGAGGCTTACGACTACTGGCTGCAATTCCTGCCGGCGGACCACATCATCCGCGGCAACAAGCACGACAACTTCTGGGAGATGGGCGAGACGGGTCCCTGCGGCCCCTGCTCGGAGATTCACTTCGACCTGCGCGACGAGGCGGAGATCGCCCTCAAGCCGGGGCGCGAGATGGTTAACGCGAGCCATCCGCAGGTGATCGAGATCTGGAACCTCGTCTTCATGCAGTTCAACCGCAAGGCCAACGGCTCGCTGGAGGAGCTTCCGGCGCGCAACGTCGACACGGGCATGGGCTTCGAGCGTCTGTGCATGATCCTGCAAGGCAAGAAGTCGAACTACGACACCGATGTTTTCCAGCCCACGATCGGCCGCATCGCGGCGATGTCGGGCAAGAAATACGGCGAGGATGCCAAGGCCGACGTGGCCATGCGCGTGATCGCCGACCACCTGCGCGCCATTGCGTTCTCGATCGCCGACGGGCAGCTCCCGTCGAACGTCAAGGCCGGGTATGTCATCCGCCGCATCCTGCGCCGCGCCGTGCGTTACGGCTACACCTACCTCGGATTCACCGAGCCGACGCTCTGCAAGCTGGTTCCCGGACTGGTCGGGCAGATGGGCGGCCAGTTCCCCGAGCTGAAAGCGCAGCAGGGGCTTATCGAAAAAGTCATCGAAGAAGAAGAAGCATCGTTCCTGCGCACGCTGGCCACAGGTATCAACCTGCTGGACGGCGTCATCGAGCGCACCAAGAAAGAGGGCCGCGAGCTGATCTTCGGCAAGGACGCCTTTGAACTTTACGATACGTTCGGCTTCCCGATCGACCTCACGGAGCTGATCGCCCGCGAACAGGGTGTCGGCGTGGATCTGGCGGCATTCGAGAAGGAGCTGCAGGCTCAGAAGGAGCGTTCGCGCAACGCCGCGGCCGTCGACACCGACGACTGGGTGGAGCTGATTCCCATCAAGGAGAGCCTCTTCACGGGATACGATACGCTGACCGAGAAGGTCCGCATCGCCCGTTACCGCCGTGTGACGTCGAAAGGCAAGACGTCGTACCAGTTGGTCTTCGACCGCACGCCGTTCTACGGCAATTCGGGCGGTCAGATCGGCGACATCGGCTTCATCGAGAGCGCCAACGAGCGCATCGCGGTCGTCGCCACCGAGAAGGAGAACGGCCTGATTATCCATATCGTCAGGGAGCTTCCCGAGAACCCCGCGGCCGAATTCACGGCCAAGGTCGATCCCGAGAAGCGGCAGGCCGCGGCCAACAACCACACCGCCACGCACTTGATGCACGAGGCATTGCGCAAGGTGTTGGGTGCACACGTCGAGCAGAAGGGCTCGCTGGTGACGCCCGAAATCCTGCGCTTCGACTTCTCGCATTTCCAGAAGGTTACGCCCGGGGAGCTGCGCGAGGTGGAGAAGATCGTCAACCGCGCCGTCCGTGCCAACTACCCGCTCGTGGAGAACCGCGAGGCGACGAAGGAAGAGGCCGAGAAGTGCGGTGCGATGATGCTCTTTGGCGAGAAATACGGCGACCGGGTCCGCATGGTCCGCTTCGGAACGTCGGTCGAGCTGTGCGGCGGTACGCACACCAGCGCCACGGGCAATATCGGTTTCTTCAAGATTCTCTCGGAGAGCGCCATCTCGGCCGGCGTGCGCCGCATCGAGGCCGTCACGGGCGAGCAGGCCGAGAAGATCATCTATGCCGCCGAGGACACGATGCGCGATCTGGCCGAATATTTCCACAACCCGCAGGTGCTGCAGGCCGTGAAGAAGATGTTCGAGAGCAACGAAACGCTGTCGAAGGAGGTCGAGGCCATGCGCCGCGAGCAGGTTTCGCAGTGGGCCGACAAGATCATCGCGTCGACGCCCGAGCGTCACGGGGTGCAGTTGATCGCCATGCAGACGGACCGTTCGCCGGAATTCATCAAGGACCTGGCCTATAACCTGCGCCAGCGCTCTTCGAAGCTGGTCTTCGTGCAGGGTGCCGTCAACGAGGGTAAGCCGACGCTGACGATCATGCTCGGCGACGAGGTTACGGCTCAGGGCGTGAATGCGGGAGCTGTCGTGCGCGAAGCCGCCAAACTGATGCAGGGCGGCGGCGGCGGTCAGAATTTCTTCGCGACCGCCGGCGGCAAGAATCCCGACGGACTGCAGGCCGCCATCGACAAGGCCGTGGAGCTGATCGAGGCACAGTTGAAATAATTGTGTAGTTGCCATCCGCGTTTTGGTCTAAGTCCCGGTTGATAATCCGGTCGCGCCGCGACTAAGCCCCCGCCAAGGCGGGGGTTGGGGGTGGGTCCAATTTGTAAACGGCGCCGTAGGCGACGAATACGGCTTTCGGAAATAACGAAACGGTAGTAATTAAAACAGAGTTAGATATGAACAACAAGGTATTACTTATGATTCTCGACGGCTGGGGCAACGGCCGTCACGACAAGGCGGACGTGATTTCGACCGTCCATCCCGAATATATCTCGGCCATGACCGCGAAATATCCCCATGCCGAACTGCGCACCGACGGCGAGAACGTCGGACTGCCCGACGGACAGATGGGCAACTCGGAGGTCGGACACCTCAACATCGGCGCCGGCCGCGTCGTGTATCAGGACCTCGTGAAGATCAACCGCGCCTGCCGCGACAACTCGATCATGCAGAACCCCGAGGTGAAGGCCGCGTTCGAATACGCCAAAAAGAACGGCGTGAACGTGCATTTCATGGGTCTGGTGTCGGACGGCGGCGTGCACTCGTCGCTGGAGCACCTCTTCAAACTCTGCGACATCGCCGCCGAATACAAGATCGAAAATACGTTCGTGCACTGCTTCATGGACGGCCGCGACACCGACCCGCGCAGCGGCAAGGGATTCGTCGCCGACCTCGAGAAGCACATGGCCGCATCGACGGGCCGGGTGGCCACGGTCATCGGCCGTTACTACGCCATGGACCGCGACAAGCGCTGGGAGCGCGTGAAGATCGCTTACGACGCGCTGGTGAACGGCGTCGGCGAACATTCGTCGGACATGGTCGAAGCCGTCCAGAAATCCTACGACGAGGGCGTGACGGACGAGTTCATCAAGCCCGTCGTGCGCATCGACGAGAACGGACAGCCCGTCGGCATGATCCGTCCGAACGATCTGGTGATCTTCTTCAACTACCGTAACGACCGCGCCAAGGAGCTGACGATCGTATTGACGCAGGAGGACATGCCCGCCGAGGGGATGCACACCCTGCCGCTTTACTACTGCTGCATGACCCCCTACGACGCCAAGTTCACGGGTCTGCACATCCTCTTCGACAAGGAGAACGTGCCCAACACCATCGGCGAATATGTTTCGAAGCAGGGTCTCAGGCAACTGCGTATCGCCGAGACCGAGAAATACGCCCATGTGACGTTCTTCCTGAACGGCGGCCGCGAGGAGAAATTCGCGGGCGAGGAGCGCATCCTCGTCGCTTCGCCCAAGGTGGCGACCTACGACCTCCAGCCCGAGATGTCGGCCCCGGAGGTTGCCGACAAGCTGGTTGCGGCGCTGGGCGAGCAGAAGTTCGACTTCATCTGCCTGAATTTCGCCAACGGCGACATGGTGGGCCACACGGGCGTTTACGAGGCCATCGTGAAGGCCGTGAAGGCTGTCGATGGATGTGTGGAGAAGGTTGTCGAGGCTGCCAAGGCCAACGGCTACGAGGTGGTGATGATCGCCGACCACGGCAATGCCGACAACGCGGTCAATCCCGACGGTACGCCCAACACGGCGCACTCGCTGAACCCCGTGCCCATCGTGGTGGTTTCGGACCGCGTGAAGGGCGTGCACAACGGCATTCTGGCCGACGTGGCTCCCACGGTGCTGAAGCTGATGGGGCTGGAGCAGCCTGCCGACATGACGGGCAAGGCGCTGGTGGACCTGTAGTTTCCGATTTTAAGCGGCTGTTTCCGCACATCCCTCACGCGGGGCGAACGGGACGTACCGAAGTGCGCTCCATTCGTTTTCCGAGAGGCGAAAATGGTGTAAATATTGATTTTTCAATGAGTTAATATTTGCAGGTGGTTTTTTCTTCGGAGAAGACCATGTATGAAAAGGTAATTCCAGACGAGGTTTCGGTTTCCAGATCCGTTACCTCGTCTGTTTTGTTGTGCTTTGCACAAAACAGTCATTTGCGGTATCCTGCATCGCGCTTCATCTTGACAAACGACTCCGAGGAAATTAGTTTTAGCCATTCAATTTCATCGGAGTATGCGCCGTATATCAAGGTTCTGTATTTATAATCAGGTGCTATAGCCAAACAGACAGCAAATAGAGGTAGTCCTTGAGTTTTACCCGTAGAATTTTCAATGCCTGCGTGATCCGGTATTCCACTGTTTTGATTGATACGCCCAGTCGTTCGGCGATCTCTTTGTTGGTGTAATCCCCGAAACGACTCATCGAGAATACTTCCCGATAGTTTTCGGGCAGCTCCCTGACTGCTTTCTCGATATGCCGGGACAGTTCCTCCAACATATAGCAGTCCGGATTCTGAAAGGTATCCTTTAGTTTTTCGTAGATATAATTGTGCGTGACTTGTTTGTATTTGTTGCGTTGAATGGCATTGAGACAACGGTTTCGAACCGCCGTGAAAAGATATGATTTTACGGAACCGGTGATAACGAGGAATTCCCGCTTTTCCCAAAAATGCATCATGAGGTCCTGAACTATTTCCTCGGCGTCCTTGTCGGAGACGTATTGGGTGGCGAATTCACATAGGGGTGAATAATAGGTAACGAACAATTGCTTGAAAGCCTGTTCATTTCCGTTACTTAGTTCTTCGAGTAGCTGCGGGTCGTTGTAATGCATCGTCACCTGAGTTTCATTTGCAAATATAGTAAAAAAGATTCATGGGGCGGAAGGCCCGTAAGGTCGGCTTGAATAGGTTTGAAAATTATTTTTCCGATTTCCTTTAGGGTCGGCTTCGTTTTTTTTGTCTTAGTAATGAACGGAATGAAAAAAACGAACTTATGAAACAGACCGAACCGTCCGGGGAAATGTTGCTCGAATACATAGAGGGAGAAGCTGCACCCGATGTGCGTGCCGAAGTCGAGGCATGGATGGGAGCGGATCCCGAAAACGAAGTGATGCTGCTGGATATGGCGAAAATCTACTATGCGCGGCGGCGTGCCGAGCGGATTCGTCGCCGGGATGTGATGGCTGCCTATGAAAAGGTGATGCGGTCGGTTTGCCGCAGGCGGCAGACGATCCGGCTTTCGTGGCAGCGGGTTGCCGTCGCAGCGGCCGTTCTTGTCGCAGTGAATATCGGAGCATGGTATTTTGCGGGATACAGGGTATCGGCCGGGGCCTATATCACCTTGAATTCAAATGCCGAAAAAAAGGTCGAATACACGCTGCCTGATGGAACGTCGGTATTTCTGAACCGTAACAGTTCCCTGCGGTTCCCGTTGAAATATGCGAAGGACTCCCGGTGTGTGAAGCTTGACGGGGAGGCCTATTTCGAAGTGGCGCATGATCCGGACAGACCGTTTGTCGTAATGACCGACAACGATCTGCAAATACAGGTCTTGGGGACGAAATTCAATATCGAGGCCTATGCGGCCGACAGTATTGCGCAGGTCTTCCTGTTGGAGGGGCGTGTCCGTGTCGATATCGGTGACAATTCGTCCGGGATACGGAATTATCTGCTGACTCCCTCTGAAGAGCTGCGTTACAATATCAGTTCGGGACAAATCGCGCTTCGCAAGGACCCTTCCGTTTCAGGGGTCGAATGGATGGACAATACCTTTGTTTTCCGCGACACGCCTTTCCCCGAAGTTATCCGGAGATTGTCCCACAATTTCGGGGTAGAGTTCGTTGTGCGTGACGCCTGCCTGAGCGACTATACTTTTACCGGAACCTTCGACAATCGAGACCTGTCGTTGATTCTCGAATATATGCAGATATCTTCGGGTATCGATGTCCGGTACGAGTCTGTTGTCGCAGGGCGGCAGCGTATTACGCTGAGCCGGAAGAAACCGAATATATGAACCTAATCCAAACAGCCCATGAAAGAAAACTGACCTGAATAGAATAGCAGGGCTCGTGATGCGACACAAACCCTGCTCGAAAAAGTTCTCAAGCCAACCTCGGAAGGTAATCTTAAAAACTTTACAAAGATATGAAAAACAAATCTCTTTTCGGATATCCGGCGATAAAAAAGAGCATCGTCGGAGTCCGGAAAAAGTTATTTCTGTGCCTGCTGCTTGCCGCATTCCAACCGGTATCGGCACAGGCTCCGCAGCAAAATTTGTCGCTGCGCGTTCAGGAACGGCCGTTGCGTGAAATTATGGATTCCATTGAACGCCAGACCGAATACCGTTTCTATTACAACAGCAAACTCCATGATCTGCAACGCCGGATCTCCATACTCGCCGAGAACGAACCGGTTCGTTCCGTTCTGGACCGGCTTTTCAAACCGTTGCACATCTCCTATCAGATTAAAGGTAAGGATATCATTCTTGCCGATCCGCGTCATGCCACTCCCGTGTCCCCGGAGAAACGGGCGCATACCGTAACGGGAGACGTCCGTAACCGGAAAGGCGAGCCGCTCGTCGGAGCCACGGTGGTCGTCGCCGGCACTACCCGCGGTGCGACGACCAATGCCGACGGCAGTTTCTCGATTCGGGGCGAGGTTCCGATGACCCTTCATTTCTCGTATTTGGGATATCGGCCTGCCGAAGTGAAAGTTACTTCTGCGACGATGGTCAATGTCGTACTGGAGGACGAAGCCAATGAGATGGACGAGATCGTTGTGATCGGTTACGGTACGGTGAAAAAGACCGATATGACTGGTTCGGTGACCAATGTCAAGATGTCCGACGTGCAGAATGCTCCCGTGCTGTCGATCGATCAGGCGTTGCAGGGCCGTATCGCCGGAGCCGATATCATGTCCACCACCGGCGAACCGGGCGCTACGACCTCGATTCGCATTCGCGGAACCCGGTCGATTCTGGCCTCGAACGAGCCGCTGATCGTTGTCGACGGCGTGATGGATGCCATCAGCGACCTGAACGACATCAATTCTGCAGACATCGAATCGGTGTCTGTCCTGAAGGATGCCTCTTCAACGGCCATTTACGGGTCGCGCGGCGCCAATGGAGTCATCATTATCACGACCAAGAAAGGCCGTTCGCTGTCCGGAAAGCCCAATATTACGTTCAAAGCCGATGTCGGATTTTCGCAGTTGCCCCGGAAACTGGATTTGATGAACGGAACGGAGTTCGCACTTTATCGCAACGACTATACTTTCCTCAACAGCGATGGGGTCGATGAGTCCACGCCGCTGTCTAAATATCCTCTTCCGGACCCGTTGTCCATCGGCGAGGGCACCGACTGGATCGATGAGATCACCCGCACGGCCGGTTATCAGAATTACAACCTTTCGGTCTCGAACAGCACGAAAAAGAGCAGCTATTTCGCTTCACTGGGTTACAACAACACGGAAGGCATCATCCGCAACAGCGGGCTGGCGCGTATCACTGGCCGTATCAATTTGAGCCATCAGTTGTTCAAATGGATGAACATCAGTTATAAAGGTGCGTTTACACACCGGGATCAGGACAGCAATCTGGCTGAGATCGGTGGGCCGAACTATTTTCATGCCGCTATTTACCTGAGCCCGCTGATCGATCCGGACGACAATTACAATCCCTATTACGGAAACGGTGCGCCGATCAACACGCCCAGCGCAACGATTGCCTTGAACACGAACAACAACAAGCGGCTTTCATCGAATCACACGGTTGCGTTCGACATAGACCTTGCCGAAAATCTCAAACTGCGTACTCAGGAATCCTATTATAATTACCAGCGCCATACGTTTCGCTATTATCCGGGCACGCTGCCCAAGAAGAACGAAGGGGAGGGCGGCGAGGCCTATCGCGGCGAATACGATGAAAACAGCTTTTCAAGCGAGACCACGCTCACATATCGGCTTGATACGAAGAGCGGGCATCATCTCGATCTGCTGGGCGGTTTTACAACCTACGTTTTCAAATCCAATACCTTCACCCTGCAAGGGTCCGGTTATATGGATGACAATGTCACATGGAACAACATGAACGCAGTGTTGGACAAGGAGACCTACTCGGCTTCGTCCGGATCGACGAAACAGACCAAGCTCTCTTATCTGGCCCGTGTCAACTACAATTACAAACACCGTTATTACCTGACGGTGACGGGGCGTTTCGACGGCGCTTCCAACTTTGCAGCCAATAACAAGTGGGGCTTTTTCCCTTCGGCTGCTGTCAAATGGAATATCTCGAACGAAGCCTTTTTGAAGGACGTAAACTGGATTGACGATTTTTCGTTGCGTTTGAGTGCCGGCCGTACGGGTAACGACGCCATTTCATCCTACCGGTCGCTGGCCGCCATGTCCAGTACTACGAACGGTTATCTGTTCGCCGGTTCACAACCCGTGGCATATTATCGCAGTCGTCTGGACAGCCCCAATCTGACGTGGGAGAAGACCGATCTCTACAATGCGGCTCTTGATATCGCATTGTTCGGGAACCGGCTGTCGATTACGGCGGAAGGTTATTTTTCCAAAACCTGCGATCTGCTGATGTCCGTGCAGACACCCACTCAGACGGGATATTCTTCGCGTTATGCCAATCTGGGCAGGACGACCAACAAGGGGTGGGAACTTTCGATCGAGAGTCGCAATATCGTGAAACCTCGTTTTTCATGGACCACGAACCTTTCGTTGGCCCATAACGAACAGATGGTGGATGATATCGGGACTGAGGATTTCGTCGTCGCAGCCAAATCGGCCGGCAACAATCCCTACATGATGCAGGGTTATGTGAAAGGTTATCCGCTCAATGCCCTCTGGGGATTCCGTTACGGCGGTGTCTGGAAAAGTACCGAAGAGTTTGAACGCAACGGCGTAACCCATGCTTACGCTTCGGCTACCCAGATTACCAGTGCGGCCAAATCGCTCGGATTGCCCCGGTATTACGACATGAACCATGACGGTACGCTCAATCAGGATGATCTGGTGTATTTGGGCAATGCCGATCCTTATCTTTACGGCGGTTTGCAGAATTCGTTCCGGATCGGCAAGCTGAATATCGGCGTCTATTTCACCTATTCGTTGGGAGGCAAGATCTATAATTATGCGGAGCTTTACATGTCGGGCAGCAAGCATACCAACCAGTACCGCTACATGCTCGATGCATGGCACCCCGTGCGCAACCCGGATTCGGATCTGCCGAGCGCCGGTTGCTGCGATGTCAACGTTCCGAGCGATTTGCAAGTACACGACGCTTCGTTCCTGCGGCTGAAGAACGTTTCAGTAGGCTATACGTTCGATCTGCGGAAAAAGACCCGCTTCCTGCGCGATATTTCACTGAGTGTCAGCGGTGAGAATCTTTGGTTGTGGAAAAAGTACAATGGCTTCGATCCGGATGTTTCCACCGAAAGCAACGGTTCCACGATGCGTCGTGTGGATATGGGCGCCTATCCGAAACCCCGGACGATCGTTTTCAGCATTCAGATCAGATATTAAACAGTAAGAAACATGAAAGCAAAATTATATTCGATGCTGCTGGTATTGCTTGCAACGAGTGCCTGCACTCTGGAGGAGGATACGAGTGGCTTCTCGACGCCCGGAACCTTCTACCGGGACAAGTCCCAGTGCATTTCAGGGCTCAATTCCTGTTATATTCCGCTCAAATCGCTCTATACCTACAAAATGATGCTGGCGACCGAAAGCGTTACCGACCTGTGTTATTCGAGCTCTGCCACTCAGGACGCCCAGTTGGACATCTCCCCGGCCAAACCGCGCTTCGGTGCCGAGGTTTGGACTAATGCCTATAAAGGAGTCATGTATTGCAATACCGTTATCGCCGGGATCGAGCGGTCGCCGCTCGAAGAGGATGTCCGGGCTCCGCTGCTCGCTGAAGGAAAGGTCCTCCGCGCCTTTTATTATTGGCTGCTCACGTCGTTTTTCGGCGATGTCCCGTTCTATACGGTCGACGTATCGGATGTCGAAGTGCTGACTGAAGTGGGACGGTTGCCCCGCATGTCGGCCGCAGATACCCGGAATGCACTGATCGAGGAGTTGCAGGCATGCGTGCCCTGCATGGAGCAGATTCGTACGAGCGAGATCGCGGACAACCGCTGTGGCGCCGCGATGGGATGGATGCTGATCGCCAAGATGTCCATGTGGAACAAACGATGGGATACGGCAATCGGCGCACTGAATGAGTTGGAAGCTATCTATGGCGACTTGGAACAATATCCGCTTTCGGATATTCCTTTCAGCCGGAAGAATACGCCCGAATCCATTTTCGAAATCCAGCATACCTACACGGCCGGCGGATTGATCTACACTTCGAATGTGGCCTGTATCTGTATGCCCCGTCCGCGCGCGGAGGGGACGTCGGTCTATGCCGGCGTGGAGATTCCCGAGTTGGGAAATAACGCGACGACATGGGTTCCCATCGTTCCTACGACCTATTTTTATGACAATCTGCAACCTGCGGACGGTACGGATAAACGTCGTGAAATGCAGTTGTCCACAGGTTGGAACGGCAAGACCTATGATAAATCGAAAACTTATTTCGGACCGAAATTCTGGTGCTACGGTATGCAGACGACCTACGACTCGAACAATTACAAGGTGTTCCGCTATGCGGATGCATTGCTGATGAAGGCCGAATGTCTCTGCATGCAGGAAGAGGATGCGGACGCCGCCATGGAGTATCTGAATAAGGTAAAACGTCGTGCCGGTATCGGCGAATATACGCATTTCCGTTCGTGGGCCCGTCTGATGGACGAGATCATGGAGGAACGGGGCCGGGAGTTGCTGGGTGAATTCCAGCGCAAATTCGATTTGGTCCGGTGGGGTAACTGGTACGAACGCACGACGCTGCAGACCGAGTCGAAGGCCGTATTGGCCAACATCCTTCCGTGTCATGAATACTATCCCATTCCCGATACCGAAGTGACCTATTCGAATTATGCATTGGATAACGACGCCTATGCCGCTTATGGATTGTAAAATGCAAATTACAGAAAATCAAAAGATCATGAATCCTAAAATAAAAACGACAAGGTGGCGATTTGCAATGTTTCTGGCCGTGTCGCTGTTCATTGCCTGCGAGCATGAGTTCGAACAGAAGCTGCCGCTCGCCATTAATCAGCACAAATTGACCCTCGACGCTTCGGCTGGTTCCACGCCCGTTCTGGTCTATGCGACGGAATCTTGGACGGCTTTTTTTGCCGAAGACATTTCGTGGGCGGCGATCCGGCGGCATACGGGGCGCGGGAACGGCGAATTTGTACTTGAATACGGGGATAATCCGGGTATTGCCCGGATGACGGAGATCATTATCCGGTCGAACGGACTTGAAAAAAATATCGTCGTTACGCAAACCGGCGTTGTGTCTGAGCCGGAAATTCTGCTGACCGAACCGACCAAAGAACTCAATGCTGCGGGTGGAGAGATCGTCCTTCCGTTTGAGACCAATCTGACCGGGGCGCTTGATCGCATTGCGGCGAAAACGGTGTGTCTCGATGTCGACGGAGGGGAGCTTCCCGATGCCGAGCCGTGGATTGCCGATATCCGGATCGCAGCGGATGCGGTAACTTTTACGGCCGCAGCCAATGCAACGGGAGCGGTCCGCAAACTTCGGCTGACACTGGAAGTTGACGATGCAGTGAACGGGACGTTGTACACGACGTCGACGAACCTCACGCAAATCGCAGGAGAATAGTATAATCCGATAAAGTCTGACAACCATGAATAAATACAACATAATCGCGGCTGCCGCAGGATCGCTTCTCCTCGGGGCATGCAACGTGGACGACAGCAACGACACTCCGCTGGTGGAGCTTGGAGCCAGAACAACCGAATTTACGGTCGATGCAACGGCGGGGCATGTGGATATTGACGTTCTTACGAACCGGCGCTGCCATTTACGCTTTCTTGAGGAAACGCCGTGGGCCGAGCTGAGCGCCGAAACTCTTGACGGCGATTCGTCGTTTTATATCGATTACGATGACAATGACGATTTCCCGCGTATGACACGGGTGTTGATCGAAGCCGATAACAAACTCCACCGGGATACGATAACGCTCCGGCAGCGCGGCGGGCAGACTCCGGCGCTGAGTCTGCCCTCAGGTTCGCTGATCGTTTCGGGCAGCGTTTCGGGCAGCGATGCTATCCGTTTCGACACCAACATCGATTTTTCCGAGATTGAACGGGATGTCGTCTATACGAGCGGGGATGACGAGGCTTGGATCTCCGGTATTTCGTATGGGGAAGGCATGTTACGCCTCGATTACGATAAAAATCCTTACGATTCGCAGCTCCGCACGGCTTCCGTCATCCTGCGATGGACCGACGGCTGGAATGAATCTCATTCTGCGACCCTTTATGTCATGCAGAAAACCGCTGGAGACATGCTGGGGCGAAGCGTCGATTTCGGCTATATCCGCAGCCTGCCCGATGCCGGAGAGTCGGTGACCGTCGACGAATATGTCATTATCGAGGGCTATATCGTAAGTAATCCCGAATCAGGCAACGCCGGCGAAAATATCCGGACAACGGAGATGACCATAGATTACTCGGGCAGCCAAAGAACCGCCTACATCGAGAGTCTCGATGGCAAGTATGGCTTTATGATCGAGACGGCAGGCGTCGGGGACAATATCTTCAGGCGTTATGACAAAGTGCAGATTCTGCTGTACGGTACCGCTCTTGCCCGGCATGAAAATCCTGAACGTTACGTCATTTCGGGCGTTACGGCCCAAATGGTGACGGCGCAGGAAGCCGGAACGGCAGCAGCCATTCCGGATAAAAGACGATTCGTTTCGGAGTTGACGGACGATGACGTATATACCTTTGTAACGCTTCGGGACTGTGAATTCCCCGTCCGTAAAGGTGCACTGACCCCGATTCACGACGGATATACGAATGCGCACAATAATGAAATCACCTCGAAATATCCGCGTCTGATGCGCGACATCGAAGGATCGAGCATCTATCTCTACACAAACACGACCTGTCCTTATCGCCGTGACGGTCGGAAATTACCCTACGGGTCGGGTGAGATTGGCGGAGTGGTGGTTTTCGAGCTTTATCCCGGTTATGTCTATGGGGACGGGACGGACGAGGATTCGCACGGCAATATCGGCCGTTACCAACTTCGCCACATGGCTTACGAAGACATTCGTTTTGATGACGAGGCGAGCTTTTCGGCGCTTCTGACCGAGTATCGTTATGTTAAGGATCAAAAACAGGATGCCTCCGACAAACGGTATTATTGGTATCCGACTTTCGGGGCCAATGGGCGATTCTCCCATTCGACGACCATCAAGCCGACGACTTATACGACTTGGAATTATATTGGTCCGGTCGGAACGAAAAACGCATTGCCGCCTTTCTCGGCCCATATCGGCAATGAGGGATATGGTATGGGCATCATTCTGGAAGACGGCACGGATTACAATAATCCCGGAGGCGATAAGGTCGACGCCAAGATCAATGCCGATGGAAAGGGGCAGGAAACAAGTCCTGCATGCACGTCATGGAAACAGACTTGCTGGTGGGACTATACGAACGACCGGGGCGAATCGTGGTGTGTGGAGTTTTCGACTGCCGATATTGAGACGGATTTTCTCTCGATGCAGTTTACCGTACAGGGCGGTAAGGCCGGAGCAGGGGTTTCCCCGATCTTCTGGAAAGCCGAATGGTCGTTGTCGGGCGATCTGTCGGGCGATGACGGCTGGAAGTATATCGGTTCCTATCAGGTGCCGGATATGGTAATCAGCTCTTCGGTAAAGGCTTGGCAGTTGGGTGCCTACAAGCAGATTGACATGCCGCTACCGCTCGAAATGCTGGGGCACGGCAAAGTTTATATCCGGTTTACCCCCGAAAGGAACGCCGTTAACAGCACTGCGAAGTTCGCTGTATCCGAAATTCCGGCCAAGGATGCTTCCAGTGCAATGGATTATTTTGCCATACGGTATAACAAGTGACGGCGATGGGACGAATCTATAAAAATCGACTGGCGCTGATCTGTACAGCGCTGCTCGTGGCCATGTGCTCGTCGGAAGACGAAATTCCACCCGTAAAGGCCGCGCTGAAAGTAATGTCGTTCAATATCCGGATGACGACCGAGGCCGACACGGGCGATCTGTCGTGGGAGTCCCGCAGGGAGTCCTGCGTGAGGATGATCCGTGATGTCCGGCCCGGTGTGATCGGCATGCAGGAGCCGCGCCCCGAGCAGCGGACCTATCTTTCGGAGGCGCTGCCCGAGTATGGGCAGTTTTACATCGCCGAAGACGAAAACCATCCTGAAAACCAGTGCGGCCATATGTCGCTCTTCTATCTGACGTCCGAATATACGCTCCTCGACCGCGGGTATTTCTGGCTGAGCGAAACTCCCGACGTTCCCTCGATGCCATGGAATACGACCGACGGCAATTACCGGACTACGTTGTGGGTGCATTTGAAAGAGAATGTCACACAAAAGGAGTTCTACTTCTTCACCACGCACCTGCCTTATAAGGCGGAGAACGACGAACCGCGTTTGCTGTGTGCCCGGCTCAATGTGGCGAAGATGAAGGAGATTGCCGGACGCGGCATGCCCGTATTCATTGCGGGCGATATGAACGCATCCTATGCAACGGATGACAAGCGCCGCAGTTGCCTGAATCCCTACTACGAGTGGATGTGGTCCGGACGCGATGCGGCGCCTGATTCCGATCGGGAGTACAGCTTCAATAATTTCGGATTGAGCGAGGCCAAAAGCACATGGAATTACGACCATATCTTCTATCGTCGTGTAACGCCGGTGCAGTTCCGGACGATCACCCGTGCGGATTACGGGGTACGCTTCGTCTCCGATCACTATCCGATTGTACTGACGGCCGAATTTTGATGGTTCGGCGAAAAAATGAGGATAAATTGGCAATTTTGATGACCGCCGGACCTAGCGGCCGGCGGTCATCGGTTGTCTGTATATAAACTTTGGCCGTATTCGTCCGTATTCGCAATGTCGTATGGACTGCGCCAATGAATTGAATACCATGAAAAAAATAGTCATATTGTTTGCCCTGCTTTTTGCGGACCTTGCGAGCGCCCGCACCGTGACAACCCTTAAACTCATGTCTTACAACATCCGTGGCACGGGTCACAAGGGCGACACGGGCGAGCTGGTCTGGGATATCCGCAAAGAAGCGTCGATCGCCATGATCGCCCGCGAGCGTCCCGACGTAATCGGATTTCAGGAACCGAAGAATGAACAGGTCATATGGCTGACCGAACACCTGCCCGACTATGCTCATGTCTCGGCGGGGCGCGATCAGGGTGTGAGTTCCGAAGGGGAGCATCTCCCGGTGATGTGGCTCCGCGAAAAATACGATCTTGTCGACTGGGGGTATTACTGGCTTTCGGAAACGCCCGGCGAGGTGTCCCGCGGCTGGGATGCCAAGAACCGCCGCATTACGGTGTGGGTATGTTTGCGCGACAAGGTTTCCGGCGGGAAATTTTATTATTTCAACACGCATCTCGACCATAAAGGGCACGAAGCGCGCCGCAGAGGGGCGTTGCTGAATGTCGAAATGATGCGTAAAATCGCCGGGAAACGCACCCCGGCTTTTATCTCGGGAGACATGAATGCCGAGATCGGACAGAAGACCGGAGAATACCTCAAGGCTTATACCGCATGGCTGGAATCCGCACACGACGCGGCCCCTGAAAGCGACGACCGCCCGTCGTTCAACGGCTTCGGGAAGAGCCGCGCCCGGACATTGGATTACATCTATTTCCGTCGGGCCCGGGCGTTGCGCTATGAAACGCTCGACAGCGAAGCCTACGGGGTCCGGTATGTTTCCGACCACTATCCGATCGTCTGTACATTTGTTTTTTAATAAATCTCATATGGCTCGTGACATTCTGTTTTTGGGAACGGCGGTTTTCGGAGGTCTGACGGCCGCCGGGGCGCAGGATATGACGCCGCAGCGTCCTAATATTCTGTTCTGCATTGCCGACGATGCCGCATGGCTTCATTTCGGGGCCTATGGCTGTGGATGGGTCTCGACACCGGTTTTCGACAGCGTGGCCGCACGGGGTGTGCTGTTCGAGAACTGCTATACTCCGAATGCGAAATCGGCGCCTTCGCGTGCGTCGCTGCTTACGGGGCGTTACTCGTGGCAGTTGGGCGAGGCGGGAAATCACATCTGCCGTTTCCCCGAGGATATCAAGGTCTTCACCGAAGCGCTCGAAGAGGCGGGCTACGACGTGGCTTTCACCGGCAAGGGCTGGGCTCCGGGCGACCCCGGCATGAGGAACGGCCGCAAACGGCGACTGACGGGTGAGGCGTGGCAGAGCCGGAAACTGACGCCTCCGACCCCCGAGATACTCGCTACGGATTATGCGGCGAATTTTTCCGACTTTCTCTCCTCGCGTGAGGATGTGTCGCGGCCGTGGTTCTTCTGGTTCGGCTGCCGCGAGCCGCACCGACGTTACGAATACGGCAGCGGGGCGGCCAAAGGCGGCCGGACAACCGGGGAGATCGACCGTGTTCCGGCCTTCTGGCCCGACAACGAGACGGTGCGCAACGACATGCTGGATTACGGATTCGAACTCGAACATTACGACCGGCAGTTGGGATTGATGCTGGCCCGGCTGGAGGAGCTCGGGGAGCTGGACAATACGCTCATCATCGTCACGTCGGACAACGGTATGCCCTTTCCGCGCGCCAAAGGAACCCAGTACGAGTATGCGCACCACATGCCGCTGGCCGTGATGTGGCTGCGGGGAGTGAGCGCCCCGGGACGGCGGGAGGCGGCCTATGTCTCGTTCGTCGACATCGCACCGACCGTTCTGGAGCTCGCCGGGACCGATCCCGCCACGGCAGGCATGGGGCGGCTCCCGGGCGGGAGCCTCGTGCCGCTGCTGAGGAATGAACCGGACCCCTGCGCCGTACTGCGCGGGCGGGCGCTGCTGGGGCGCGAGCGGCACGACAACGGACGGCCCGGGGATCAGGGTTATCCGATCCGGGGCATCGTGCGCGACGGCTGGCTCTATCTGTGCAACCTCAAACCGTGGCTGCTGCCCGGCGGCAATCCGGAAACGGGCTACCGCGACATCGACAGCTCTCCGACGAAAACCGCGATTCTGCAACTGAAACGCAGCGGACAGGACAGCCGCTACTACGACCTGTCGATGGGACCGCGTCCGGCGGAGGAGCTGTACCATGTCGAAACGGATCGTGAATGCCTTGTAAACCGCATCGGGGAGGTTTCGTGCCGGGTTCTGGCGGATTCGCTGCGTGCCGAGCTTTTCCGGACGCTGCGCGGGCAGGGCGATCCGCGGATGACGGGGGACGGCGACGTATTCGACCGCTATCCCTACGACAAGCCGGGTAAGGACCGGGTTTACGAACGGACCCTCAGCGGCGAGATCGTCCCGTGGGAACAGTCGAACTGGGTACTTCCGACCGATTACGAACAATACGAAACAATAAAAAATTAATAACCCGAATACGATGAAAAGATTACTGATCCTGCTCCTTGCGTGTTTTTCCCTGCTCGACGGGACGACGCAAACAAGAAATGCCGCCGCCGACCGTGCGTCGGCCATTGTTGCCGAAATTCACAGCCCTGCCTCAAAAAAGGTGTTGGTAGCTTCCCACCGCGGCGATTGGCGCAACTACCCTGAAAATTCACTCCCTGCCATCCGCAGCGCCATCGAAATGGGGGTCGACATTGTAGAAATAGATTTGGCGCTGACTTCGGACAGCGTGCTGGTACTCTGTCACGACCGTACCATCGACCGGACGACTTCGGGCAAAGGACTTATTGCGGAAATTACTTATGATTCCATTCGGCGGGTGAATTTGCGTGCGGGGCAGAATGCGGTCACACATTGGAAAGTACCCACGCTCGAAGAGGCGCTCATATTATGCAAAGACAAAATTGTCGTCAATATCGACAAAGGATTTCAATATTACGGGTTGATACATCCGTTGCTTGAAAAATACGGCATGCTGGAACAGGTGCTCATCAAAAGCAATGTCACCGCCGACCGTGCCGCCGCGACTTTCTCGAAATATGTCGACAATTGTCTTTTCATGCCCATTGTAAACTTCGGGAAGAAATCGTACCGAAAAATTCTCGAAAGCTATGAACGACTGAAATATCCATTGTTGGCTTACGAAATCTGCTGGTCGGAATACACGCCCGAGGTCGAGACCTGCATGCGCGAAGTCATCGCCGGCGGTTCGAAACTGTGGGTGAACTCCCTGTGGCCCTCCCTGAACGGCGGGCTTTGCGACGATGCCGCGATAGAAGGCGACCCGGCCGAGGTATATGGGAAACTGGTCGATATGGGCGCCACGCTGATCCAGACCGACCGGCCCGAACTGCTGATCTCCTACCTCCGCTCGCGCGGACTGCACGACTGACGCCATGAGCCGTATTACGGAATTCTACCGCATCAGCCCTGCGGCTCCTGCCCGGGAGCAGGACGAGGTGTCGCGTGACAAGTACTACCGCCGCCTGCGCCTGCAGGCATTCACCGCCGCAACGCTCGGATACAGTCTCTACTACGTCTGCCGCACCAGTCTCAACGTCATGAAGAAGCCCATTCTCGACAGCGGGTCCTTGGACGCATCGCAGTTGGGAGTCATCGGCTCGGCACTCCTCTTCGCCTATGCCATCGGCAAGTTCGTCAACGGATTCATTGCCGACTACTGCAACATCAAGCGCTTCATGGCCACGGGACTCATCGTCTCGGCCGCAGCCAATGCCCTGATGGGGCTCATGGGGCTCGCACATTCCGTAGTCCCAACGGCCGTGATATTCGTTGCATTCGCCGTGATGTGGGGACTGAACGGGTGGGCGCAGTCCATGGGGGCGCCTCCGGCCATCATATCCCTCTCCCGCTGGTATCCGCTCAAGGAGCGCGGAACCTACTACGGATTCTTCTCCGCAAGCCACAACCTCGGGGAGTTCTTCTCATTCCTTTTCGTAGGCTCCATCGTCTCCTTTGCGGGGTGGCAGGCCGGGTTCTTCGGATCGGCCGTGGCAGGAGCCATCGGCGTGGTGCTGGTACTCTGCTGGCTCCACGACACTCCGGAGTCGAAGGGACTGCCCCCGGTCGAGGCGCTGGCCCATGAAAAACCCGTCCCCGGAGCGGAGAAGTCCGTCAAAGAGATTCAGAAGCAGGTGCTCAGAACACCGGCCGTGTGGGTGCTGGCTGCGGCGAGCGCATTCATGTACATCTCGCGCTATGCCATAAACGGTTGGGGCGTGCTGTTCCTCCAAGAGGCAAAGGGATTCTCCGACGTCGAGGCCATCTCGATCGTCTCGATAAACGCACTGCTGGGAATACTCGGAACGGTACTTTCGGGGTGGTTCTCGGACAAGCTGTTCAAGGGCGACCGGAAGATTCCCGCGCTGCTGTTCGGCATACTGAACTCCGTGGCGCTGGCGCTGTTCCTATACGGTGGAAACGCCATGTGGGTGAACGTCCTCTCGATGGTGCTGTTCGGAATAGCCATCGGGGTCTTGATCTGCTTCCTCGGAGGATTGATGGCCGTGGACATCGTGCCGCGAAAGGCCACGGGAGCCGCGCTGGGGGTCGTGGGAATAGCAAGCTACATCGCGGCGGGCATTCAGGACGTAGCGTCGGGATGGCTCATAGACAGACACATCACCGTAGCCGCCGACGGCGCGAAGCACTACGATTTCGGGCCTGTGGCACTATTCTGGATCGCGGCGTCAGTGATTTCGTTCCTGCTGCCGCTGTTAAACAAAAGCAAAGGGAAAATGGCTTAAACGTAGTATCCCGGAATTTTCGATTTCGAAAAAATGGCCGCCTTTTACAAGATGGTCATTTTTTTGTATGGCATATCTTTGATATTGTTAATCAGTAATATACGTTATTTTTACCGTTGCTTTTTCATAATGGAAAAAATAAAAATGCAATTCCTACCTAGCGGTGTTTGCCGGCCGTTTGTCCTTGTATAAAACCTTTAAACCCTTCACTGACCCATGAACAAGCGTATCCTTTTCGGTGCTGTGCCCGTTATTCCCTTGCTTGCAGGGAGTTGTGCCGGCGATCCGGCGGTTCCCGTTCCGGAAAATGTCCGCCCGAACATTATCTTTATCTTCTCCGACGACCTCGGTATCGGCGACCTGAGCTGCTATGGGGCGACGAAAGTCGCGACGCCCAACATCGACCGTCTGGCTGCGCAGGGGCAGCGCTTTACCAATGCCTATGCGACTTCCGCCACCAGTACGCCGTCGCGCTTCGGTCTGCTGACGGGCATGTATCCTTGGCGTCTGCCCAATACGCAGATCGCTCCCGGAAATTCCGAACTCATCATCGACACGGAGTGCCATACGCTCGCCGATGCCATGCACGACGCCGGTTACGTCACCGGGGCCGTGGGCAAATGGCATCTCGGTCTGGGGCCTGTCGGCGGCACGGATTTCAATGTCGAGATACGTCCCGATGCGCGTGATATCGGTTTTGATTACGAATATCTCATACCCGCTACGGTAGACCGTGTGCCGTGCGTCTTCGTGGAGAACGGACATGTCGTGGGGCTGGACCCCGCCGATCCGATCACGGTGAATTACGACCACAAGGTCGGCGACTGGCCGACGGGCGCCGAGAATCCCGAGTTGCTGAAACTGCGTCCGAGCCACGGACACGACAACACGATCGTCAACGGCATTTCGCGCATCGGATGGATGACCGGGGGCCGTTCGGCGCTGTGGGTCGACGAAGGTATCGCCGACACGATAGCCCTGAAAGCCACGCAGTTCATCGCCCGCCACAAGGATGAGCCGTTTTTCCTCTATATGGGAACCAACGACGTGCATGTGCCGCGCGTTCCGCATCCCCGTTTTGCGGGCAAGAGCGGCATGGGGACCCGCGGCGACGTGATCCTGCAGCTCGACTGGACGATCGGCGAGGTGATGCGCACGTTGGACAGCCTCGGCATCGCCGACAATACGCTGCTGGTTTTCACCTCCGACAACGGCCCCGCGATCGACGACGGCTATCAGGACGAGGCGGCCATGCGGCTGGGCGGCCATACGCCTTCGGGTATCTACCGAGGCGGCAAGTACAGCCTGTATGAAGCCGGAACGCGCATTCCGTTCATCGTGCGGTGGCCGGCGTTCGTGCGGCCGGGCGAGCAGGGTGCCGTCTTCTCCCAGATCGACGTCTACCGCTCGCTGGCATCCCTGACCGGCGTTGCACTGCCCGAAGGCGCTGCTCCCGACAGCCGCGATCATCTGCCCGAGTTGCTCGGGACGGGGCACGCCGACCGCGAATTCGTCATCGAGCAGAACCGCCAGAATACGCTGGCCATCCGCTGCGGCGAATGGAAATATTTGGAACCGAGCGACAAACAGAGCTATGAATACCGCAAGTCGGTCGAGTTGGGCAATTCGCCCCGGCCGCAGCTCTTCCGCATTTCGAAAGATCCGTGCGAGCGGTACGACGTAGCGGAGCGGTATCCCGAGATTGTCCGAGAGCTTGCCGGCAGACTCGAAGCCGTGAAACAAGGGCGATAGAATTCCGAAACAACCATAAAAAGATAAGGTTATGAAACGATTTTTTTGGATCGTCGGTCTGTTGGCGTGTATGCCGTTGACAGCATGCGACGACGACAATCCCGGAACCACCGACAGCGCCGTCGTCTACACGGCCGAAGGAAGCGTCAACGCGAGCGACGTCGAGAAGTCGATCACGCTCTACACGACCTGCGACTGGACCGCCGCGGGTGACGAATGGATCACGGTCGAGCCGGCCGGCGGTTCGCGGGGCGTTTTTGCCGTCCGCCTGAGCTTTGGAGCCAACGGTACGGGCAGTCCGAGGACCGGTACGGTGACTTTTACCGCCGGCTCCTACAAAGAAACCTATACATTCACCCAGAAGGCCGAATAAAGGCGTACCGTTATGGATAATAGAGAACGACAACGCCGGATCTTGAATTTCATCTATGCCCAGCCCGATATTCCGACTTCGGTCAGGCAGGCTTTCAGGCAATGGATGGCGGACCAAGATCGGAATCCGGAGGTCGACAGCCTGATGAAAGAACTGTGGGAAACGAACGATGCGGCGGCTTCGCCGGAAAGAATCCGGAAGGGGCTGGATCGGTTGCATTCGAAGATTCGCAGGAACCGCCTGCGGCGTGTACTCCGGTATGCCGGTGCGGCCGCCGCCGCTGTCCTGATGTTTGCAGGGGGCTATTTTTCCGCCACTCGCTCCGAAGAGGCTGTCGAGCGGATTACGCTGGTGACGGCGAAAGGGCACATGGGCGAATTCACCCTGCCCGACGGCACGCGCGTATGGCTCAACGAAGAGAGCCGGCTCGCATACGACGCCGATTTCTCCGGCACGGTCCGCGAGGTGACGCTCTCGGGAGAAGCCTTCTTCGAGGTCGAAAAGGATTCGCTGCGGCCGTTCCGCGTCGGCATGGGAGGGTTGGAGATCGAGGTGCTGGGTACGTCGTTCGATGCGATCGGATATGCGGCAGACCCTGCCCGGCAGATTATTCTCAAAAACGGTTCCGTCAGCATTTCGGGCGAGGGGCTTTCCCGTCCTGTCCGGCTTTGTCCCGACCAGAAGTTCACGCAGGATGTATTGCAGGGCGGATTCACCATCGAGCAGGTCGATGCACGGAACTACTGCCAGTGGTTCGAGGAGCGTCTGGTATTCTACAACATGCCGCTGACGGATATCATGGTCAATCTGGAACGCAAATACCATGTCGAGATCGTGCTTTCGTCGTCGCTTCCCGCCGACCGACGGCTGTCGCTGGTTGTTCAGCACGAACCGTTGGAAGACATCATGGAGGTTATTTCGAGACTGATGCCGGTCCGTTATCAAATCGACGGCGACCGGGTGTTCGTTACGGGCCGGGGCGGTTCCAGATAAACTTACAGCGCAAAACCTAATAACAAACCAAGTAATTATGAATGAACCGAATTTTTACCTGAAAACGATGTGGCGGGGAGTGCTGGCCGTCGTCCTGTGTGCCTGTTTCGCCATTCCGGCGCGGGCACAGACGCCGGTCGTCACACTCGACGCCCGGAACGTCACCATCAAGGAACTTCTGCAACGGATCGAGGCGGCGAGTCCTTACACGTTCGCTTATGTGAATGCCGAGATCGATACGCCTCCTCATCGGAGGGTTACGGTGAAAGCCGAAAACCGGAGTATCGAATCCATTCTTGCGGAGGTCCTTCCCGATGTGAGCGTCGAGATCAAAGGCCGCAAGATCATCCTCACGGCCAAGTCGAAAGAGACGCCTAAGGTCGCTGCGGACGCTGTCCGCACGGTGAAGGGGCGCGTGACCGACGAAAACGGTGCGCCCGTGATCGGTGCCACCGTCATCCTGAAAGGCACCACGACAGGCACGGCGACGGGGATCGACGGCGAATATACGCTGTCGATCCGTCAGAAAAACGCCGTGCTCGAAGTGTCGCTGATCGGTTATAACAAGGTTTCCGTCACACTTTCGGACACTCAGACGCAGGCCGACGTGCAGCTCGCCTCCGAAGCGATCGCCGTAGACAACGTGGTGGTCGTGGGCTACGGCGTGCAGAACAAACGCGACGTGACGACGTCGATCGCTTCGATCAAGGCCGAGGATTTCAAAGGGCTTGCGACGACCGATTTCCGCGATGCCATGGCCGCCAAGATGCCGGGCGTGCAGGTGCTCACGCTGGGCGGCCAGCCCAACGGCAACGTCTCGATCCGCATCCGCGGCATCCAGTCGGCCACCTCGGGCAACGAGCCGCTCTACGTCATCGACGGCATTCCGAGCGACGCCCGGGCCTTCTCGAACCTCGACAGCAACGATATCGAGAGCCTCGAGGTGCTCAAGGATGCTTCGGCTGCGGCGATCTACGGCTCGCGCGGTTCGTGCGGCGTCATCCTCATCACGACCAAGCGCGGTCAGGACGAACACCCCGTGATCCGTTACGACGGCCAGTTCAGTGTTTCGGGCGTGTCGAAAACCTATGATATGCTCAATGCCTACGAGTTCGCGCAGCTCTACAAGGAGTCGCGCGACAACGCCTACCTGACGGAGGTGCCGACGGGTTCGATCGACGATCCTTACAACGAACGCGGGGCGACGGGCTATTATAAGGTTCCGCCCATTATCACCGCCTATCTCGAGGACCGGAGCGGTACGCTGACCGACACCGACTGGCAGGATGCCATCTTCCGCACGGCGCTGTCGCACAAGCACAGTCTTTCGGTTTCGGGCCGCACCAAGACGCTGAGCTATTACGTCGGCGCCAATTACCTTTATCGCGAAGGAACGATCATCGGGTCGGATTTCGAGCGTTACGGAATGCGGGCCAATATCGACGGCAAGCGCAAGCGACTGAAATACGGAGCCAGCTTTTCGCCCTCCTACTCGAAATACAATTTCGTGGATGCGGACGCCCAGTACGGGAACGACGGTGTGATCGCCTCGGCACTGATGGCGGCTTCGATCTTCCCGGTCTACAATGCCGACGGCTCTTACAACTGGGACAACAACGGCTACCTGCGCCTCGAGGAGAACGGCGTGGGCGACACGCAGTTCAACGAAACGCTGAACCCCGTGGCGCTGGCGCTCGAAATCGACGACGTGCGCGAGCGGCTCAATATGCAGGGCAGCGTCTATGCCTCCTACGAATTCATCGACGGGCTGGAATACAAGATCACGGCCGGCGGCGACTATTACAACTATTCGCGCAACTATTACCGGCCGTCGTATATCCCGCTGAAAAACAAGGCCAATTACAAGGACCCGTCGAATCCCACGGCGAAGAGCATCACCAACTCCTATTTCCACTGGACGCTCTCCAACCAGCTCTCTTTCTCGCGCCGTTTCGGCGACCATTCGCTCAATGCCGTGGCCGTCTGGGAGGCGGAAAAGGAGCATGTCAAAACGTCGCAGATCGTCGGTACGGGGGTCAAGGGCGACGACAAGATCCGCACCACCAAGGGCAAGACCATCGACCCGGCGGAAACCTACAACAACGAGTATGCCTACACCTTCGCCTCGTGGCTCGTGCGTGCGCAGTACTCCTACAAGGGCCGCTACATGGTTTCGGCGTCGATCCGCGGCGACGGTTCGTCGCGCTTCGCCCCCAATACCCGGTGGGGTTATTTCCCCGCGGCCTCGGTGGGCTGGCGTGTGAGCGACGAGAGCTTCCTGCGCGATGTGAAATGGATCGACGACCTCAAGCTGCGTCTGAGCGTCGGCGTGACGGGCAATGCCCAGATCGGCAACTCGGAATATCTGCAACTCTACGGTTCGACGAACGTGGACCTCGGCAACGGTCTCCGGCCACAGGTCTACCCCTCGCAGATCGCCAATCCCGATCTGGGCTGGGAGCGGAACACGCAGTATGACGTGGGGCTGGACTTCAGTTTCTGGAAAGGGACGCTGGGCCTGACCGCCGATTACTACTATTCGAAGACGACCGACATGCTGTTCGACGTTCCCGTCTCGTCGGTGTCGGGACTCACCTCGTCCAACATGAACATCGGCTCGATGGAGAATCAGGGCGTGGAACTGGGGCTTACCTCGCGGCGGCGTTTCGGCGATTTCTCCTATTCCCTCTCGGCCAACTGGTCGCTCAACCGTAACAAGGTGCTGAGTTTAGGTGAAGGGAACGCCGACATCATCAAGGAGGCGTCGTTCGACGGGGCCTATTACATCACGCGCGTGGGCCAGCCCGTCGGCTGCTATTACCTGCTCGTACAGGACGGTATCTTCCACAACAAGGAGGAGCTGAACTCCTATCCCCATTTCAGCACCACGCAGGTCGGCGACTTCCGCTTCGTCGACACCAACGGCAACGGTATTCTCGAAGAGGATGCCGACCGCGTGATCGTGGGCAACTACATGCCCGATTTCTACTATGGCTTCTCGGTCAATCTTTCTTGGAAGGGCTTCGACTTGGCGGCCAACTTCCAAGGCGTCTACGGCAACGAGATACTCAACCTCGAACGCCGCTACCTGATGAGCAACTCCATGAGCCAGAACATGACCCGGGATGCATTGCAGCGTTTCCCCTACGGCGAGATGAACCGCCCGAACCGCAAGCTGACGGGCAACACCGCCGCCTGCACCTCGACGTTCCACGTCGAAGACGGCTCCTACCTGCGCCTGCAAAACCTCTCGCTGGGCTACACTTTCCCCGACAAGTGGACCCGCAAGGCCGGCATCTCGAAGCTGCGCGTGTATGTGCAGGGATCGAATCTCTTCACATGGACCGACTATTCGGGCTATAATCCCGAGGTCAGCAACCATGCGAGCGACGCCCTGCGTCCGGGCGAGGACTACTGCTCCTATCCGCTGGCACGCACGTTCAGCGTCGGCATCAACTTCAACCTCTAATCGACCGGAATCATGAAACCAACATATTATCTTTTGCTGGGCGTCGCGGCCTTCGGGGCGGCTTCCTGCACCGACAGCTTCTTCGAACAGTATCCGAGCAACAGCATCACGGAGAACAATTACTACATTACCGACGACGATTTCGACCAAGGGGTGGCGGCCTGCTACCACAAGCTCAAAACACAGATGGGCTACCACCTCAATGAACTGGCCTACCGCAGCGACGAGTGCTGCAAACAGGCCATGACGGTTTCCGATGCGGCGACCTACTATTTCGACCACTTCGAGGAGAATTCCAGCAACGCCATCATGAGCGATATCTGGAACGCTTGGTACAACGGCATCTACCGCTGCAACGACGTGCTCGATCACCTCGAAGGCCGTGAGGAACTGCCCAATTACGACAAATACCGCGGCGAAGTCCTCTTCATGCGGTCGTGGTGGTATTTTAACCTCTACCGGGCTTTCGGCGGCGTGCCCATTGCGCACAAGGTCGTATCCCCGGCCGATGCCAAGACGATCCGCCGCTGCACGGACGACGAGATGTATGTCCTGCTGACGGGCGATCTGGCCGAGGCGGCCCGGCTGCTGCCGGCGTCGAAGGGTGCCGAGAAAGCCCGTGTTACCGATATTGCGGCCTATACGCTGCTGGCGAAGGTTTACCTCACGTTCGGCAAACCCGGCGAGGCCAAGACGGCCCTCGAAGAGGCGATGAAGAATCCCAATTACGGCTTGGTCAACACTACGGCGGACGCCTTCAACGTGAAAAACAAGATGAACAAGGAGATCATCTTCGCACTCTACTACAACAAGGCCAACGATACGGGCCACGGCTATTGGTATTCGACCACCAAACCCGAAGAAGCACAGTTGACACAGCCCGCTCCGGTATTCCGGGCGCTCTACGACGCGCAGGACAACCGCCTGCCGTTGGTTTCCGAGTACACGGAGGACAAAAAAGGGACCTATCTGCTGAACAAGTGGTTCGACAACCGGAACGACGCTCTGAAAGGCAACGTGGTGGAGAATGATTTCCCGCACCTGCGCTATGCCGACGTGGTGCTGATGTACGCCGAGGCGCTGAATGCACTCGACCAGCGGACGCTGGCACTGCCTTATCTCAACAAGACCCGTACACGGGCCGGACTCGACGCGCTCGAAGCCGGGGACGTTCCCTCGAAAGAGGCCTTCATCGAGGCGCTTGCCGACGAACGCGGCCGTGAGTTCGCGCTCGAAGGCCACCGCTGGTTCGACCTCGTGCGACTGGGGCTGGCGCTCGACCGCTTCCACGAAATGGGCTACAAGCTCGATGCGCACAACCTGCTGTTTCCCATTCCGCAGAATCAGATCGAGATCGTGAACGACAAGGCGATACTCTGGCAGAACCCCGGTTACTGATCGTAAAACTTCAAAGCTGTTTCAATCATGAAAAAACTGATTCATATATGCATCCTGTCGGGCCTCGCGGCGCTCGCCGCGTCGTGCTGGACCGAAGATATTCCCGAGGCCGGCGCCGCACGGCATCAGGTCACCGATCTCGTGGCCACGCCGGGCGACGAGGAAGTGACCCTCGCATGGGAGATTCCCGACGGGTGGAATCCCACCGATTACATCGTTTTCTATACCGACGAGGAGTCGCAGACCGTGACGCTGCATACCGGCGGCGCAAGCCGGTATGTCGTCGACAAACTGACTAACGGCATCTCCTATAATTTCAATGTGCAGGCTGTTTACGGAAAACTGATCTCCAATGCCGTGAGCGTAGCGGGCCGTCCCTCCACGTCGCGTCTTCCGGTCACGGACCTCACGGTTACGGAGACGGGCGACGGATATGTGGCGCTCGCGTGGTCCGCACCTTCGACCCTCGTGGAGAAATATACGCTCTCTTATTACGACGAGGATATGCCGGGCGATATCCGGACGCAGGAGATCGCCCGCGACGTGACGTCTTACCGGTGCGAAGGGCTCACCAACGACAAGAATTATTACTTCCTGCTGGCGGCCGAATACGAAAAAGGAGCGGCCGAGGCGGATGTGATCCGCGCCATGCCGACCAAGGCCATTCCCTATTTCATCTCCTCGGAGACGGCGGCTGTCGACCAGCCCGTCACGTTCGAATTCAACCGGGCGGCCTATGCCGATGCGAGCGACGTGGCGTGGACTTTCCCCGACGGTGCGGTCCTCACGGGCGACAAGATACTTTCGGGATTCAAGACCACAGGCAGTCAGGTCGTCATGCTGTCGGCAAAAATCGACGAATCGCTGCGCGAATGGAAAATCACGGTCGAGATCCGTCCTTATGTCGTCAATTTCATGGATTGGGAGCAGGCCGACGGTGCCAAATACGAAAGCCCTACCTACACTTGTCCGGTGCTTTCGCCCGACGCTGCGACGGTATATGTCAATACGGGCAACAAGATCAGCAACCTCTATGCTTTCGACGTGCAGACAGGCAAACAAAAATGGACGTTCAGGCCGACCGACAACGGCGATACGCAGGCCGAGTCGAAATCGATGGCGGCCGTCAATCCGGTCTCGGGCGACATCTACTACGGAACCAGTGCAGGTGGGCAGTTCTATGCCGTGAAGCCGGACGGTACGCTGCACTGGAAGTTCAGCAAGTGCGGATCGATGAACTCGGCGCCTCCCGCTGTCAGCGCCGACGGTACGGTGGTTTACATCGTCGATGCGAAAGGCAATCTTTATGCGCTCGACGCCGAGACCGGTATGGAACGCTGGGGGGCGCCTTACGCAGCCGGCAGTTGCGGCTACGGGCTGCTGGTCAACGGCGGCGAGGTAGTCGTGGGGGCTAAAACGGCGGTCCATTTCGTGAGCGCCGCCGACGGTACGAAGATCGACGCCGTGACGGTTTCGATCGTCAACTCCATCGGTTTCGCCGTGAGTCCCGACCGGAAAAAGGCTTATTTCGCTTACGGAACGACTTTGGCGGCCGTTGATTTGGACTCGCATACGCTGTGTGCCCGGAGTGCAGCCGGGGGAGACAACTATTACCAACCCATCGTGGCCGGCGACGGAACGGTCTTCGCCGGAACGAAAGACGGATATGTACGGTTCTTCTCGTCCGATTTGCAGACGATGGTCCATGAAGAGCAGCCGAGCAGCGTGAAGAAGAATACTTTCAACTTCACGCGTCCGCTGGTCGATGCGAACAACCATTTTTACATTATGGCGTCCGGCAGCAGTACGGAGGACAGCCTCGTACTGGAATACGATACGTCCGGGAACAAGATTGCCGATTGGAGCTATACACAGAACAACGGTCAGAACGGCTGCAATCTCGCAGACGGTGTATTGTACACCGTGAACCAAGGTTCCGGAGACGGCGGAAACGGACTTTTTATCGGTAAATACATCGGGGCTGCGCGCGGCAGGGGATGGTCGTCGCACGGAGGCGACCACTGCGGCTCGGGTTGTATTCAGTCGTCGCTGATCGAATGGTAACGGACCGGGGAAAAATGAAAGGGATATTTTTAGGTTTGTTCCTGATGCTGGGCGGCGTGCTGTACGCCGCCCGGCCGATGGGAACCTCGCTCGGGATTCTCGGGGGACCGACGCAGGAGAAACTGGCGGAGGTTCGCGATGCCGGGATCGGGTATGTCGAGGTGACGTTCCACGCGTTCACCCACAAAACCCCCGATGCCGAGTGCTATGCCGAGGCTTTCGCCCTGCGCGAGAGGCTGGAGAAGGCCGGACTGAGGGTCTGGTCGTGCCACCTGCCTTTCGGCCGCAAATGCGACATTTCGGTCGTCGATCCCGTACAGCGGGAACGGAATGTAGCCTATATCGAACGGATGATCCGGCTGGCGGCCATCTTCCATCCCCGGCGGCTGGTGCTGCATCCCGGATCGCGGCCCATTTCGGAGGAGGAGCGCGGCGAACGCGAACGCTGCGCCGCCAACTCCATCTGCCGGCTGTCGCTCGCGGCGGAAGAGATCGGTGCGGTGCTGTGTGTGGAAAACATGCCCCACAGCATCGGCCGCACCTCGGCCGAGATGCTCCGCCTGATCGAAGGGTGTCCCGAGGTCATGGTCTGCTTCGACACGAACCACCTGCTTCTGGAGAGCCACGCCGACTTCATCGAGGCGCTCGGCGACCGGATCGCTACGGTCCATCTGTCCGATTACGACGGCCGCGACGAACGCCACTGGCTGCCCGGCAAGGGCGTGATCGACTGGCTGGACCTCTGCCGCAGGCTGCGGCGGGCGGGCTATCGGGGAGTGTATATCTTCGAGGTGCATCACGGCGAAGCCACATGCCGCGATCTCGTGAAAGCCTACGGACAAGTGCTGCGCAACAAATAACAATCAATCACTCAACTGACTTACGACATGAAAAACAGACTATACGGACTTTTCGCCCTGCTGGCCGGAACATTGCTTTTCGGCGCAGGGTGCAGCGACGACGAATCCGGACGCACGCTGCTTGCCGCAAAAACCAATCTGACACTCGCAAAATACTGCAACGCCGAAGGCGGCCTTACTTCGGTCGTCTGGAAGAAGGGCGAGCCGGCGGCTCTGGTCGCCGAAGGTCCCGGACGGACGGAACCCGTCTTTGCCGAACCGATTCTTCCCGGCACGGAGCGTTCGCTCTTCCTTTTCAACGTCACGGCGCCGCGAGGGCCCGTGGCCGTGGCTGCATGGTGGCCTGCCGATGCGCAGGTGACCTGCGAGGACGGGGTGCTGAAAACCACGGTCCCCACCGCGCAGGACGGGACGCTCACCCCCCCCCTGCTCGTGGGCCATACGACCGGGGTCGTCAACTCCTACGAAGGGGTCGACATGGAGCTTTCCCAGCTCGGATGCACGATGTATATCCGGCTCATCCAGAACAGCTACAAGGTTACACGCGCCGTCGTCGAAGCCAATGGCGGCGAGATGATCGGCGGCGAAGTGTCGGTCCGCATGGCGGACTGGGATGTTACGGCCTCGGCGCCGCAGGTGACCGTGACGCCCGCCGTTCCGGTCGACTGCGCGGCCGGAGGTCAGACGCTCGTCGCGCTGCTGGCGCCCGTGGACCTTTCGTCGGGCTATACGGTGATCCTGTACGACGGCGATACGGAGGTGGAGCGACTGGTCGACGATACACCGCGGCGGCTGGCGCAGGGCGGCAAGGTCGATACCGCCGAGGCGGAGAAACTCCCGACGCAACTGCTGTTCTGCGGCAACAACACCGCCTGCGTGATCGAAGTCGGGAGCGAATCGCCCGCCGATTATCGGGACGCCGTCGTATGGCGCTGGGATTCCCGCACGGTCGCTCCGGTTCTGGGCATTCCCGAATCGCAATGCCGTGTCGGCGAGGGCAAGCCTGTGGACAATGGCCGCAAACTGCTGCTGTCGGGCGCTACGGGCTGGTGCGTGCTTTATGACCGGCAGACCGACGCCATTCGCTGGTGGTCGACCTCCTGCCCGCAGGTGCACTCGTCCGATCTGCTGCCCAACGATAGGGTGGTGCTGGCCTGCTCGTCGGGTGCGGATGCCAACTGCAACAAGGTGCAGGTCTACGATCTCGGCCAAAACAATAAGGTGTTGTGCCAGTACGATCTGGAATCGGCGCACGGCGTGGTGTGGAACGAGACGACCCAGCGTCTTTATGCCATCGGGGGCAAGAGTCTGAAAATATACAAGTTGAAGAACTGGAACACCGACGCTCCCGAACTCGAAGAGGAACGGACGGTCGAGACGCCCAAGAATTCGGTACACGACCTTACGACGGTCAATTCCCACAGCCTTTGCATCGCAGGTAAAAGCGCCTATGTTTATAATACGGCGTCGGGAACCTTTTCCGAGCTGACCCACTTTTCGGCTTGCACGGCACTTAAATCGGTGAACTATAACGAGGATACCGGCGAGGCATGGTATACGGATGCGACCGTGCCCGAGGGGGATCAGGACTGGACCACGCAGACGCTGCGCCACACGTCGAATGTGAAAAGCGGGGAAGCGGACCTTTTGATCCGCATTCCCGATCTGAGCGTGTATAAGGTTCGGGTTTTGAGGTGGTAGGAATACCGCATGGCCTGCGAGATCTGCAACCGCAGACGCTCTATTCGGAGCGTCTGCGGTTCATCTGTGCGTGACGTCGCCTGTGGAGCCTCTGTGAGTCGTTTCGCGTACATAATGGTTCTTGTTTGCGTAATTCATAAAATGGAATAATCTTGCGATGCAAATGGTTAGACGCGACATGATTTTTTTGAATATCGTGTTGATCTGCCAGATAATATATTTGTATCCTTGCAACAAGAAAGGTAACTTTGTAAACAATGAACGAAGAGCAATTATTGTTAGACAGACTTGGTCAGGGGGATATTGATGCTCTCGATACGCTCTATGTACGTTATGCTCCGAGGGTGTACGACTTTTCACTTCGGTTTCTGAAAAATGAAACCGAGGCGGAAGACGTTACGCAGGATATTTTTCTGCAAGTGTGGGAAAACCGCTCCCTGATGGGGCAAGTGCTGTCGATCCGTGCCTACCTGTTCCGGATGACGCGCAATGCGATCTTCAATCGGTTCAAACGTTCCAAAATGCACCTGCAATACATTCGGCACTCCGAGACCCGCGAAACGGAACTGTCGGTCGACCCCGGCGGGCGCATAACGACGGAAGATCTGCTGGAAATGATCGAGCTGGCGATCGAGAACCTTCCGGAACAATGCCGGCGGGTGTTCAAAATGAGTCGTTACGAACATATGTCCTATAATGAAATCGCCGAAAACCTCGGGATCAGCCCGCATACCGTGCAGTTTCATATTTCGGTGGCACTGACGCGATTGCGTAAGATATTGTCTGTCATGTCATTTTTTGTCTGATGAAAAATTGAAGAATTATAATCATGAATACAACCTACTTCCAGACGACAGGTTTGTCCGTCTTATCGCTTGCGGCAGTCGGCTGCGGCGAGCAGCATCCGGGGATTGAATCTTCCGAACGTCCCAACATCGTGCTTTTTCTGGCTGACGACATCGGCGCCGAATGTTTCGGCTGCATGGGCGGCGTCTCCTACGACACGCACACGATCGATTCGCTGGCCCGCAACGGCCTTTTCTTCCGCAATATGCACGCCCAGCCGCTGAGCTCTCCCTCGCGTGTGCAACTGATGACCGGTCAGTACAACGACCGCAACTACGTCTGCTTCGGCTATATGAACGACGACGAACCCACCTTCGCCCAACTGGCCCGGCAGGCCGGCTATACGACCGGTATGTTCGGCAAGTGGCAGCTCGGACGCGACCGCGAGATGCCCACGCGGCTGGGATGGGACGAGTGGTGCCTTTTCCAGCTCGAAGTGTACAAGGAGTTCAACGGTCCGACCGGTACCGACCGTTACGCCAACTGCATGATGGACAACCACGGTCATTACGAATATTCGACCTACGGCCCCGACGGGTTCGAAGGTGCGGCATTCGAGTTCCTCGACCGGCAGAAAGAATCCGAAAAACCTTTCTTACTCTATTATTCCACGCCCCTCGTGCATACGCCCCATACGCCGACCCCCGATTCCGAGAGCTGGGATCTGGATTTCCTCGGGCGGTTCGGGAAGGACACCTCCAATTTCCGCGACATGGTGGCCTATCTGGACAAGAAGGTCGGACGCATGGTACAACGGCTCAAGGAGAACGGGCAGTGGGACAATACGATCTTCATCTTTACGTCGGATAACGGCACCTCGACGCGTATTGTTTCGCAGATGGCTGACGGAACGCTGCGCCGCGGCGGTAAAGGCGATCCGCGGGGCGTGGGGACTTCGGTTCCGCTGATCGTCTGCTGGGGCGACCGCATCGCGCCGCGCGCGAGCGAACGGCTGGCCGATTTTACGGATTTCTTCCCCACGTTCGCCGACGCCATGCGGATCGGGGTTCCCGCGGAGTGGAAGCTCGACGGCGTGAGCCTCTATCCCGAGATCGCGGGACAGAAACCCTTGGAGAAAGAGATTTCGCTGATGCACTACAATCCGCTTTGGCCGACGGCGCCGGCGCCGTATGCTTCGCGGGCTGCCCGTACCGCCGAATACAAATACTATTGGGACGGCCGCTTCTACAATACCAAAGAGGACTTTATGGAAGAGCATCCGATTGATATTGCAGTGTGCAGCGACGAGGTGAAGGAGATCTACCGCAGGCTGAAAGCACGGGTCGAAGAATGCCCCGATTTCCGCCCCGACATGCCCGGAGCTCCGCGGCGGGGCGATTACGGTACGTTCTACGACTTTGCAGAACCCAATAACCCGTTCTGATCAGCTACATTACTTGGAGCAATGATCCGCAATCCCTGCGGAAACAATAACAATAAACGAAGGGGAGGAAAGTCCAAATTTATTTGGAAACTTTCCTCCCCTTCATTTATACGCCTTCGGCGTTTTGCGGATCATTACATCCGCTACGAACCGAAGTTGTCGTAGAGAATATTCTCCGGCGGCACGCCGAGGTCGTCGAGCATCTTGACCACCGAGGCGATCATCATCGGAGGTCCGCACATGAGGTAGATGCAGTCCTCGGGAGCCTGATGGTTCTTGAGGTAGTTCTCGTAGAGCACGTTGTGCACGAAGCCCGGCGTGTATTTCACCCCGGCGGCGTCCGCCTCGGGATCGGGACGGTCGAGCGCCAGATTGAACTTGAAGTTGGGGAAATCCTTCTCGATCTGGTGGAACTCGTCGAGGTAGGGAACCTCCTTCAGCGCACGCGCACCGTACCAGAACGACACCGGTTTGGCGGTCTTCTCGGTCTTGAACAGGTGCATCAGGTGGCTGCGCATCGGGGCCATGCCCGCACCGCCGCCGATGAAGATCAGCTCCTGCGTGTCGGGCAGGTTGTCCGGCAGGAAGAACTCGCCGTAAGGACCCGAAATCGTAATCTTGTCGCCCGGCTTGCGCGAGAAGACATACGACGAGCAGATACCCGGGTTGACCTTCATGAAGCCGCCCGTGGCCTTGTCGAACGGAGGCGTGGCGATACGGATGTTGAGCATGATGATGTTGCCCTCGGCCGGGTGGTTGGCCATCGAGTAGGCACGGAACGTCGGTTCGGGGTTGGTGGCGACGAGATCCCACATCTTGAACTTGTCCCAGTCGGCGCGGTACTTCTCGTCCACGTCCATGTCCGAGAACTTGATGGCGTCGTACTTCGGAATGTCGATCTGGATGTAGCCGCCGCTGCGGAACTTGAGGTTCTCGCCCTCGGGCAGCTTCACGACGAACTCCTTGAGGAAAGTCGAGATATTGCGGTTCGAGACCACGGTGCATTCCCATTTCTTGACGCCCAGAACGGCCTCTTCGACGTGGATCTTCATGTTCTCCTTCACCTTCACCTGACAGCCCAGACGCCAGTGCTCCTTGGCCATCTTGCGCGTGATGAATCCCGTTTCGGTGGGCAGGATGTCGCCGCCGCCTTCGAGCACCTGACATTTGCACATGCCGCACGAACCGCCGCCGCCGCAGGCCGAAGGCAGGAACACCTTGTTATTGGCCAGCGTAGCGAGCAGCGTCGAGCCGCTCTCGGTCTTGATGACCTTCTCGCCGTTGTTGATGTCGATCGTCACGTCGCCCGACGATACCAGCTTGGCCTTCGCATAGAGAAGCAGTGCGACCAGCACGAGCGTGATTACCAGAAATGCGGCGATCGCTATTAAAATCGTTGTAGTCATTTTTTCAGAATCTCTTTTTAAAGGTTAGAACTGGATGCCCGAGAAGATCATGAAGGCGATACCCATCAGACCGGTGATGATGAAAGCAATGCCGGGGCCTTTGAGCGCCGCGGGGATGTGCGAATAGGTCGTCTTCTCGCGGATGGCGGCCATCATCACGATCGCCAGCCACCAGCCCAGACCCGAGCCCAGACCGTAGACGATCGACTGCCAGAGCGACGAAATCTCGGCGGCGTCGACCTTCTGCTGCATGAAGAGCGAGCCGCCCATGATGGCGCAGTTCACGGCGATCAGCGGCAGGAAGATACCCAACTGGCTGTAAAGCGTCGGGGAGAATTTCTCGACGGCCATCTCCACCAGTTGCACGAAAGCCGCGATGGTGGCGATAAAGACGATGAACGACAGGAAGTTCAGGTCTACGTCGGGTAGTCCGGCCCACGAGAGCGCGCCGGCCTTCAGCACGAATTCATACAAGAGGTAGTTCAGCGGCACGGTCATCACCATCACGAACGTAACGGCGGCGCCGAGGCCGAGGGCCGTCTTCACGCTCTTCGACACGGCGATGTAGGAACACATGCCGAAGAAGAAGGCGAAGACCATGTTGTCGATAAAGATCGACCGGATAAAGATATTCAATGATTCCATACGTTATCCTCCTATTTTTCCTGTAAGTCCTTGTTGCGCGAACGGTGCACCCAGATGATGCAGCCCACGATGATCAGCGCCATCGGCGGGAAGAGCATCAGTCCGCAGTTCGAATAGAAACCGCCCTCGGCCATGTACCAGCTTTCGGGGATGATGCGGAAACCCATCAGGCTGCCCGAGCCGAACAACTCGCGGAAGAAGGCCACGATCACCAGAATCAGGCCGTAGCCCAGACCGTTGCCCAGACCGTCGAGGAACGATGCCCAAGGCTTGTTGGCCAGTGCGAAGGCCTCGACGCGGCCCATGACGATACAGTTGGTGATGATAAGTCCGACATAGACCGACAACTGCTTCGAGACTTCGTAAACGAATGCCTTGAGCACTTGGTCGACGAGGATCACCAGCGCGGCGATGACGACGAGCTGGACGATGATGCGGATGCGCGAGGGAACGCCGTTGCGCAGCAGCGACATCACGAGGTTTGCAAATCCCGTGACGACCGTCACGGAGAGTGCCATAACGATGGCGGGCTTGAGCTGTACGGTGACGGCCAGCGCCGAGCAGATACCGAGGATCTGCACGATGACCGGGTTGTTCGCCGAAAACGGGCCCGTCAGGAATTTCAGGTTCTTAGCCGAAAACAAAGGCTCTTTTTCCATCTTACTCATTGTTTTCTACATTTTCTTCGTTAGACACTTTTGCCGCAGGGGCGGTAGTCGCAGCGGCACGCTTGGCCTCCAGCAGGGGCAGGTAGTTCTCCAGACTGTTGTAGAGCATGGCCGTCACGCCGTCGGAGGTCTTCGTACCGCCCGAGATGGCGTCCACCTCGTGCGCGGGGTCCTTGGCGCCGCCCTTGCGGAGCGTCACCGAGACGAATTTGTCGCCCTCGAAGATCGTCTTGCCGACGAAATTGGCCTGATACTTCGGTGTGGCGATCTCGGCGCCGAGACCCGGGGTCTCGCCCTTGTGGGCCATGATGATGCCGGACACGGTGTCCATGTCCTTCTCGAGGGCCACATAGCCCCAGACCGGACCCCAGAGGCCCATGCCCGTGACGGGGATGACCACACGGCCGTCCTTGGCCTCGAAGATCGGGAATTTGCCCGCCTCGAACGTGCCCGGCAGGTCGTTGAGCAGCGCGAAGACATCCTCGCCTTCGATCCGCCTGCCCTCCTTGTCCACGACATAGGCGTCGATATACTCGTCGTAGGACTGGTCCTGCGCCGAGAGCGATGCGAGGATATTCTGCTTTTTCTCGTTCAGGTCGTTGGCGTCCTGACGGGGTTTGAGGGCGAGGGCCGCCACGGCCAGCAGCACGGCCACGATGACGACCATCACCGTCGAGTACATTATAATATAGGCGTTGCCGTTCTTGTCGCTGAACATGCCCTTCTTCTCCTGTTTCAGCTCGGTGAATTCCGATGCGGGAACTCCGCAGACAGGGCAGTTGGCGGGTGCGGCGTCACCTTCGTGGATGTAGCCGCAGACATTGCATTTGAATTTTTTCGTTGCCATAACTTATCTCCCCTATTTTGCGAGTTTGACACGTTTCTTGCGGCGGGCGATGTTGGCCTCGACCACATAGTAGTCGACCAGCGGCGCCAGCGCATTCATAAAGAGGATCGAAAGCATCATGCCCTCGGGATAGGCCGGGTTCACCACGCGGATCAGCACGGCCAGCGCACCGGTCATGAAGCCTACGATGTACTTGCCCTTGTCGGTCTGCGCCGAGGTCACGGGGTCCGTGGCCATGAAGACCGCGCCGAAGGCGAAGCCGCCGACGATCAGATGCCACCACGCGGGATAGGTCGTCACGCCGAGCGCTTGGAACAGATAGCCCATGGCCAGTCCGCCGACGAACACCGAGACCATCGTGCGCCACGAGGCGATGCCCGTGAACAGCAGGATGGCGGCGCCGATCAGGATGGCCAGCGTCGAGGTTTCGGCGAACGATCCGGGGATGAATCCCAGAAAGGCGTCCAACGGCGAGTAAGCCATTGCGTTGGTCGTCGAGAGCTGCTCGAGGGCCGTGGCGCCGGTGATGCCGTCGACATGCGCGCCCATCATCGTCCAGTCGGAATACCAGACCGTCTCACCCGACATCGAGGGGGTGTAGGCGAAAAATGCGAAGGCACGGGCCAGCAGCGCGGGGTTGAAGACGTTCATACCCGTACCGCCGAAGACCTCCTTGCCGAAGACCACGGCGAAAGCCGTCGCCAGTCCGACCATCCAGAGCGGGGTCGACACCGGCATGATCATCGGGATCAGCAGACCCGAGACGAGGAAACCCTCGTTGACCTCGTGGCCGCGCGCCTGCGCGAACCCGAATTCGATGCCCAGACCCACGATATACGAGACGCAGACCATCGGCAGCACGCGGACCAGTCCGTAGAAGAAGGCCTGAAAGCCTTCGAGTCCGACCTGAATGCCCGTGTTGTAGCAGCCGAAGAAGAACGCCGGCATCAGCGCTACGACGACCATGATCATCGTACGTTTCATGTCGTTGCAGTCGCGGATGTGCGCACCCTTCCGGGTCGTGGTGTTGGGTACGAAGAGGAACGTTTCGAACGCATCGAACGTCGACTCCAGAAAGCCCAGCTTCCCGCCTTTCGAGAACGTGGGCTTGATATTGTCCATGAATTTACGAAGTCCCATCTTTAAGCCTCCCTGATCATTAAGTTAATACCGTCGCGGATGATCTGCTGAATCTCGATCTTCGAGGGATCGACGAACTCGCACAGGGCGAAATCCTCCTCCGTGACCTCGTAGATGCCGAGGTTCTCCATCTTGTCGATGTCGCCCGCGAGGCACGCCTTCAGCAGGTACATCGGATAGATGTCCATCGGCAGGTAACGCTCGTACAGCCCCGTCACGACGAACGGACGCTCGCCGCCGTTGAGGTTGGTATCGAGGTCGTAAGCCTTCTTGGGGCAGATCCACGAGAAATAGGCGCGCGATACGGAGAACTTGTTGAAGCGGGGCAGCGCCCAGCCCAGCAGTTCGTACTTGTCGCCCTCGGGAATCGCAGTCAGTTGATTGGCGTAGAAGCCCATGAAGCCGTCCAGCGCGGTCTTGGTGCCCGTGAGTACGTTGCCCGAGATGAAGCGGATGCTGTCGCCCTCCTTTTGCTTCTTCACGTTGCCTTTGACCACGGAGTCGACCTTCGCGCCGCCCACCATGCGGATGTAGTGCGGTTTCTCGATCTCCGAACCGGCCACGGCGATGATCTTCGTCATGTCGACACGGCCCTCGTTGAACAGGCGGCCGATGATGGCCAGATCCTGCACGTTGACCGTCCATACGACCTCGCCTTTGTTCACGGGGTCGATGTGGTGGATCTGCACGCCGACGTTGCCGACGGGATGCTTGCCGGCGAACGTGTGCAGCTCGGCACCTCGGAGCGACGGCATCTGTCCTTCGGCCTTGGCGCGCACCGAGAGGTGCACCTTGCCCGCCGTGAGCTTCCGCATCACTTCGATACCCGTCTGGAGGTTCTTCTGTTCGGCTTTCAGGACAAAATTGTAGTCCGGAGCCAGAGGCGCCGAGTCGAAGGCGGAGACGAAGACCGCTTTCGGCGTGTCGTTGGGGTCGGCGATGATGCCGTAGGGACGCTGCACGATCATCGGCCAGAGGCCCGACCGGAGCAGCAGTTCGACGATCTGCCCGCGCGAAGCCGACCCAAGGTCGGGCTTCGGGAACTCCTCGTACTCCTGCGTGGCGTCGGGGGTTACCGTCACGTTGAGAATCTTGCGCTTCTCACCGCGGTTGACGGCGGCCACCGTGCCGCTGACGGGCGACGTGAAGAGGATACGTTCGTTGGCCTTGTTGAAGAACAACGGCGTACCGGCTTTCACCCGATCGCCCACCTTAACCAGCAGCTTGGGAGTCACACCCTCGAAATCGAGGGGCGAGAGGGCATACTCCGAAGCCTGCGGTGCGTCCGCCAACGACTCCTGAGGTTTGCCCACCAGATTGATGTCTAAACCCTTGCGTAGTGTAATGATTTTCGACATGGTTAAAATTTTGATATGGTTATGTGTTTGGAATTAATATTCCGCGTAGCGTTGTTAGCGTGCTAACAATTAATCGCGTGCGAAAGTACAAATTTTTTTCCTGAAAACACCCATGCGCAAACCAATATTTCTTAAATATATTAAGATTTGCGGGCCCCGCTTTCGGGCCAAAACAGCGAACTTTCGAATGCTTGCACTTCGAAATAAATTCGAAATCCCCGGATGCAAAACCGGCCGCCCCGCAACGACCGTCGCCGGCAGGCGGTACGTTAAAAAATTGGCCTCAAATTCGCAAGGGTCGCGTTAAATTCCTACATTTGCCGTTGCCATGCTTCCCTATGTCAACATACACACCCACCGTCCGACAGGCTCGGGGATCGAACTCCACACGGCGGGCGTACACCCGTGGAATGCTGACATGCAGGAGGTTGCGGCGCTCGGCGAACGGCTCTCCGACGCGCAGGCCGTGGGTGAAACGGGGCTCGATTTCGTGCACGGTCCCTCGCGCGAGGTGCAGTTCGAGGCGCTGCGCGCCCAGTTGCGGCTGGCCCGCGAGCGGGGGCTTCCGGTAGTGCTCCACTGCGTGAGGGCTTTCGAACCCCTGATGCGCGAGTTGGCGGCGTGCGAACCCCGTGCCGTAATTTTCCACGGCTTCATCGGATCGCCCGAGCAGGCGCGGCAGGCCCTTGCGAAAGGCTATTTCCTCTCGTTCGGCGAACGCGCCTTCGCATCGCCCAAGACGCTTGCGGCGCTGCGCGAAACGCCTCTGTCGCAACTTTTCCTCGAAACGGACGACAGCCCCGTACCGATCGCGGAAATCTATGCCCGGGCGGCCGAAGCGAGGGGAATCCCGGTGGAGGAACTGCAACGGGCGACGCTGGCGAATTACGAACGGATATTTGAAACTCAGCATGGATAACTGGCTGGAAAGAACCGAATTACTGTTAGGCGCGGAAAAACTCGCGCAATTGAAGGCAGCCCACGTGCTCGTGGTCGGGCTGGGCGGCGTGGGAGCCTATGCCGCGGAGATGATCGCCCGGGCAGGCGTGGGACGCATGACCGTCGCCGACGCCGATGTGGTGAACACGACGAACATCAACCGTCAGCTGGTGGCCCTGCATTCGACCGTCGGACGCCCGAAGGCCGAGGTGCTGGCCGGACGCCTGCGCGACATCAACCCCGGAATCGAACTCACGGTAGTCGCCAAATATATCAGGGACGAGGAGACCTACACGCTGCTCGATGCCGCGCGTTACGACTATGTGGTGGACGCCATCGACACCCTCTCGCCCAAGCTGGCGCTGATCGCCGCCTCGCTGGAACGGGGCCTGCCGCTCGTCAGTTCGATGGGCGCCGGGGCCAAGACCGACCCCACGAAACTCGAAATCGCCGACATCTCGAAGACCCACCACTGCCCGCTGGCCCACATGCTGCGCAAGCGGCTCCACAAGATCGGCATACGCCGGGGGTTTCGGGCCGTTTTCTCGCCTGAGCCGATGCGCGAGGGGGCGATGATCCTCTGCGAGGAGCAGAACAAGAAGTCGAACGTCGGGACCATCTCCTACATCCCGGCGCTGTTCGGCATCGGATGCGCCTCGGTGGTCATCCGCGGACTGATCGGCGAGTTGGAGGGCTGAAAAGACGATGACTGAATCCGCACTGCCAACGAAAACTAACAAAACAAAGGATATGCAACCGAACATCGTATTTCTGGACGAATACAGCCTCGGAGGTGCCGACCTCGACGCCATCCGTGCGCTGGGCAACTACACGGGTTACAAAACGACCGCCCGCGAAGAGGTCGTCGGCCGCTGCCGCGAAGCCGACGTGGTGATTACCAACAAGGTGGTTTTCCGCCGCGAGACCCTCCGACAGCTTCCCCGCCTGCGGCTGATCTGCGTGGCCGCGACGGGTATGAACCACATCGACCTCGACGCGGCGGCGGAACAGGGCGTCGCCGTGAAGAACGCCGTGGGATACTCGACCCACGCCGTGACCGAGACCACCATCGGCGCGGCCATCGGGCTGCTGCGGCAGGTGGTCTACTACGACCGCTATGTCAAGACCGCCTACGCCGGGTCGCCCCTGCAATACCATTTCGGCCGCACGACCCACCAGCTCCACGGGGCGAAATGGGGTATCGTCGGGCTGGGTAACATCGGCCGAAACGTGGCCCGCGTCGCCGAGGCGCTGGGATGCGAGGTCGCCTACACCTCCACTTCGGGCGTCGTGCGCGAGGAGCCTTACCCCTCGCTGCCGCTCGACGAACTGCTCCGGCAGTCCGACGTGGTGTCGATCCACGCCCCGCTGACCGACCGCACGCGCGGACTGATCGGCGCACGCGAACTGGCCCTGATGAAACCCTCGGCCATCCTCGTCAACGTCGCCCGGGGCGGCATCGTCGACGAAGCGGCGCTGGCCGCAGCGCTCGATGCCGGGAAACTGGCCGGAGCCGGTCTCGACGTCTTCGCCCACGAACCCCTCGAACCCGGCAACCCGCTGCTCTCGATCCGGGAACCGGACCGGCTGCTGCTCTCGCCCCACAACGCATGGTCGCCCGTGGAGGCGATCGAAGTGTTGGTGGAGTGCATCGCACGAAACATCCGGGAATTTTACAAGATAGGCTGATATGGACGCACAAACCCTCACGGCCGACGAACGCCGCCGCCGGGTGTTCGAATTCCTCGACGCCCGCGGCATCCGCTACGAGTGGTACGAACACCCCGAAGCTCCGACCATCGAGATCGCCCGCCAATGGTGGCGCGATGACGGGTCGAAGCACTGCAAGAACCTCTTTTTCCGCAACCACAAGGGCGACCGCCACTACCTCGTCTGCTTCGATTCGGAGCAGACGATGGCCATTCACGACCTCGAACGCCGTCTGCGGCAGGGCAAACTGTCGTTCGCTTCGGAACAGCGCATGGAGCGCTGGCTGGGACTGCGCCCCGGCTCGGTGTCGCCTTTCGGGTTGATCAACGACCCTGCGAACCACGTCCACCTGTTCCTCGACGCCAACCTGCGGCAATGGCCCTCCTGCTCGTTCCACCCCAACGACAACCGCGCCACGGTAGTCATCCCGCGTGAGGAGTTCCTGCGGTATCTCGCCGCCGTCGGCAACTCCTACGAGTTTATCGAGTTGTACTGACCGTAGTCCGGGATACACCTCTAATATAGCGGACCGTTTTCGGCCTGCCGGCCGCGAAAAAATGCGGAGTGGCAGGGCCGGCTATTCGCCATCGTCATCCGTCGAGGCCGCAAACACTTTTTCGATCCGGGGATCATTCGACATCAGCCGGTCCGGGTCCTTCGACGACTGCTGGACGCGCAGCCTGTCCCGGGTGAGTTCGAGAATCAGCCAGTAGCGGGGATAGTTCATGTAGACGACGTTGTAGTTGACCGACGTGAACAACCATGCGAAATAGGTCGTCTCCTCTTCGGATTTCCCGTCTGCATAGTGGGTTGCAATCGTGCGTGTGCCGCTTCCGTCGCCGTGCAGAGTCCATGCCTCACGAACGGTGGCGTCGGGCGATGTGAGATCGTATTCCCGGACCCATTCCGTGCCGGTGAGCCGGCTCACGATTTCGTCCTGTCCGGGTTCGTAGGAACTGTCCTTGTGGAAACAGCCCGTCAGCGCTAGGAGACAGCATGCAAGGCAGGGGAGGAGTATCGGTGCATGTTTCATCGGTTTCTCAGGACGGAGACTGTCGCAAAGTTAGCTTTTTTCGGCGAATTTCTCCCGCAACTATCTGCCCGGGAGTACAATATTCCGAAAGATTCTGTATATTTGTTTTCAGTTGCTGCGACAAACCCTTAAAACATTTCCAACTATATGAACATTCCTTCGATTTTCTGGATCGTACCTGCCGCGTCCATCGTCGCCTTGGCCTTCGCTTGGGCGTTTTACCGCCTGATGAAGCGCGAGGACGAGGGTACGCCGCGCATGCGTGAGATCGCCGGGCATGTGCGCAAGGGTGCCATGGCCTACCTGCGCCAGCAGTACAAGGTCGTCGGCATCGTCTTCGTCGTGCTGGCGCTGTTTTTCGCCTATCTGGCCTATGGCGCCGGGGTGCAGAACGGCTGGGTGCCCTTCGCCTTCATCACGGGCGGATTCTTCTCGGGGCTGGCCGGTTACTTCGGCATGAAGACCGCCACCTACGCTTCGGCCCGCACGGCCAACGCCGCGCGGCAGTCGCTGGACCGCGGCCTGAAGGTCGCTTTCCGCAGCGGTGCGGTGATGGGCCTCGTGGTCGTGGGCCTCGGACTGCTGGACATCTCGTTCTGGTATGTGATCCTGACCTATTTCGTCGATGCCGCGGGACCCCAGAAACTCGTGGTCATCACCACGACGATGCTGACCTTCGGCATGGGCGCCTCGACGCAGGCGCTCTTCGCCCGTGTCGGCGGCGGCATCTACACCAAGGCGGCCGATGTGGGCGCCGACTTGGTGGGCAAGGTCGAGGCGGGCATCCCCGAGGACGATCCGCGCAATCCCGCGACCATCGCCGACAACGTGGGCGACAACGTGGGCGATGTGGCCGGCATGGGCGCCGACCTCTACGAGAGTTATTGCGGTTCGGTGCTGGCCACGGCTGCGCTGGGCGCGGCGGCCTTCTCGTCGGCCGGTTCCGAGGACCTGCAGATGAAGGCTGTGATGGCCCCGATGCTGATCGCCGCGGTGGGCATCCTGCTTTCGATCATCGGTATCTTCCTCGTGCGAACGAAGGAGGGGGCCACGATGCGCGAACTGCTGCGCTCGCTGGGCGTGGGCGTCAATTTCAGCTCGCTGCTGATCGCCGTCGCCACGTTCGGCATCCTCTACCTGCTGGGCGTCGAGAACTGGGTGGGATTGTCCTTCTCGGTCATCACGGGCCTCGTGGCGGGCATCATCATCGGTCAGGCCACGGAATATTTCACCTCGCACTCCTATAAACCGACGCAGAAGATCGCCGGCAGCGCCCAGACGGGTCCCGCCACGGTCATCATCGCCGGTATCGGTTCGGGCATGATCTCCACGGCCGTTCCGGTCATCACCATCGGCGTGGCGATCGTTCTGGCTTACCTCTGTGCCATCGGTTTCGATGTGCAGAACATGATGGCTCCGCAGAACATGTCGCTGGGCCTCTACGGCATCGGCATCGCCGCCGTGGGCATGCTCTCGACGCTGGGCATCACGCTGGCAACCGACGCCTACGGTCCCATCGCCGACAATGCGGGAGGCAACGCCGAGATGAGCGGCCTCGGTCCCGAAGTCCGCAAGCGCACCGACGCCCTCGACGCGCTGGGTAACACCACGGCCGCCACGGGCAAGGGCTTTGCCATCGGTTCGGCGGCCCTGACGGCCCTCGCGCTGCTGGCTTCGTATGTCGAAGAAATACGCATCGGACTGATGCACAACGGCGTGACGATGCTCGAAATGTCCGACGGGTCGATGCGCTTCATCCAGGACGCCTCGATCCTCGATTTCATGGAATACTACCGCGTTTCGCTGATGAATCCCACGGTGTTGGTGGGTATGTTCATCGGCGCGATGATGTCGTTCCTTTTCTGCGGTCTGACGATGAACGCCGTGGGCCGCGCGGCCCAGAGCATGGTGGAGGAGGTCCGCCGTCAGTTCCGGGAGATCAAAGGCATCCTCACGGGTGAGGGAACCCCCGACTATGCCCGCTGTGTCGAGATTTCGACCCGCGGAGCGCAGCGCGAGATGCTGTTTCCGAGCCTGCTGGCCATCATCGTTCCGGTTGCTGTCGGCCTGATCTTCGGCGTGGCGGGCGTCATGGGACTGCTCGTGGGCGGCCTGAGTTCGGGATTCGTGCTGGCGGTCTTCATGGCCAACGCCGGCGGAGCGTGGGACAACGCCAAGAAGATGGTTGAAGAGGGCCACTACGGGGGCAAAGGTTCCGACTGCCACAAAGCGACGGTCGTGGGCGATACCGTGGGCGACCCCTTCAAGGACACGTCGGGTCCTTCGCTCAACATCCTCATCAAGCTGATGTCGATGGTTTCGATCGTGATGGCAGGGCTGACGGTTGCCTTCCACCTGTTCTGATTTCCGATGTGAAGAGCAAGCATAACGAGGTAACGGTTTTCAAATCGTTACCTCGCTTGTTTTGCTTCCCGGCGCCAGTCGGCAAGCTGTCCGGCGAGGCGTTCCGCCCGTTCGGGGAGGTCGCCGATCCGGTTGCGGGTCTCTCCGGGATCTTCGCGCAGGTTGTAAAGCTCCTTTTCCCCCGTGTCGTGGAATTCGATCAGTTTCCAGTCGCCCGCCCGCACCGAGCTGCACCAGCGGCCGCCCTTTTCCCTGCTTTGCAGTTTGAAATACCAGTAGAGCGGGCGTTCGGCGCTGCACTTCCCGGTGCCGAGCAGTTCGTCGGCGATGCTCGCCCCGTCCGGTTCGAATCCCTCGGGCAGCGGTGTTCCGGTCAGCTGGCAGAGCGTCGGATAGAAGTCGTAATTGCTGGTCGGCAGTTCCGAAACCCGTCCGCCGCAAATCCGCCCCGGCTGCCAGACGATCATCGGTTCGCGCGTGCCGCCTTCGTAAAGGGTTCCCTTGCCGCCGCGCAGCGGTCCGTTGTCGGTCACCTGAACGGAACCTCCGTTGTCGCTCGTGAAGATCACGATCGTGTTGTCGGCGATTCCCAGTTCGTCGAGTTTCCTGACGATCATTCCGACACCGTCGTCGATCACCTTGAGCTGGGCGGCGAGATGCGGATTGTGCGGTTTGGCCAGATAATCCGCAGGCCATTTCTTGTAGGGATCGTTTTCGGGGTTGTTTTTGGAGGGCGCGCTGTGGCTGCATCCGGGCTTGCTGCGGAAATAATCCACCAGTTCGGGCTGCCCGTGTACCATCGTGTGCACGGCGTAGTGGCTCAGGTAGAGGAAGAAAGGCTGGTCGCTGTTCCGCTCGATGAATCCGATCGCCTCGCGGTTCATGCGGTCGACGATGAATTCGTGTTCTTCGGCATCGGTCACCGACTTCAGGTGGTGCCACGGATAGAAATAGGAGCCGCTGCCGATGCTCTCCTCGGCCGAAAGGATCACCTCCTCGAAGCCGTATTCGTCGGGATGCCGTTCGACGGGGGCCCCGTTGGCCTTGTATCCCGAGAGGTGCCATTTGCCGATGATGCCCGTATGGTAGCCGTTGCGGCGCAGAGCCTCGGGGAGCGAGGCGCGGGTCGGGGCGAGGTGGATCGGGGAGTTCGGTTTGATGTAGTCGGTGATTCCCTCGCGCAACGGATAGCGGCCCGAAATCAGTCCTGCGCGCGACGGCGAGGAGATCGGCGCCGAGGCATAGGCGTCGGTGAACCGCACGCCGCACCGCGCCAGACTGTCGAGCACGGGCGTTTCGTTGAACGTGTTGCCGTAGCATCCCAGTTCGGCCCACCCCAGATCGTCGGCGAAGACGATGATGACGTTGGGTTTCTGCTTCGGCTTCTCGCCGGCCAGCGCCGCAGGCTGATGGGGGAGCCCGGCTGTTGCGGCCAGCGACAGATAGAAAAGTTCGCGTTTCATGGGTTGTTTCGTTTTGCGGTTATTTCAGTTCGATGCGCATCCATGTTTCGGGGTCGTCCGTTGCGGCGGTGAATCCGTCCTCGACCGCTCCGCTGCGAACCGTCGCATTGAACCGCAGCGTGTCGCCCGGCCGGGTCTGCAATGCGTCGAGAGGCACTGCGATCTCCGTGGCGCGGCCCGGAACGCCCGCAGGGGTGAGGCCCGCACGGCTGGCGCCGCGAATGCCGGGAATCGGGCTGACGACCGAACCGTCGGGGGCGATGGTCAGACCGATGCGCCGCCCGCCGTATTCGACGGAGAGCCTGATCTCCGTCGCTCCGGTCGACGCAGAATCGAGCCGCTCGGTCAGCAGGTAGAGCCGTTTGTCGTCGTGGCAGGCCCGGAAGATCGTTTCGGTGGGGGATTCGCTGCCGATGAACAGAGCTTGGTCGTTGCGCCACTCCCGGCCGTCGCCGTCCGGGCGGATGCGGGCTTTCGGGGCGTCGATGCGGTGGTTGAGGTAGAAAACACCGATCTGGATGCCCTCGTCGCAGTGCATCGCGCCGATGACGCGGTGGGCGTCCATCGGTTCCAGACTGCCCCAGAAGCCTTTGCCCTCGAAGGGGCGGTACCAGTCCTCGTCCCACGACCGTCCGTTGAAGATGCGGCCCCGGCTGTCGCCGATTTTCAGGCTGAACATCCGGTCGATGTTGCACGAAACGACGATCTCTCCCGACGGGAAGGTCGATACATATCCGGCGCACCCCTTGAAGAGGTTCGTTTCGCGGTCGGCGGGACCGGCCGAGTTCTCGCCGAGCGGCTGCCAGTCGAATCCCCGGTTGCGGACGGCCGACATCGTGTAGATGCTGCTTCCCTGCGGACCGTCGGGTTCGAGACGTGCTTCGAGGAATCCGAAAAGCGTCTCTCCGTCGTTGAGCAGGCGGAAGCAGGGCATCTGGTCGGTGAAGATCCGCACGCCCTTGTCGTCGTACTTGTACTGCCGGCAGACGCGCATGTGTCCGTGCCATGTGCGGCCGTTGTCCGTGGAGGTGATGACCGAGGTGCCCGAATTGCGGGTCGCGGGCAGGCAGTCGGTGAAGTAGCACTGAATGCGTCCGTCGGGCAGTTGGAGCAGGTAGGGTTCCCAGTTGGTGCCTTCGAAGATCACCTGTTCGTCGGACCATGTGGCCCCGTTGTCGCGGCTCCTGCGGAGCATGATTCCGCAGCCGACGTTGTGTTTGTAACCCTTGGAGGCGCGGAACGAGCAGGCGGCGAGCAGGTCGCCGTCGGCCAGTACGGCGGCATCGACGGTCGAGAAGCAGCGCGTGTCGCTGCCCTCGGAGGTCGTGACGGGGTAGGGCTCGAACAGGACCTGCGTGTCGCTCCAGTGCAGGAGGTCGTCGCTTGTGCAGTAGTAGATGCGGGAGGCGATCTGCCCTCCCTGCATGAAGAGAATATAACGTCCGTCGGCCATCCGCTTGATGCGGGGGTAGATGGCCGTCCGGTCGGTTTTCAGCTTCGCGGCCGGGATCAGTTGCCGGTATGCGTGAATTGATTCGAGCACGCTGTACCGCTCCGCTCCGGCGTGGGAGTTCAGCGGCGCGGCGGCCGTGTTCATCTCACCGAGCGTGTGCAGGCGGACCGGCTTCTCTTCGGCGGCGGCCGGACCGATCGTCAGGATGCAGGCGGCGAGCAGGGGGAGGATGCGTGGATTCATGGGGTCGGAAGGGTAAAGAGGGGGCCGGGCCTGCCGGCCCCCGGGGTTTGACAAGTGCGATGGGAGGTCATCGGATGTTTCCGAGATAATAGTTGGCCCAAAGGTGGTCGTTGCGCTGTTCCAAGGCTTTGCGGAAACACTCCGCCGCCCGGGTCTCGTCGCCCAGCGCCTTGTGGCCGATGCCCTGCATGTAGTAGGCGCGTGCGTTTACATCCTCGGGATACTCTCCGTAGCCGAAGCTCTCGAAGAAGCGCTGAACATAGTCCGTCACGCCGGCCTCTCCGGTCTCGACGATCTTGCGGAGCATTCCGCCGACCGGGGCTTTGGGGTCGATTTTCCGCATCGCGAGCGCTTTTTCGTAGTTGTAGATGCCGTCCGCGTCGCGGACTTCGACCTGCGACGCCATCTTGAAATATTTCCGGGCGCTGCGCCGGTCGCCGACACGTTCGTAGGCCAGTCCGATGTTGTAGTAGACCTGTGCGTCGCGGGCGTAGTACTCCAGATGGGCGTATCCGTGGTTTTCGGGATACTCGTTCATCATCAGCATGTATTCGAGGGCCTTGCGGTCGTCGCCGTTCTTCCGGGCCTTGAGGCCCGAGAGCAGGCAGGCGTCGACATAGATGTCGTGCAGGTCCTCGATATGCTCGCGGCGGCTGTAAAAGCGCGTGAGCAGCGGCCGGAGCACCTCTTCGTATTCGCCGTGGAGAATGCGCTGCTTGATGGCCTTCGTCTCCGAGTCGTAGCGCTTTTCATAGAGCGCCTCCCGGCCGGCGAAAAGTTCGTAGCGGGTTTGCAGCGGAGCGTTCATGCGTTCCAGAATCTCGTCGCACTCGGCAAGGAAGATGGCGTTGCCCTCGCGGTCCGCTTCGATCGCCTTGCGGTACCATTCGGCTGCGGCCGGGCAGTCTCCGGCGAAGAAGAAGCTGCCCCAGCCGAGGTTGCGCAGGGCCATGGCGAAGTCGGGACGTATCTCGACGGCCTTTTTCCAGCACTCCATGGCGCGTGCGGGCTGCTTCTGGAAGTAGAGGTTGCCCAAATAATACCAAGTGTTGGCGCTCCCGGGCATGTATTTCAGGGCTTTTTCGTAGACGGCGACCGTCTCCAGCCGGAACGGGTAGACGTAATCCGTGCTCCCGGCCTCGGCCTTGGCGAAGAGTCTCGCGGCGGCCGTGCGGTCGCCCCGGGCGTCGGCCCGCCACGCCTGATAGTACTCCACGGTCGGGTAAGGGGCTATCGACTCGCTCCGGGCGAGGATGTCGTCCGTCTCGTCGCCGAAACCGTTGTTCATGTAGTAGAGCGCCAGCTCCAGATAGGATTCGCTCACGCCGCGCAGCAGCCGTGTGAAGGTCTCCTCGGGGAGTTTCCCCAAGCGGACCAGTTCGTAGGTCGCGTAGTAGTTGAGCGGATCGAACGCCACGACGTCGGCGGCGGTTCGGGCAGCCTCCTCCTGCCGGTCGGAGCGGCGCAGCAGGGTCGTCAGCAGGTTGCGCGCGTCGAGGTTCATGCCGTTGTAGGCGACGGCCATCCGGGCCTCTTGAAGCGCCCGGCCGCTGTCGCCCGTGAGCGACGAAATCTGCGCCAGTTGGAAATAGGCCGCCGAGGCGTACTCGTAGTCCCAGGCCGCGCGGTACAGCGTATCGACGGCATCGGCGTATCTGCCCTCCGCTTTCAGGATCAGGCCGAGGTTGTACATCGACTCCCCGTCGCTGACGCGGGTCTGGTTGGCGGTCTGCCGTTTGAGGGCGGTCCGCAGGTGCTTCTTGGCCCGGGCGAAATCGCCCTGCTTCCGGTAGTGGATGCCGAGTTGCGTGTTGGCGCGCACGTCTCCCGGGTCGCGGCGGACGACCTCGAAGAAATAGTCGTTCGGATCGACGTGGGCGTTGTGGAACTGGAGATTCCGCATGCCGAGGTAGTAGAGCTCCTCGGTGTTCTCCACGCTTTTCGGATCGGGGTTCAGCGGCACGACGGGATCGGGCATGGGCTTGGTGCGGTCCAGCTTGTAGGGGTGGTAGCTGATCAGCTCGCTGCCCTCCGAGTCGTAGAGGTACATGGTTACCTCCGACGGTTCGGCGACCTCTTCGGCCGGGACCTTCGTGTCGGCGGCGAAGGGTTTGCCCGGAGCGATCAGGGCGGTCGTCTCGTAGAGCGTCTTGCCGCCGCGCCGCACGACGATGCGGGCGTCGGGCCGGATGCGGGTCACGTTGGCGGCCAGATGCAGCCGTCCGTCGGCGCCGACCTCCATGTTGACCGTGGCGTGTTCGTTGCCGCGGTTGACGTGCTTCAGGTCGCGGATGCCGTACCAGTAGGCCGTGAACTCCTTCGTCTCGTAGGGGTTGAGCCAGCAGTAGTCGGGCTGGTTGTCCGAGTAGGCGGCTGTCATCAGTTCGACGTAGGCTCCGTCCTCATCGGTGAGGGTTTTGCAGTCCCACTCGTGGCCGTAGTTCATGTGGCCCCATGTCCAGAATTTGCCGCCTTTGTTGATGTGGCGGTTTCCGGCCAGCATCGTGCCGGCGTTCTTGCCGTAGTCGTATCCGCCGATGAAGTCGTCCTGCAGGTCATAGACGAATACCGATCCGCCCATCAGAGCCGGGAGATTTTTCCAGTAGCTGACGTCCTTGCCGATGTAGTCCGGATTGCCGCAATACGGTGCGTCGGGCACAGGCCAGCGCATGAAGCTGTTCTTGTGGTGGAACGTTCCGAATTCGGTGTTTTCCGGGAATACGATCTGGTAGTTCTCGTTGGCGTGGGTGGCGACGTTGTTCCAGTGCAGCATGGAGTTCCGGTCGGGACTGTTGTTGAAGAACCGGCCTGTCACCTCGATATAGGAGCGGTCGGGATAGAGCGTCATGCCGATAGCCCACGACATGCGGTGGCGCTTCTCGATTTCGCCCACCCAGATCGTCTTCGAACCGTCGCCGTTGTCCACCAGCTTGTAGTCGATCGGATACTGGCTGGTTGCGCGGTGGTGGTGGAAGACGTTCCATTCGACACCGCCCGAGATCCATGCACCGAGCATGCCGACGTTGGCGGGTTTGATCACATGCTGGCGGTAGAAAATCTCGTAGCCGTTGGTTTTGTCCGTGGCGTAGAAGAGTCTTCCGCCGATATCGGGGAGTACGCACACTTCCAGATAGTCGTTTTCCAGAAACAACGCCCGATAGGTGGTGTCGGCCTTTTCGTTGGTCGGGTTATCGTTCATGGCGTAGGGATAGACGCCGCGCCGGGCCCGCTGGTAGGCGAAGTCGCGTTCGAAAAGCGGCGCCTTTTCCGGCGCATTCACCCGGTAGGCGGGCAGCGTGATGGTTCCCTCGCGCATTTTCACCTCGCCGTTCCGGGCGCCGGCGCTGCCGCAGAGCAGCACCGCGAGGAGGCCGAGTGCGAATTTCGTTTTTTTCATGCTGTTCGTTCTTTGTTGGATATTTTCTGTTCGGTTATTGCTCGATCTTCACGCAGCGCACGGCCATACCTTTGGCATGCGGCTCGTTCTTGATGTTCACGGTCGAATTGTTGACATAGAAGCGGTTCTCTGCGTCGCCGCCGGCGTTAAGCCACATGTATCCGCGGTATTCCAGATACATGGTGGCAGCCTTATTCGCTTCGAGATAGCCCGTCGTGGGGAAGTACGATTTCGTGTCTTCGCCGTCGACGGTGAGCAGCAGGCCGTAGTTCGCGTCGCATTCGGCTTTCGACGTGAATTTCATCTCGGCGAAATGCCGGGCCTCGGGAACACGGTATCCTTCCGGACAGGGGTCGTACACCGTTTTGACGGAGCCCTCTGCCGTGCCGCCCCACAGCAGGTCGTTGCCGCCCGTTCCGGTATACCACTCTTTGGCTGCAAGCAGACGGGTCTGCGGGTTGCGGGTCGCATAGGCAATGGTTCCGGTCGCCTCCGTGGCGTCTTCGGTCTTCACCAGATCGCTCGGAGTGCTTTCATAGGGCTTGCCGCCCGGGCGTGTCGCAGTCAGGTTGCGGGCGAACGGGTCCTTGCGGCCCCACTGGTAGAACAGTCCGTAGGCGTTGCGGTCCTTGGGGGTCGTCGATGTGGCCCCCAGATTGCGGTCGAGCATCGTGTAGGCCCCGGCCTCTTCGAACCGGCACGCTATGTCCTGTGCCTCGCTGACCCAGATGTGGTACGACCAGAGGATGGTGCCGTCCGCCTTGCATACGGCCACCACGGCGTTGCCCTTCGTGCCGGTGACGGGCACCTTGAGCGTCGCGCCCTCCATCGTCGGGGCATCGACCACGCTGCCCGAAGCCCCGGCGGCAGGCTGCTGCCAGACGACCTGCGCCTTGGCCGGGATGCCGGTCGGCGCTCCGGAAGCGTCCGTGCAGCGGATTTCCTCGTGCACATAGTTTTGGCTGAACGTGTAATAAGGCGTGGCGTCGATGGAGAGGGTCTGGGCCGAGGCGTCCGTCCGGTAACAGTTCGCCGAACCGTAATAGCGCGTCAGCGGCAGGCTTTGCAGCGGCGTTACGACGCCGGCCGTCACGGTCACGGCCTGTGCCGTCTCTATCTCGTAGCGGCAGCCCTCGGTGTCGGTGATCCTGAACGAGAATCCCTGTGCGTAGGTTCCGGCGGGCAGGAAAACGAGGAAGCCGTCCGGTTTCGAGAGGTCGCCGTTCGAGGAGATGTTGGCGCCGCTTCCGCAGTCCACCGTAACCGAGGTTCCCGTCGTTCCCTGATTCAGTTGCGGGGTTCCCGTCGCAGCCTCGACCGTGATTTTTCCGGCGATCTGTTCCCCGCCGCGGGCCGTCGCTTCGATACGCGCGATCTTGATGCCCAGTGCCTGATAGTCATTGATGCGCAGCAACAGGCCGCCGCAGACGTTTTTGAATTCGAACGTATTGTCGCCGGTCGCGGCCACCATCGGCAGCGCCGCGATGTCGGACCCTGCGCCGAGGGCCGACGCATAGGATTGTTCGGCCAGCGCCGACAGTTCGATTTCGAACGTGTCGCCGGAGAGCCCCTTCGTCAGGGCGTCGGCCGGATAGACGGCATAGCGCTGCGCGTCGTCGACGGATTTCGAACTTTCGACCGGATTGAAAATACCGGTGCGGGTGTTGTCCGAGGTCGTGGCATAGGGTGCTCCGGAAGGATTCCCGGCGCTGAACACCTGAATCCGGTCGCCCGATTTCCAGACGACGTTGCGCTGGTTGTCGAGTGCTGTGCGGGTTTTCGCGATGGGCTCCGCGACGATCGACCGGATCGACAGCTTCGTGTCCGGCTGCTGCGGCCGCAGGCCGTTCTCCTCTTCGTGTTGTGAACATCCTAACGATGCACATATTGTGGCCGCAATGAAGATGATATGGTGTGTTTTCATGGTTTTCGGTTGTTAACGGTTATTTCCATGGGTTGACTTCGTCGCCGTTGCTCCATCCGGGACCGCGGCCGTTGTCGTCGTCTCCTGGTTCGGGTTCGGGAACGGGTTCTGTCGGCACTTTCAGTTCGACGGGCAGCCATTTGTCATAGTTGCCGGCAGCCAGTCCCGTGAAGGTGTCGTCGCCGGCAGAGTCGTGCAGCACGGCGTTGAAGAGTATCCGGTCTGCGGCCACGGTGATCCGGTCGCGCGGGATGGCGAGTTCGACCACATAGCCCCGGTCGTTGTCCGTCTCGTCGAAGGTGCCGAGTACGGTCGCGGCGCACGTTACTGCCGTATTGTCGCATACGAGCGTGCCCTTGGCCGCATCGGGGGTGATTTTCAGGATCAGCGGGTCTCCGGTGGCGTTTCCGCTCTGGATCATCAGGTCGATACCGTCTGCCGCATCGAGCCCGCTGTCGAGCCGTTCCACAAGACAATAGAGGTTGGTGTCGTCGTAGGCGAAGCGGAAAACGGCTTGGGCCTGCGAGACGCTGCCGATGAACAAGGCATCCTGCACGTCCTTCCAATGGGAGCTGCTGCCGGTGAGGGCGGGTGTGAACTGCGCGGCGTTGATGCGGTGATTCAGGACGAACTTCGCCAGCATGAGGTTGGCACAGTCGGTTTCTTTGCCGTCCACGTCTTGGGTGAACACCGCCGGGAAGACGCCGGCAAACGTGTGGTCGTCGATAATCTCCACCGATCCCATCACGCCGCGTTCGGCGTAGAGCTGCTCCGGTTCGCCGAATGTGCGCGCTTTGGAGTCGCCCAGACGGACGTTGAAACGCTGGCTGATGTTGCACGAAAGCAGCGTCTCGCCCGACCGGAACTGCCGGAGATAGGGTGCCGCTTGGTTCAGAAAGAGATTCTTCTGTTTATCGGTAGGGCCTTCCTCGGTCCCCGTCAGTCCGCCCGCCGCCCAGTTGTCGCGGGTGTAGGCCATTCCGAGGTGATACTGGTCGCCGGTTCCGTTGCGTCCGAACCGGGCCTCGAATGCAACGGCGATTTCGTCCGAGCCGTTCAGTTGAATCGGTACGGGCATCTGGTCGGTGTAGATCGGGTCGCCCGAACCGTCCGTCGCCGTACCGGCGTTCTCGCGGATCACCTTGCCCACATGGGTCCATGTCGCACCGTTGTCGGTCGAGCGGAGCAGGGCGGTTCCCGAATCGCCCTTGTTGGGGTCGGCGCTGGTGAAATAGACATGGATTTCCCCCGACGCGAGCTGCACGGCTGAAGGCTCCCATGTGGTGCCTCGGTAGATGATTTGAGACTCGCTCCAGCTCTTGCCGTTATCGGTCGAGCGGCGCATCTTGATGCCGTTGTTCAGGTTGTTGGTCCGGTAACCGTTCTTGAGCCGGAACGATACGAACGAAAGGATGTCGCCGTTGGCCAGCACGATCGCGTCGGACGACGAATGCAGAGCCGTATCGTCCACGTCGTTTTCGTATTGTTTCTGCGCACACGATGGGAAGAGCCCCTCTTCGGGAGCGGTCCAGATGTAGAAATTGTTGCTGCGGGCGTAGTAGACGCTGTGAGCCGTGGCTCCCTGCTGGTAGGTGAGCAGGAACGTTCCGTCGGCGAGCCGTTTGATACGGGGATAACGGGCGTTGATGGCCGCGAGCGGGGTTTTGTGGCGCAGGATCGTATAGGATCGGAAGTCCATCTCCACGGAGCTGGTCTGCCACTCCGAGGCGTGCGAATTGAGGTATCCCTGCGTCGCGTTCAGGTCGTGGATCGAAGTGATCTCCGTATCGACGGGCGCGGGGTCGCCGCCGTCCTTACCCGGTTTGGGATTGGGGTTTTCGTCAGCCGACGGCTTGGTGCAGGCGGCCGTCGAAAGGGCCAGCGCCAGCAGCACGAGGTTGCATATGTTCTGTCGAAGATTCATATTCGGTGGAATTATCGGTTATTCATGGTTTTGTCTTGCGTCATAGAACGGATGAAGTCTACCTCCCGCTGGCTGTACGGGGTGCCGTCGAGTCGATAGATGTCGTGGAACCAGATTTCGGGTTCGGGATCGCCGGCCTTGCTCGACCACTGAAGATGGAAATTGCACTTTCCGGCGGTGAGTCCCCAGCTGATGGCTCCGACCTGCTCGCGTTTTAGTATGGGCATGATCTCCTCGAAGGTCGAGCGCGGACGCCCCATGTACTCTTGGCAGATCACGGGCCGCCCGAACTGCTTCATCAGGGAGATGAAGGTCTCCATCTCTTCGGGTCCGTAATAGCAGTGGAACGTCATGATGTCGCAGTTCTCCCCGAGGAACGAGACGATCGGGAAATTGCTGCGCGTGCCGTGTACGCCGGGGCATATCCAGAGCGGCGACGAGAGCGGCTGCGAGGGGTTCGCTTCGCGCCCCCATTTGAAGACCTCGCGCAGCAGCGGCAGGCTTTGGGCGCCCTGCTTGAAGTTCTCCGGCTCGTTGTAGAGACACCAGAACAGGATGCGGTCGTCGTCGCGGAACGTCGTGAGGATGTCCTTGACGTAGCGTTCGAGACGGGGCCACGAAGCCGGATCGTTGACCGACGGGGCTCCGGGGCTCTGTATCCACTGCGAGTTGTGTATGCCTTGGATCGATTCGGGCTGTTTGCCGAGCTGCGGGTTTTCGAACCGGCCGCCGTTGGTGAAGAAGGTCACGATGGCCTTGATTCCGTGGCTGTGGCAGATTCCGAGGAATGCGTCGATGCGCTGTTTGAATCCTGCGGGATCGGCCTCCCATAGCATGTCGTGCAGGAAGATGCGGACCGTGTTGAATCCAAGCCCTTCGGCCTTTGACATTTCGGAATCGATGGTCTGCGGATCGAAACTCTCCGCCTGCCACATTTCGAACTGGTTGATGGCCGTGGCCGCGACGTAGTTGAAGCCTACGGGCCACTCCTGCTCCGCATACCAGGCGTTGGCGCGCTCCTGCGACCAGCGCTGCGCCGGGGCCGGGGTTTCCTTGCCGCAGGAGGCTGCGGTGAAGAGAGCGATCGTGAAATAGATGATTGTTTTTTTCATGTGTTTTATCAATATCCGGGGTTTTGATCCTTGGTCGGATCGAGTGAAGTGTTGTAGTTGAACTCGTCGGCGGGTACGGGCCACCAGTAGGCTGCGGGGCCCACCTCCGATTCGGCTGCGACACGGCCCGCTTTTACGGCATATTCGGCCAGTTTGCCGCAGCGTTTCAGGTCGCAGTAGCGTTTCCCTTCGAAGGCGGTTTCATAGCCGCGCTCCTGAAGCAGCAGCTCCATGAACTTATCCTGCGTGGCGTAGTCGGCCAGCCGGAAGTCCGAACCCTGCGGACGGGTGGGTTTCAGGCCGTAGGCGCGGCGATGCACTTGGTTAAGCACCTCCATAGCTGTTTCGTCGGGCTTACCGTCGCGGCGGCAAATTGCCTCGGCGTAGTAGAGCAGCGCGTCGGCGTAACGGTACACGGGGAAGTCGTTGGCGGCTCCCGTGCTGTTGTAATCGCGGAACTTCAGACAGATCATGCCCGTTTTCGTCAGCGAATTGAGCGTGCCGTTGCCTGTCTGTATCCAGAGGTTGTACTGATAGCGCAGGTCGGCCTTGTCCCATCCTTTGACGAAGAGGTTTTTCTCATAGTCGGTATAGATGCCGACGTTTCCGCCGTCGCGCACCGGATTCGGGCGGCAAAGATACATCGACATGAAGTTGTTGCCGTCATCCTGATTGTATTTGAAGTAGAAGATCTCTTCACGGGTCGCATTGGCCGTCGTTCCGTAGAGGTTTTCGTAATCGTCGGCTTTCGAAACCTCCACCAGCCCGTAGCGGCCCGAGTCGACCACTTCGCCGACGGCCGCAGCGGCCTCGCTCCAGCGTTCGAGATAGAGCAGGGCTTCAGTCTCCAGCATCAATGCCGCATAGCGGGCGGGGCGTCCCGTTTGGGCGACGCTTTCGGGCAGCAGGTCGGCAGCATCGGCAGCTTCCCGGGCGACAAATTCCCAGATATCGTGTTCGGGTGTGCGCGGCTTGTTGAAGTCGTTCATGTTGTGCTCGTCGAAGAAAGGTACGGCGCCGTAATAACGGGCTAGGTATGAGTAGCTGAAGGCACGCAGAAAGCGTGCTTCGCCGCTCAGATGGTCGTATTCGATCTGCGAGAGTTTCGCATCGCCGATCTGCGAGAGTATTTCGTTCGAGAAGCGGATCGCCCGGTAGAGAACGGCCCATGTGTCGTTCGTGAAGCTCACTCCGCCCGAGGTGAGGCCCGTGGCATAGGAGGTGGCGTAGTTTCCCCGTCCGTAGCAGTAGTCGGCCAGGCTTTCGCTCAGCACCGAGAGATAGCGCCCGAATCCCATCTGGCGGCGCAGTTGATAATAGATCGAATTGATGACGCTCTGCACCTCTGCCGCATTGGACATGAAGGTCGTGGCGTCTACCTTTTTGGGATGTTCCTCGAGAAATTCCCATTTTTCGCACGACGGGAGCGACGTTGCGATACCGGCGGCGGCCAGCAGTATGAATAGGATGTGTTTCATGGTTTACGGTGGTTAGGTCGTTAGAAAACAAGCCGGCATCCCAGCGTGAAAGTCCGGGCTCCGGGATAGCTGCTGGCGTCGATGCCCTGAGCGAGCGACGAGCTGCCTCCTTTGGCGTTCACATCCGGGTCCCAGAACGGATAGGAAGTAATTGTCCAGAGATTCTGTGCGCTGACATAGACGCGGGCCTTGCTGATGACGCGGCTTTTGCCGCACGGGATGTTGTAACTCAGCTCGAGGTTTTTCAGGCGCATGTAGCTGCCGTCGTAGACGAAGCGGTCCGACATCTTCAGCGCGATATCCTGACGGAGATTGGGGTATTTGGCGTTGGGCGTTTCGGGGGTCCAGTGGTTGTAGAGCACTTCGCGCAGGGTGTTGGCATTCGAGCTGTAATCGTAGGCGGCCGAGGCCATACTGAGCGAGTAGATGTCGTTGCCGATCGAGCCTTGGAAGAATGCACTCAGCGTGAATCCCCTGTAACTGACTGCTGTATTGAAATTGAGCAAACAGTCGGGGTTCGGGTTGCCGATGATCGTCTTGTCGGCCGGCGTGATGCCGTCCACGCCGTCGAGGTCCTTGTAGACGAGCTGTCCGTTGTCGTCGTATCCCTCCTCGACGTAGCCATAGAAAACATACATCGGTTCGCCGATGCGCATCAGGTTGAGCTGGTCGCTGATGATGGTGTTGCTCACCGTGCTTCCGAAGATGTCCTTGTCCTCGGAAAGCGAAAGCACTTTCGACCGGTTGACCGAGAGATTGACCCCGAAATCCCACTTCACGGCTTTGTCGATGATGCGCGTGTCGAGTTGCAATTCGACGCCTGCATTCCGGATCGCCCCGACGTTGCGCAGGGCGGTGGTATAACCGCTCGACCGGGGCATCTCGACGTCGTTGAGCAGGTTGGTCGTTTTTTTGTGATAATAATCGGCCGTCAGGCGGATGCGGTTGTTCAGTAACGCCAGATCGATACCTACATTCCATTGCGCTGTGGTCTCCCAGCGCAGGTCGCCGAGGTAGGTGTTCTTGGGGGCGTAGCCTACGGTGGTGGTCTTGTCGAACACGACGTTGACCGATTCGAGTGTGTTCTGCGTCGAATAGGGTGAGATGGCGGTGCTGCCGGTCACGCCGTATCCGACGCGCAGTTTGAGATCCGACAGCCAGTCGGCCTGCCGGAGGAACTGTTCCTGCGAAATGCGCCAGGCGACGGCCGCCGAGGGGAAATAGCCCCACTTGTTGCCCTTGCTGTAACGCGACGAACCGTCGGCACGGAAGTTTACGGTGAGCAGGTAGCGGTTGTCGAAGTTGTAGTTGATGCGCCCTAGGAACGAGAGCATCCGCCAGTCGGAGTAACCCGATGTGGGCAGACCCTTGACATCCGCGGCGTCGAGGTCGTAGGATTCCACCACGTCGCTCAGGAATCCGGATGCGGTTCCCGTGCCGACGGCCTTGGAAACGCTTTGTTCGTAAGTGATACCGCCCATAACGTTGATGTGATGCCTGCCGAAGCCTTTATCATAGGTAATGATGTTATTGCTGGTGATGTCGACCACCTCGTTGAAATCGATCGATGCTGCACCGTCGTAGTTCGGATAGGCGAGCGAACGGGTATAGTCGCTTCGCGCCTGACTGTTCTGAACGTTTGCGGCAATCTGGATCGAGAGACCGTCGACCGGTTTCACGGTCAGTGCGGCATTGGCCAGCAGGCGGTTGGCATACCGGCGGTTTTTCACCTCGTGCAGATAGGCCACGGGATTCATGCCGGCGGTGGGCTGCGTCTGGAAATCGTTCCACGAGCCGTCGTCGTAATGCGGCGTGGCCAGCGGCGAGGCTGTGAGTGCCGAGTTAATTACCGAAGTCCCGCGACTGCCGCCCTGCGAATTCATCTGGTCGTGATTCGATCGGCTGAAGATGATGTTTGCCGAGGCGGAGATGTACTTCGAGATGTTGTATTCGAGATTCGTGCGAATCGAGATGCGCTCGTATCCGCCCTCTTTGACAATGCCGTCCTGATTGAAGTAGCTCAGGCCGAGTGATCCCTTGAAAGTCGGACCGCCGCCCGAAATGTCCACGGCGTGGTTGGTGATTACGGCCGACCGGAAGATTTCGTCCTGCCAGTTGGTGTTCCATACGTTGGCTGCGATCTGTTCGGGTGTGAAGACTGCCGGCTGGCTGTTGACGCGGGCCTTTTCGTTCAGATAGGTCATGTATTCGTCGCCGCTCAGCACGTCCATCTGCTTGTAGAGGGTCTGGATGCCGACACTGCCGTCGTAGCTCACCCGGATCTTGCCCTCCTTGGCGCCCTTCGTCGTGACGATCACTACGCCGTTGGCTCCCCGTGAGCCGTAGATGGCCGTCGCCGAGGCGTCCTTGAGGATTTCGACCGACTCGATATCCGACGTGTTGATCATGTTGATGTTGCCGGGAAATCCGTTGATGATCCACAGGGGCTCGTTGTCGCCCTTGATCGAGTTGGCGCCGCGGATGCGGACCTGAATGGCAGCTCCGGGCTGTCCGTTCAACTGGTTGATCTGCACGCCCGAGACACGTCCTTGAAGCGCCTGCGCCACCGAGACATTGGCGAATTCATTGATCAAATCGCCTTTGACCTGAGCTACGGCTCCCGAGAGGTCGCGTTTGCGCTGTACGCCGTAACCGACCACGACCAGTTCGTCCATCACCAGACTGCCCTGCGAGAGCTTGATGTCGAATGCGGAGCGGCCGTTGACCGGCTCCTCGCGGGCATCCATGCCGAGGTAGGTCACCAGCAGCGTGGCGTCGCGCGGGATGTTGCGGAAGCGGACGAAGCCTTTGGCGTCGGAGATTTCGCCCGTGTTCGAGCCTTTCACGACGACGGCGGCGCCGGAGACGGGCTTCCCGTCGTCGTCCAGAATGCGGACCGTACAGACATGGTCCGCATTTTTTTGCGATTGCGCACACAGGCTTTGACCGCAGAACAGCGTGAGGCAGGCGATGAAGAGCCACCGGGCTCCGGTGCCTGCCGCACGGAATAGTTTGAGATTTTTCATAAGGGTTGATTTTAGGTTGATCCGAATTCCGTCCGGCCGGCTGCATGGCAGCGTTGAGGTCCTCATCGGCAAATGTAGGAGCTTTTGTTTTACGACGGAACAGGGTGGACCGGGAATGGAAAAATCGTCGCATCGGTTGGAAAAATCGTCGTATCGGCGAGTTTTCGGCAACCGGGGTCTATTGTTTCTGATACTCGGCCGGCGATACCCCGAACTGCTCCTTGAAGCATTTGGCGAAATAGGAGGGGGAGTTGAATCCTACGGTGAAACAGACTTCGCTGATCCGGCATTTGTTTTGGGCGAGAAGCTGGGCCGCAATCGAGAGCCGCTTGGATTTCAGATAGTCGTTCGGGGTGGTGTCGAGCAGCGCCCGGACCTTGCGGATTAGCGTCGAGCGGCTCAGAAAGAGCGCCTCTTCGATTTGTTTGCTGGAAAAGGCCGGTTCGTTGAGGTGCTGCATGATCAGCTCGTCGAGTCGGCGCAGGAACTCCTCGTCGGCGCTTTGCAAGCCGAACTGCTTCGGGTCGAGCGGTTCCTGCGTGTTCTGGTAGCTTTTCTTCAGCCGGGCGCGTTTGTCCAGAATGGCCCGGATGCAGGCCTCGAGGTAGTCGAGCCCGAATGGCTTTTCGATATAGGTGCTGGCCCCGGCCTCCATGCAGGCGATCTTTGTCGCGGTGTCCGAAATAGCCGACGTCACGATGACGGGAATGTGCGAGAGATCGAAATCCGAGCTGACTGTGCGGCAGAGTTCGATGCCGTTCGTACCGGGCAGGGCAATGTCCGTAACGATGATGTCCACCTCCTGTTCCTGCAGTACGGCGACGGCCTTTTCTGCCGCGTGTACGGCGATGACCCGGTAGTCGGCGTCGAGCTTGTGCTTGAGATAGGCCGTAAGTTCCCGGTTGTCCTCTACGAGCAGCAGCAGCGGCAGCGACTGGTCCTGTGGAGCCGATTGCTCCTGTACGACCTTTGTTTCGGCGATAGGTGTTGTAGCGGGCAGCGTCAGTACGAACGTGGTGCGGGTGGTGTCATTGGCGAGTTCGAGTGTCCCGGTGTGCATTTCGGCAAGCGAGCGGGCGAGGGATAGCCCGATGCCGAAACTTCGGGACCCGGGAGTGTTGTCATACTGCACGAAAGGTTTGAATATTTCAGAACGCTGTTCGGGCGTGATCGGCTGTCCGTCGTTGGTGATAGAGACCGTTGCCGTCCCTTCGAGTGACCTGACGTTTACTTCGATGTAGGATTCCGCATATTTCAAGGCGTTGTGCAGCAGGTTGTTGAGGATTTTGTTCAGGGCCGATTCGTCCGCATCGATGCGGATATTGTCCGTTTCTGCCGTAAATGTGAGCCGCAGGTTGCGTGCTTTGGCGGTTTCCTGAAACGTCGAACAGAGGAATCCGGCACGCTCGACGATGTTCATCGGTTTGCACTCGAGTTTGTAACCGTGCTTCTCGACCCGTACGAAGTCGAGAAGTTCCCGGACCAGTTGGTCGAGATACTGCGTGCCGTTGCAGATTGCCTGCAGGTTGTCACGATCGGCCGGACTGAGGTGTCCGGATGCCTGTATCTGCTGTAAAGGCGTGTGAATCACCGTCAGCGGGGTTTTGATCTCGTGTACGATATTCGAAAAGAACGTGAGTTTTTGCTGGAAGAGCTCTGCCTCTTTCTGTTTCTTGTAGTTTTCGTGCTTGCGCTTCTCCCGGGCAATAGCCCGTTTGTAGTATACTTCGAACAAGGCGATGAACGCGCCTGCAAGCAGCAGGATGTAGAGTCCGATGGCTGTCGTGCTTTTATAGAAGCGTTGTTCTACCACGATTGATACTGTTTCGTGGCTTATGGGCAGTGCGCTGCCCGATGCCAGACAGCGGACCTCGAGCGAATAGGTTCCGGCCGGCACGTTGTAATAGAATACCGTGTTGTCGGCGACCGTGCGGCGCCATTGCGTGTCGTAACCGACGAGCCGGCATTCTACGGTGTTGAGCTGCGGCAGCGTCGAGTTGAGGACGGCGAATCCGAATCCGAACGAATTCTGCCGCGGGGAAAGGTGGATGGACCGGGTGTGATCCACGTTGCGGACGAGGGTCGAACGCCCGTCGTCGGAGGGGACGACCAGCTCGTTGCCGATGCGGAATTCGGTGATGACCAGTCGGGGATTTCCGCTTTCCCGGTCGAATTTTTCGGGGTTGAAACGGATGAAGCCGCTGCGGGACCCGAAATAGAGGTCGCCGTCCGCGGAGCGAAGTCCGCAGTTTTTGAAATCGTTGTTCAGCAGTCCGTCGAAGATCGTAAACCGCCGGATGGCTTTTGTTTGCGGATTGAAGGCGAAGAGTCCCTTGTCCGAGCTTACCCATACGGTGCCGGCATGGTCTTCGAGTATCTGGAAGAAAATGTTCGTAGGCAGCAGGTCGCAGCGACGGGTATCGTAATTCTCGAAGCGTCCGGTGGCGGTGTCGAGGCACCCGAATCCTCCGTTGAAACTTGTGGCCCAGATGCGTCCCCCGGAGCCGGCGAATACCGAGAAGAGCATGTTGAGCGGACCCGGGTCGTCCTCCGTTCCGATGTGGTTGGCCGTGATTTCACCCTGCGTCAGGTCGTAGCATATCAGTCCGTTGGCATAGGTCGACACCCATAGTCTCTGCCGCTCGTCTTCATCCATGCCGGTAACGAAAATACCTTCGAATCCGTCGATCGGGTCGAACGCCTCTTTTTGACGGTCGTAATGCAGCAGCCCTACGGTCGTTCCTACGAACAGTTCGCCTTTTGTCGTCCGATAGATGGCGAATACGCGCTGGTCCAGCATCGTCGTCGAATAGCCGAGCGTTTCGTATTCACGCACGGCCCGGGTCCGGGTGTCGAGTCGGTAAAGTCCCTTGTCGGTTCCGAGCCACAGCGCTCCCGGTTCGTAACAGACCGAAAACTGCGTGTTGGGAAGTTGGTTGTGCGCGATGCGCTTCAGCGTGCGGCGTTCCGTATCGTAAAGGAGCAGCCCTTCGTTTTCGGTTGCGATCCAGATGTGTCCCGCGTTGTCGGCCGCGAATCCCCGCACGAGGCAGTCTTCCAACGAACGGCCGTCGGCTGTGTAGTACTTTTCGAATTGTTGCTGGAAAGCGCCGCAATAATTCACTCCTCCGACGTTCGTGCCGATCCAAATGCCGTCCGATGCGTCGACGAAGACCGCAAAGGCATGGCTGTCCGAGAGTGAAAAACGGTTATGGCTGTCGTATGCGAGTTTGCGGGCCGAATCCGTCCGGGGGTCGTAGCGGTATACGCCTTCACTGGTAGACATCCAGACGATGCCTTCCCGGTCGATATACAGGTCTTCGGGCGTGAATCCGCGCGACGGAATCGGGATCAGCGTCCGGATTTGACCGCTGTTGCGGTTCAGCAGGCAGAGCCCCCGCCGGGCGCTGGCTGCATAGACCGTTCCGCTGTCGTCCGGTGCCGAGTTGACGGCCGCGACGTTGTCGTTCCGGAACTCCGTGATTTCCCGGGCGTCATTCAGCCGGAGACGATCCGTACTGTCGTGGCCGATGTAGAGGAACGAATGGTAGAAGAGTCCGATCCACAGGCCGTTGTCGGCGTCGATATGCAGCGCGCGGATGTTTACCGGCAGTGTTTGCCGGCCGTTTTCGAAGAAGTGGTTGCGCAGGGTCTGCGTGCGGGGATCGAATGCGAAAAGCCCTTGGTTGTTGACCGAAATCCACATCACGCCGTCGGGTCCCCGCCGGATGACGTTGGCTTTGTTGCGGATGACCGTGCCGATGTCGCTTTCGCAGAGGAACGGTTCGAAGCGATCCTTGTCGACATCGTAAACCGAGACTCCGCGATCGGTTCCGATCCAGAGATTGCCCTCGGAATCGGTGCAGAGGGCGATCACATAGGCCGATTTCAACCCCATCTCCTCTTTGGTGTAGTTGCGGAAGCGGATGCCGTCGAAACGGCTCAGTCCCGAGGAGGTCCCGAACCAGATGAATCCCTTGCGGTCCTGCACTATTTTACTTACCCGGTCGTAGGGCAGCTCGCTGTTTCCCGAGTTGTAGTGCGTGAAGTTGAAATTCGGGGCGTCGGGGACAGTTTCGGAGGCACAGGCGGCTGTCGGGAGGCCGGACCCGGAAAATCCTGTCAGCAGCGTCAGGAGTATGTAGCATCGAAGGGCGTACACAGCGAACGTCTATTTTGCATAGAAACGGAATTCTGTGACGGAATGGTAACGTTCTCCGGGGCGAAGTATCGTGGCGGGGAAATCCGGACGGTTGGGTGAGTCGGCAAAGTGGAGGGTTTCCAGCAGCATGCCGCCGAATTTTTCGAGCGGGATGCCGTTTTTGCCGATCATCTGTCCGTTCAGTCCGCGTCCCGTGTAGGTCAGCAGTCCCGGTTCGGTCGTCCATGTCTCCACGCCGCGTCCGCTGCGCGGAGAGTAGAGGTCTGCGGCCTTGGCCAGCGATCCGTCGTAGTTTCGTAATGCCCAGCAGACCGAAAAACCACGCATGATGTGCAGTTGCCGGTTGGGGCTGTCTATGGCGTAGTCGATGCGATGCGGGCTGCGCATGTCGAAAGGCGTATCTTCCACCGGCAGCATCGCTCCGTCCGGCACATACTGGGCCGTGTTCCTGAAATAGTGGTCGGCTTCGACTTGCAGTTCGTGGTCCATCACATAGCCGCCGTTCTGCCCTTTGAGATTGAAATAGGTGTGGTTCGAGAGGTTGACGACCGTCGGTTTGTCGGTCGCGGCTTCGTATTCGATGCGGCAGACGTCGTCTTTCGTCCACCAGTAGGTGACCGTGCAGGCGAGGTTGCCCGGATAGCCTTCCTCGCCGTCGGGGCTCAGGCGCGAGAACCGCACGCCGGCCCGGTCGGCTTCGAGCAATGGTTCGCCCTGCCACATTACGCGGTCGAATCCCTTCGTTCCGCCGTGCAGGTGGCCGGGCCTGCCTCCCAGCGTTTCGTTCGGGGTGAGGTACACCGTGTCGCCGTCGAGCGGGAACGATGCGTTGCCGATACGATTGCCGTAGCGTCCGATCAGGGCGCCGAAAAAGCGTTCGCTGCCCGTTTCGAACGAGGTGATGTCGCCGTATCCGACCACCACGTCGTCGATGCGGCCGTTGCGGTCGGGAACGCAGATCCGTACCACGCGGCAGCCGTAATCGATGACTTCCATCGAGGCGCCGGTTTCGTTGGTCAGGCGGTACAGCGTAACGGGCTCTCCCGTTGAAAGGGTTCCGAAGGGTTCAACCGAAACATTCGTGATTTGGGATGTGCAGGCGGTGAGGATTGTCGCTGCAAAACACAAACAAATACTGCGGAGGTTCATATCCATAGGTTCAAGTCTAAACAAAGATAGCCATTTTTTCCTATTTATGCTATGCTGTCCGGCAATCGGCGGACCTTCAATAGCTCTCAAATACACGAAGGGGGTGCTCTGCCGATTTTTTGTTATTAATTGACGATATTCTGGCATCCTGTCCCGGGGTTCTGTTTGTAAATTTACAATCACTAAACCCCGAATATCATGTATGACCGTACAACCCGGTTTATCCGGATGGCTGCCCTGACGTCAGGGCTTCTTCCCGTGTCGGCGGCGACCGCCGCACAAGGCGGAAGACCCAATATAGTAGTGATCGTGGCGGACGATCTGCTGTCGTCCGAAATAAGCTGTTACGGCGGCCGGAACCTCGAAACGACGCACATCGACCGCCTGGCCCGCGAAGGGCTGCGGATGACCAATGCCTATGCTTCGATGTCGATGAGTGTTCCGATCCGGGCGTCGCTCTATACGGGGCTCTATCCCGCACGCCACGGTTCGTGGCTCAACCACAAGGATACGTTTCTCGGCACGAAGACCGTTTGCGAATACATGGCCGAAGAGGGTTACCGGGTGGCCCGTGCGGGCAAGAACCACCCCGTCAATCCCGACGTGTACCGTTTCGAGGAGTTGCCGGGCTTTCCGGTAAACTGCGTGAGCCGGAAAGCTCCCTACGATACCTCCGGCATTCGGGAATTCATTACGCGCGATGATTCCCGACCGTTCCTGCTTTTCGTGTGCAGCATCCATCCCCACGCTCCATGGACTTGGGGGGACCCTTCCGAGTTCGACCCGGAGCGCCTCGTCATGCCGGGAAACTGCATCGGCGATCGGCGCATGCGGGAGATTTTCACCCATTATCTGGCCGAGGTCCGGGCTTTGGACAATGAGGTCGGCTCGGTGCTGGAGACTTTGACCGAGTGCGGCGAGCTGGACAATACGCTGGTTTTGTTTCTCGGTGAACAGGGCCCCCAGCTTCCGGGCGGCAAATGGACCTGTTGGTATCCCGGCGTGCACAGCGCCCTGCTGGCGCGTTATCCGGCGCGCATCCGGCCCGGAAGCGTCTCGGAAGCCGTCGTGCAGTACGAAGACCTGCTTCCGACCTTCATCGACCTTGCCGGAGGCCGCCGCCGGCGGGAACTCGACGGGAAAAGTTTCAAAAAGGTGCTTTTCGGCGAACGGGCTAAGGCCCGCCGGTATGCTTATGCCATGCACAACAACTGTACTGCGGGCAATGCCTATCCCATTCGCAGTATCCGCGACGAACGTTATGTCCTGATCTGGAACCTGCTTCCCGGCAGTTCGTTTTACAAGACCTTCATGAATCTGGACAATCCCGCCAACCGGAAAGGCTGGTGGCCTGTCTGGACCGACGCTGCGCAGCGGGATTCCGTTGCCCGGAGACTGGTCGGGCGTTATGTGCACCGCCCGGAATTCGAATTCTACGACCTTGCGGACGATCCGTGGGAGATGAACAACCGCATCGGCGACCCTGCGTACCGCGCCCGGATCGACCGCATGAAACGCGAACTGAAAGAGTGGATGAAGCGGCAGGGCGATACGGGCGTCGGAATGGACGTTCCGTTCCGCAACCGGCCCCGCAAGTGACGCCGCCGGGCGATGCGAAACGGCCTTCGGACGGATTCATCCCGCCGAAGGCCGTTTCGATTGAACATTGCCGGGATCAGTTGTAGTTTTTTGGATTCTCGTCCTGCCACTCGTTCACGCCGTCGCGGATGCGGTTGCGGAACGTCAGCGTATCCCGGACCTCCGTGAAGGTTCCGTCGCCGTTCGGATAGCGGTAGTGGAGGTACAGCTTCCGGTTTTGAAGCAGCCGCGCGCCGTTGAAGCCGCTCCCCAGATCCTCGACCTCCCGGGTGCCGTCCACCGATCCCGAAACGCGGATCTCCTTGCCGTCGAGTGTCAGGCGCACCGATCCCTCCTTCGTGCCGATGTAGTTGGTCGTCAGCGCATCCGGCGCGTCGGTCGTCAGCGTGTAGATGCCGTGCGTGCCCTCGTCGCTGGGAACGGCCGTCGGATACACCTCTTTCGAAAGTTCCTGCCCTTGGGCGTCCACCACATGGGTTTCGCCCCCGTGGTAATAATTGCCGAAGAGTTTGTTCTCATAGCGTACTGCGATGACCTCGAACGATTTGGAGAGCAGGATTGTGTCCGCATCGGCGCTGGTGATGCGGAATCCAATGGCGTAGTAGGGCTCGTTGCTCGCTTGGATGTCGGACAGGAAAGCCGCCGAATCGGCTCGGACGGTGATTGTTCCGGAGTGTCGGCCCCGCCGGATGGTCATTTTCTCGTCGTTGCTGACCGTGAAGTATTCGCGCGGCAGCGGCGTCAGTTCCTTGATGCCGCTGGCCTTGACGGCCGTGGTGACATAGCTTTGGCTCACCGTTCCGGAGGTCGATCCGCCGCTCATCACGTCGAAGGCGGTGAACGGGTCGGAAGGCTGCCCCAGTTCGTCGAGCCCGTTGAAGGGCGCGAGGTCCCCGGTCACCAGTTCGTCGTCGAGCGCGTAGTAGACCGAGCGGTCACGTTCGTTGGACATGACGCCCGCGAGCACCGACCCGACCGAAAATTTCATGCCTTCTCCGACTACGAACGTACGCAGGTCGTATTGGTAGGCGATGTATACGCCGCTGTAATCGTAGTCTTTGACGTATTCGTCGTAGCATCCCGCAAAGGTTGCGGCTGCCAGCAGTGTTGCAAGTATTTTTTTCATAAGTATCGTTTTATCGGTTTTATTCCCAATTAGACCAGCCTTCATTTTGGACTACTCCCTTCATGCGAATAACCTCCGTGTAAGGGATCGGCACATAAAGCGACGGATAGTTGCGCTTTTCGACCTCCTCGTAGGAGATTGCCTGCCCGGTGGCAATCCGGGGTTTGTAAATCGCTTCATTGAGTTCGGCAGCATCTACGGCCCAACGACGGAGGTCGTAGAACCGCTGTCCTTCGAAGCAGAGTTCGATGCGGCGCTCGTTACGCACGAGCGTTTCGAACACGTCGCGGCCTGCAGCGGCACATTCGTCGAGATAGGGGTCCGCCGTTGAACCGACGCCCGGTATACCGTTGTTGGTGGGGCGGCTGCGCAGGAAGGCGATGGCCTGTTTGGGGGTATAGCCGTAAAGCGCCGCCGTTGGTCCTGAAACCCGGTTGGCGGCTTCGGCGAAGATCAGGCACATTTGGGTCCAGCGCATGAAGAAGATCGACTTGGGCATCGTCTGGATGTTGTCGTCAGCCTTGTTCCAGCCGAGGTAGATGTATTTGCGGACGTAGTAGTTGGTCATCGTGTTGTTGACACCGCCCGCCTCGTCGCGTCCGCCGACCGAGGTATCGAACGTGTACATCAGCTCGTTGTTGGTGGTGCGGCGGACCTCGGCGCCGTTGTGGAAGACGGTGCAGTAGAGCCGGGGATCGCGGTTGGCGTAGGGCATGGCCTTGTCGTAATTGGCCAGCGGATGGCCGATCGGGTATCCGTTCGCCGCAGGGAAAGCGTCGACCAGATTCTGCGTCGGTCCCACGCCGCCCGTCCCGAGGAATCCGTCGGGGTAGAAGAGGTTTTCCAGCGTACTGCTCTTCGAGTAGTTCGACGACCAGATGATTTCGGGGCTGTTGGCGTCGGTCCATGCGAAGGAGGCCGTCGGATCGAACCCGTGGGCGCCGTCCTGCGTGAGCTTGAAGTCCATCACTTCGGCGGCGTACCGGGCCGCTTCGTTCCAGCGCTTCGGGTCGTTCTCCGGGTTGAACGCCGGCGAGGCCCATTGCAGGCAGGTCATGGCTTTCAACGCCTTTACGGCGATACCGTCGAAGCGGTGCCAGCGCACGGCGCCCTCCACCGAAACGTCTTTCGCCAGCCAGTCGCGGTTGGCTGCGGGCAGGTAAACCAGCGCCGAATCGCAGTCGCGCAGAATTTGCTCCACACACTGGTCGTAGGAAGCGCGTTCGAACGAGCCGGCGTCGGCGTCGAAGACATCGATGGGTTCGAGTACGATGGGGAATCCCAGCAGCCGCCCGTCGGAGGCCCTGCCGCCCCATTTACGCAGCAGATCGAACTGGTACCATGCCCTCAGGGCATAGGCATCACCCTGTAACGCACGCTGCAGACGGCGGTTCTGCTCGTTGTCTATCATGTAGCGGGTATTGATGCCCAGACGGTCCTTGAGGAATTTGTTGACGTACATGATACCGCGATAGTTACGTATCCAGAAGGTTTCGAAGGGATCGCTCGCAGGTGTTCCCGAACCGACCGCAAAACGGCGCATGGCGTGCGTCTGCGCCGTGATGACCGCGTCGTCGGTGGCGCCGTCGAGGTAGACGTATTCGCCGCCGGAGTAGGATGTGGGCAGCAGGTCGTAGCTCTTCTCCACGAATCCGCGAATCATTGAGGGATATTCCAACAGGTTCTTATCCGTATAGTGGCCGTTCGGCAGCGGGTCGAGGAAATCGGAGCAGCCTGCGAACGACAGTACGGCGGTCAGGGCGATTATCAGTTTTTTCATCTCCGTAGTCGGTTAAAAGGTGAATTTGAAGCCGGTGGTAAAGGTCCGGTAGAGCGGATAGGCCGTAACGCCGGCATTGATGTTTTCGGGGTCTACGTCCTCGATGCCGCTGATGGTGCAGAGGTTGGCGCCACGCACGAAGACGCGCAGTCCTTTGACGGCCGACCGGCCGCGGAAACGGACGTTGTAGCCCAGTTCGATGTTCTGAATCTTGAAGAAGCCCCCGTCGCGCAGCCAGAAGGTAGAGCTCTGGAAGTTGTTCGTAGCCTTGACGTATGCCAGGCGGGGATAGTCGCCGCCGATGTTGTCGCGCACGAAATGCGAGTAGGTTCCCGTGCTCCATCCGTTCCAAAAATATTTGTTGGTCAGTGCCGTGTCGAACGAGGTGCGGCCCGTTCCGACGATTGTGAAGTCGAAATTCCGGTAGCGCAGGTTGATGCTCACGGCGTAGTCGAGCTTGGGGTTGGTGTTGCCGATGACCTTCGTGTCGTTGCTGTCGATCAGTCTGTCGTTGTTCAGGTCGGCGTATTTCAGGTCGCCTATCTGCACTTCGCCATCGAAGAGCTGCCGGGGCGAGGCTTCGATCTCCTCCTTCGAGGTGAACTTGCCTATGCAGACATACCCTCGGTAGGAGCCGGTCGCCGTGCCGGTGACCTTCTGGTAGTCGTAGACGACGCTTTCGTTGTAACGCAGGTATTTTCCCCGGCTCGTCGTGAGGCTTCCGCCCACCGTGTACTGGAAATCGCCGGCCCTGTCCGACCAGTAGAGTGCCGCCTCCCAGCCTTGGTAACGGATGCGGTTGTAGTTTTCATAGGTATCGATCTTGTCCATGCCGTAGAGCCCTGGCAGCGTGCCGCTCATTTCGGTAATGATTCCGTCGCGCAGGATGTTGTAATAGTTGACTTCGACCGAGAGGCGGTTGCCGAACAGTGCGGCGTCGATGCCGACGGTGAACTCCTTGCGTTTCTCCCATGTGAGGTCGGGATTGCCCAGCCGCGAGATGGTGTTGACGTAGGATTGGTTGGCGTTGGTCGATCCGATCCACTGGTACCCCGTGGTGTAGGGGCCGAACTTGATGCCAGCGCTTTTCGTGTAGTTGTCTTCGTAGAGGTCCTGCGAGCCGAACGAACCGTAGCCGATCATACCGGCCTGTCCGCGCACTTTGAGGTAGTCGATCCATTTCACGCCCTGCATGAATCCCTCTTCGGATACGACCCAGCCCACGCCCAGCGATGGAAACACCTCGAAGCGCCTGCCGGGTGCGAACATCGGCGATCCGGCATAATTTACGACGGCTTGGAAGAGGTATTTACCGCGGAAAGCGTAGTCGAGGGTGCCGATCAGCGATACCTGCCGTTCGCGGACCGAATTGCCTGTCCGGTCGATCGACTCCAGCCACCATGTAGCCGAGGCCCCGACACGGTGGTCGTCGTTCCGGTATTCGTAACTCAGCCGTTCGTGCAGGAAGAGCCCTTGGTGGGTCCATTTGCCCATGCTCGACTTGCCGGATACCTGCGTTCCCTCGTGCGTGGTCTTGGTGCTTTCTCCTGTGGCGGGGTCGTAGATGACGGCTGTATAGTCGGGATTCTTGCCGATACGGTTCATGTTGAAAAGATTCAGTCCCACATAGGACTGGAATTTGAGCCCCTTGATCAGCGCATGCAGGTCGTAGGAGATTGTGGCATTGACTACCCCCGAACGGCCGCGTTCGGTCGAGAACCCGTTTTCGGTCAGCGATGCGTAGGGATTGTCTTTGTAGGTCGTATTGACGCCGTAAATTTTATTACCTGTCTCCTCGTCGTGCGAAACGACCAGCGGGAACGCGATTGCGGGAACCGTGGTGACATCGCTGAGTGCGTTTTCGAACTCCGTGGCCGACGAACTGCCGTAACCGTAGCGGGGCTGGCGGCGGAAGCTGAGCCCTCCGCCGAATCCCAGGTCGATCGAGAGGTCCTGTGTGACAGCCGCTTTGAGGTATGTGCGGACGTTCACCCGGTTGAAATCGGCTTTGTCGCCCACCTTGTATATGTCTCCCTCTCCGGCGTAACCGATGTAGGCGCTGTACTGGAGCTTCTGTGTGCCTCCGTCGATGGAAACATGGGCCTTGTAATAGGGCTTCGTGTCCTTGAACATCATCGTCCGGTAGTCGACGTTCGGATAGGTCAGGTCGTTGGGGTCTTTGCGGGCGTAGTTCTCGATCGCCTCGTTCGAGTAGGGCGGGAGATAGCCGCTGTTGATGCGCGCTTGGTTCTGGAGCCGTGCGTATTCGACGCCGTCGACCCATTCGGGGAAGCGGTCCACGACGCTGACGCCGCTTTCGAACCCGACGCGGATCGACCGGCCCCGGGTCTGTCCCCGGCGGGTGGTGATGTAGAGTACACCGTCGGCTGCGCGCGAGCCCAGCAACGCCTTGTCGGCGATGTCGCGGATGAAAGTCATGCTCTCGATCTCTTCGGGGTCGAGTTGCAGTTGGGTGATGTAGACCGGCATGCCGTCCACGACGTATCCGGGCGTCATGCCGCGGGCATAGAGCGCCGTGCGGCCCGATTCCGAAGCGTAGAACATGCCGGGCGTTCCCGACAGTTCGCGGACGGTGAGTCCCGCGACGACGCCCGTGAGCGAGTTGCGGAAGTCGTTGGTCGGGTATTTGTCGATGTCGTGTTCGTAATAGGTCGTCGAGTTGCCCGTTGCGGCCGCCTTGTTCAGGGTGCGGGCGTAGGGCAGTTCGAGCGTCTGATAGATGCGCAGGGGCCGTCGGGCCCGGATCGCGGAGTCGGCGGCGATCTGTTCGGCGGTCAGCACCGGTCTTTCGAAACCCTGCCCGCCGCTTTGCGGGGCGCCTGCGGCCGTTGCGGCCGCCAGCAGGAGCATCGTGCCTGTCAGAAATATGTAGCGGTTTCTCATGGTTTTATTCGGGCTAAGGTTCTACCAAAGTTCATTGTTGACGAAGTTTTTCATCTTGTTGGCCTCCGCTGCGGGGAAGGGCAGGTAGTACATGGCGTTTTTCCAGTTGGCCTGCCGGTTGTTCGGAATCGGCTGGCGGACATAGCGCCGCCCGCGGGGATATTCGTTCGAAACATCGACCTTCTCGATGTATATGCCCATCAGTGTCTGGGTCATGGTCTGCGGGGCAATTTTCCACCTGCGGATATCGTAGTAATAGTGGTGTCCCTCGAAGGCCAGTTCCACGCAGCGTTCGTTGCGGATGCGTTCGCGCAGCAGGGTGGCGTCGCCCGTGAACTTGTCGAGCACGTCCGGCATTCCGGCCCGGTTGCGCACCTTGTTCACAGCGTCCAGCGCCGTCATCGACAGCCCTCCGGCACTGCCGTTGGGGCCGTAGGCTTCGTTGGCCGCCTCGGCGTAGTTGAGGTAGAGTTCCGCCATGCGGATCAGCGGGTCGGTGTGCTGGTGGGCGGCCGAAGTTCCCAGTTGGCCGTTCCACAGCTTGTTGACGTAATAGCCCGTGTTGGAATACCCTTTCGAGTCGTTCGAACCCCACGCGATGCCGAACGAGCGGTTGTTGTTGTTGAGCGACGAGGTGGGATAGGTTCCGGTCGCCGGATCGTAGTGGATGTTGATTCCGGTCGGGCATCCGCTGACGACGCTGCCGTCATGGAGGATGGTTTTGTCGAACCGTGGGTCGCGGTTCGAGTAGGGATCCTGTTCGTCGTAGTGGCCGAATTTCGCGGCGGCCTCCCGATCGGCCTCGGTCAGAAGCGGGTCGCCGTCGAGCGTTTCGAAGCGGTCCACGAAATTCTGCGTCGGACAGTCGCCGCTGCCGTTCGTGTAGTTCGAAGCGGGATAGGCGAAAGTCCCTGACCATGTGCCCGTGTTGATCTTACTGCTGCCGTAGTTCCAAGCCCAGATGTGTTCGTTGGTGTATTTCGTGCCGTAGAAGTTGCTGTTCCATTCGGAGAAGGGCAGCATCTCGTAGCCGTTCTCCTCGGCGATGCGGATCGCCTCGGCGCAGGCTTCGGCGGCGTCCTCCCAGTCGCTCTGGCCATGCAGGTTGTTCAGTTCGCTGGCCGCGTAGAGCAGGCAGCGGGCTTTCAGCGCTTTGGCGGCGACGCCGTTCGGATAGGGCATGTCGCTGCTGGTGAGGTGGCCTTCCGAGCCGGGTCCCGCGTCGCGGCGCACTTTCCCGGCGGCGACGAAATAGTCGTAGGCGCGGTCGAGGTCTGCGGCGCAGCGCGTATAGGTCTCCCCGGCCGGGAGGCGTGCCATGTCCCAGTCGTCGTCGGCTTCGAGCGCCTTGTCGAGGTAGGGCATGCCTCCGAAGATTCGACAGAGGGTAAAGTGTGCGAATGCCCGTACGAAATAGGCTTGCCCGATGATGTCGTCCTTATCGATCTGCTTGGCGTTCTGTACCATGTCGATATTCTCGATACATCTGTTCGCGACGCGGATGATGCGGAACATCGAGTAGGAGATCGGACGGCGCGACGTGGTGGTGGTCCATTCGGAGACGTTGGCACCCAGAGCCCCGGCCTTGATCTGCTGCGCGCGGAGCCAGCGGCCGCCGTCACACATGTCCGTCAGGGCATTCCATGTAAAACGGCGGTCGTTGAAATCGATGTAGAGCGGATAGCCCAGCTTGATATTGATGTTGTCGCCGCTGCTCTTCTGCCCCGTGCGTCCTTCGTAGACGTTGTTGAAATAGGCTTTGAAGTTATCCCATGTCGAGAACACCTGATTTTCATCGAGGCCCGTTTCGGGGTCTATGTCGAGGAACGTGCAGGCGGGGGAGGCTGCGCTGCATGCAACCAGAAGGAATAGTATCAGTTTTTTCATAATCATAGCAGTTTTAGAATCCGATTTTAACCCCCAGTTTGATGCTGGTCATCTGCGGATAGAACCCCGAGGTGAAGGTGGTGCTCGCAGGGTCTCCTTCGATCAGCGAGGAGAACGTCAGCAGGTTGTTCGCCGTGAGGTAGATACTCAGGTTGCGGAACCCGACCTTCTGGCGGAGGCGTTTGGCGTTGAACGTGTAGGCGAGGTAGATCTCCCTCAGCGAGAGGTAGTCGGCCTTGCGCCATGTGCGGCCCTCGAGCATCATTTTGGCTCCGGCATCGCCGCTGCCGCCGGCCCACATGTACATCGGGTGTCCCGACGTTCCTCCGTAAACCAGCGTGGCGTGATTGGCATCCCGGTTGTCGGGCCGCCAGTAGTCGAGCTGCGAGTGGGTGATGCGGTAGTCGCCCTTGTTGAACTCGATCTCCCAGCTCTTGTTGTATTCGACCCACTTGCCGAGGTTGGCGTACCACAGCATGCTGAATTCGAATCCCTTGTAGTCGAATCCGGCCCGGAACGAGCCGACCACCGGCGGATACTGGCTGCCGGCGATGGCGTGCAGGTCCTCGACGGAGAGCCGGCCGTCGGCCGAATAGTCGAGGTATTTGTAGGCGCCCACGTTGACGAAATTCCAGTCGGTCGTGTAGGCCGGGTAGTTGTGGATGTCGTCGATGGATTCGAAATAGCCCGAATCGACGATGCTCACGCCGTCGGTCTGCCCCTTGTAGGGTTTTCCGGCGGTCTTCTGGTATTCGGGGGCGTAGGGGGCGTCCTCGTAGTTGGTGATGCGGTTCTCGTTGAGCGAGAGCATCGCCGTGAGGTTGTATCCGAATCCCGTGGAGGTCCTGTCGGCCCAGCCCAGTTCGATGTCGATGCCGTGCTTCTTCATGCTGCCGCGGTTGACCTCCTTGTACGAGGTGCCGACGAGCATCGTGACGTTGGGCTTGACAAGCATGTTGGTGCGCTTTTCGTCGAAAAGGTCGAAGTTGAGCGTCAGCCGGTTGTTCAGCCAGCCCATTTCGATACCCAGATCGCGTTTGCGGGCCTCTTCCCATTGAGCGACCATGTTTGCCGCGGCGCCTTCGTAGATGTAGCTGTCGCCGCCCTTGATGTAGTCGCTGAAATAGAGCCACCGCGAACCGGAGTCGCTGCCGACCAGCCCGTCCGAATAACGGATCTTCAGTTTCGACCACCAAGGCATCGCCTCTTTCCAGAAACGCTCCTGCGAGGGCACCCAGCCTATGGCCACCGAGGGGAAGAAACCATAGCGGTTCTCGGGCGAGAACTGTTCCGACCCGGTGTACCCGAGGTTGCATTCGAAGAGGTATTTGTGCCTGTAATCGTAGGTCACACGGCCCACCACGCCCTGCGAATGGTAGGGGAAGGCCGTGCCCTTGACGTTTTCCCGCTGGTTGAAGAGCGCCAGTGCCGTCACGGTGTGGTCGCCGAAGGTGCGGTTGTAATTCAGGGCACCCTCCCAGTAGAATGTGACGTAATAGTCGCCCTGCATCGCCCCGCGGGTCACGGCGTAGGGTGTGTTTTCGTAGATCAGTTCGCTGGCTGCGGCGTAAATCCACGGATTGCCGTCGCCTGCGTCGTACCGGTTCCAGTCGATGTAGAAGGTGGGATTGGAGTTGGTCGCCGTCTGCGAGATGCGGGAGTAGTAGGTGCTCAGCGAGACGTTGGCTTTCACCGAGAGCCCCTTGGTGATGAAGTCGAGCTTCTGCTCGAAGTTGATGTCGGTATAGAGCTTGTTGTCCGTGGTCTGTTCGAACTCGCCCGTCGAGAGCGACGTACGGATGTTCCCGAAGTAGGCTGTGCGTGGACTCGACAGACGGCCTCCCGAGGCGTCGGGATAGTCCGTGTCGGGAATCTCTTCCAGCACCCAGTCGGGGTAGTAGGCCGGATACATCATCGGCGAAGCCGAATACATCATGTTGAACATGCCCGATACGGTCTTGTTCGTCGGCGTGTCTTTGATTCCCAGCACACCGCCCACCTTGACCGACAGTTTCGTGCTGCGCGTCACGTCGAAATCGAGGTTCGAACGGTAGTTGATGCGGTCGTAGCGGAAATTGGCGTTGCTCCACTCCGAAAAATCCTTGAAGATCGACCCCTCGTGGGTATATCCCAGCGAGAGGAAGTATTTGACGCGCTGCGAACCGCCCGAGACGTTGTAGTTGGCGTTGATGGTTTGGGCGCACTTGCGCATGGCGATGTCGAACCAGTCGTTGTCCGGATAGCGGATCGAATTGATGCGCGACGAAGGATGGGCATACTCCTCGATCTCCGAACGGGGAATCATCGAGCCGTAGCTCTGGGCGTTTTTCAGCGCCACGTTGAGCAGTTCGGCCGTCTGCGCCGAGCCGATGTGGTCGGGGATCATCGTCGGGAAGTCCATGCCGTAGGAGAGCGAGATGTTCATCTTGGGCTTGCCCGTGGAGCCCGTGCGGGTGGTTACGATGATGACGCCGTTGGCGCCTTTGGCGCCGAACACGGCGGTCGCCGAAGCGTCTTTGAGCACCGACAGCGAGGCGACCTCGTTGGGGTCGATGTCCGCGAAACTGCGCTCCACGCCGTCAACGAGCACCAGCGGCGTGGACCCGTTCCAACTCGATACGCCGCGAATGAAGATGTTGGCGTCGTTGTTGCCGGGCTGTCCGCCCGTCTGAATGGTCGTCACGCCCGAAAGTTTGCCGGCGATGGCGTTGGTGATGTTCGTGGTGCCCGAATTGACGAGCTGTTCGTTATTCACCTGCGAGATGGCACCAAGGACGCTCTCTTTCTTCTGAACGCCGTATCCGACCACCACCACGTCTTCGACCTGATGCGTTTCTTCGGCGAGTTTTATTGTCAGCGGCGATGCGTCGACGACGACGATTTCCCGTGTCTGGTAGCCAAGGAACGAGACGTGAAGCACGGCGCCTTTGCGGACACGGAGTGTGAATGCGCCCTGTGCGTCGGTGATCGTACCGCCGGCGGGTCCTCCCTTTGTCGTGATCGCCGCGCCGGCGATCGCATGGCCGTTGGTGTCGACGACGCGGCCTTTGGCCTGAATCGTCGGTTGCTGCGCGTCGGCGGCTGGCTCTCTGGCGGCAGCCGGTCCTGCCGTGGCGGCGAACAGCAGCAGCAACACCATGGCGGCCAGACGGCGAAGCCCGTGCAGCGATGGTGTGAGCGGTTTGAGATAGAAGTTTTCCATATTGGGATTAGGTTGGTTATATAGGTTGGGGAAATGGCTGCGGCGGACTGCCGGCCGTCAGCGGGTGACGCGGCCGGCAGTCCTCGCTCAGCTGTTTCAGTCTACCAGATAGAATGCGATGGCGTCGTGGTCGCCCGTACTCCACTGACAGAAGCGGGGGGCGGCACCGCTGCTGGGTTGGGCTATCACTTTGCCTTCGATCGTGCAGGTGCCGGTGACGCAGCGGATGCGGAACCGGATGACGCCGTTGTCTACGGCCTCCGTAAAGCGGGCGGTTTCATTGATGTTCTCTACCTTGTCCGCCTTTGTCAGTTCGTAAGTAGCCGTGACGTGCAATCCGTTTCCGGAGAAAGTGTATTCTTTCGTACTGGTGGGTTTCCACGTTCCCTGGTCGAAATACTCCACTATCCAATACCGCGCGCCCGTTTTCTTGCTCCTCGCACCGTAACGGATATTGACGGCCTGTCCGGCTGCGAAATTCTTCACGGGAATGGTGAATTCCAGGTTGTCGTCCGTCCATACCGATTTTACGGCGTAGTGTCCCTTGCCGTCGGAGCTGATGACGTACCCGGGGTCGTAGACGGGTGCGTCGTTGACCTTGTTCCATTGGCCGTAAGCGGTCGTTCCGGCGGGTTTGTCGGCAAACATTCTGCCGCCGGTGAGCCAGTTGTCGCCGCTGTACTGCTTCAGCGCTTCGTCGGAAAGTGTCCACCAAGCGATCGGTTCGAGGCTCTTGGCCTCCTGCGAAACGGTGATTACCACATCTTCCAGCGCGGGATCGTCGGCTCGGATGGTCAGTGTGCCGGTGCGGGCATCGCCGGTGTTTTTCGAAGCCGTCAGCGTTATGTCGGCCGGTACGGTGCCGGCCGTACCTGATTCGGGCGCGACGGTGAGCCAGTCGAGCCCCTCCTTGATGACGGTCCAGTTGCGGTTGCAAAGGATTTGCAGGGCGGCAGGGGCCTCCGGCGCCTCGGGGAAGGCGAGCGTATTGTCTTCGCCGAAGCCCGTTACCGTGAGCAGCGGATCGTCGCGGTAAGCGGTCTGGCGGACGGTTACGACCACGGGAGTCATGCCTTCGCCCCAGAACGAGAGCGTGCCTTGGCGCGCATCGCCTCCGTTGGCTGAGGGGGTTACGGTGATTGTCGCCTCCTGTTTGCGTTCGCCCGAAAGCGGGGATACTTCGGCCCAGTCGAGGCCTTGCTTGTCGGCTGTCCAGGCGATGTTGCTGTACAGTGTGAATGTGACGGGCTCGAGGTCGGAGAATTCGAATTCGAGCGTGTTGTCGGTCAGACCGTCCAGCGTGAGTGTCGGTACGATGGGGAAAGCCTCCTGCGTGACGGTTACTGTCTGTACATAGGCACCGGTATAGATGGTTAACTCCCCGCTGCGTTCCAGGTCGTCGTTAGGCGCAGCCGAGAGCGAGATTGTCGCCGGCAGTTTCGACCCTCCGTTCATTTGCGAGACGGTCAGCCAGTCGAGTCCGCTTTTGGAGATCGACCAGGTTTTGTTCGATGAAATCGAGAAACTGGCGCTCTCTTCGGGGTGGTACGGGAAATGCAGTCCGTCGTCCAGCCCGTCTATCTCCACCCGGTCGGCGGCTTCGGTCTCCGGGTCCGTGGAGCAGGCCGCGGCGAAGACCCCTGCCAGCAGAATCAGGGCTGTGCATGCGATTTTCAGGGTTTTCATGTGATGGTTGTGTTTTAGGTTGTCAAGTCAAAGTTATTCCGATGGCTGCGAATCGTTTTTCATGAGTGTATTCGTTTTTTGTCCGTGCGTCACATTGTTCTCGGGCACGGCCTGCGGCTACATTTGTACGATTTCCGAGGCGGCCATCAGGAAGGCGCCGACTCCGTACACCTCGGTCATTTCGCGGTTCGTCCGCTGGGGCGATCCGCCGATGGGCTGCACATATCCGAGGCGTCCGTCCGGGCCGACATATGAACAGAGGGCCTTCCAGCCGCGGCGCGCGGCGCGTTTATAGACTGGTGCGGTCAGCAGGCCGTGATTCACGCCCCAAGCCAGTCCGTAGGTGAAGAATCCCGAGGCGCTGTTTTCGGGCATCGGGTAGGTTTCGTGGTCGAGCATGCTCGGATGCCACGATCCGCGGGCGTCCTGACAAGCGACGACGGCTTCCGACATGCGGAGGAACATCCGCCGGTAGTAGTCGTACATCGGGTCGCTCTCGGGAAGGGTTTCGAGCAGGATGGCCAGCGCGGCGTAGCACCAGCCGTTGCCGCGGCCCCAGAAGACCTTTTTACCGTTTTTCTCGCGTTTGTCGAAGTAGCGCGCGTCGCGGTAATAGAGGTTTTCGGCGGCATCGAAGAGGCTGCGTGACGAAGCATAAAATTCGCAGTTCATAAATTTCCGGTAGCTGTTGTCGCCCGTGATGTTCGCCAGCAGGGCGTAGACCGGGGGCGCCATGAACAGGGCGTCGCACCAGCTCCAGCGCTTCGATCCATTCTTGGCCTTGATGTGCATTTTGGTCTCCGCCGGGAAGGCGATCACCGAGTCGGCTCGCTGTTTTACGGGGCGCAGCATCGCCGGGTCCTTGTAGCGTTGGTAGAGCATTAGGTAAGCCTGTCCGACGCAGATATCGTCGGCATGGTATTGCCGCCGTCCCATGTGCCAGCCGCTGCGGCGCCCGATTTCGAGGACGAACTCCTCGCAGGGCTTGTAACCCGAAACGTCGGCCCAGACGATCATGCCGCGGTAGAGCGCGCCGTTGGCCCAGTGCTGGTCGCTGCGCTTGCCGGGGCGGGAGAGGTGTTCGCCGAAATTGTCGATTTGCCATTGCGCCGCCCGGTTGGCGATCTCGGTGTCGCGTTTGTTGGCGGCTTCGGCCGGGACGCCCGAAAGCGCTGCGGCCAACAGAAAGAGGAGGAATCGTGTCTTATACATAGTTCGGAAGTTTGATTACGGTTATCGGTTTACGGGTTCGGGCGCCGCCCATTCGTCGGTCATGTCGTAGGGCATGCGGAAGACGGAGCCCGAGGCGGTGCAGAAATAGAGGTGCGAGGCGGTCCGAGCGTCGGGACTGCCGTCGGCCCAGAATGCGTAGAATCCCTCCGCGGCGCCGAGGGGACGCCGTATGTAGGTGTGGTTGTAGGTGCTGTTCGCGGTCAGCGTCTGCGCGCGGAGCCAGTTGACGCCCTCGTCGAAACTGCGCCATACGACGATTTCGCCCCCTGCGCCCCAGTACTGGGGCCCCGGATCGGTCGGGGCGATGACAGTCCATACGCCCTTTTCGATCCAGAGACTGCCGCTGTCGTAGCAGTGCGTCGAAGTGGCGATCAGGCTCTCCCGCCACTCCCGGCCCGTCCAGTGGAACGTGTGCCATTGGCGCACGCCGCCGTCGGGGCCCGTCAGGTGGTTGTCGCTGGTGACGCAGAGGATCACGGGGCGTCCTGCGGCGTCGAAATTCAGGTCCTTGATGTAGCAGTTGCGTCCTTGGCTCTGGAAATCGCGCACCAGAGCGTTCGAATAGCGCTCCGTCACGGGAACCGTGACCGCCGTGCCGTCGGCCGTGGTCCACGTCACGCCCCAGTCTTCGGACTGGACGTAGTAGATGTTCGTGCGCGTATCTACGTTGCCGTTGATGTGGCGGTTGAAGGCCGTGCAGACCTTCGTGCCGCAGATGTTACTGATCTGGTAGTGTCCCGATTTGCTTTCGGAACCCTCCTTGACGGAGGCCAGTTTCCGGTAAGGCGTCCAGTTCACGCCGTCTTCGCTGGTCTGCCAGAAGAGCTGGCGCACGCCGTCATAGCGGGTGAAAAAGAGAAAGAAGCCCCGCTCGGGATGGTAGTGCACCTGCGGATAGGCCATGATGCTTTCGTTGATGCGTTCGAAAGCCGAGATGTCGTAGGGATTGACGCTCCGGTAGCGGATGCCCGGGCGTTTGTTGGCGCGCCCGGCGACGAAAACCCAGACATAGCCGTTCCGGTCGATCTGGACGGTCGGGTCGTCGTGGGGATCGGAAACCCCGTCGATACCTTTGTCGTGCACGACGCGGGGCTTTTGCAGCAGTCCGGTCTTGTGGTCGTAGCAGCCGATCATGCATTGCAGGTATTTCCGGCCCGTGTCCGGGGCGCCGCCGTAGACGAAATAGGTCCGTCCGACGGCCGGGGCGTAGACGGCCATCGGGATATGTTTCATCGTGTAGGTGCCCAGTCCGCCGGAGTATTTGGGCCCGTATTCCGAAGCGGCCTGGCCGATCGAGAACCAGATGCCGCGGTAACCCTCCACCACGGGGGTCTGTTCCGGGGAGTCCACCCGGGCGTAGTTGGAGATCGTTGCCGCCGGGCTGTAAAAGAGGTCTCCGGTGATTTCCGAAGGGCGGTAGACGCAGCGGTACGAGATGTCGCCGCCCGCATCGTCGAACGCGACGGTTTGCTTCGAACCGTCGTGCCGCGCTTCGCAGTAGCGGGTCCGGGGCTCTCCGACCGCCGAGACGTATGAGAATTCCTGCCCGACGATTCCTTCAGGGCAATAGTTGGCGAGCGTCACGGTCGCCGAGGCGCCGGCGAAGTAGGCCCCCGTGACGGTGCGGTTTTTCAACGACGCTTCGTAGCGTTCTCCGTATACGGTCACCGTCGGCTCAGGACCTGCGAAAACTTCTCCGTTGTTCGTGATGTAGCGGATCTCGACCGGCCGGGAGCCCTCTTCGATACCTGTCAGCTCCTTTTCGCCGTTGCTGTCGCCGGCCGGAATATCGTGCGGGGTCCCGTCGTCGCCGAGCCGGAGCCGGATCGATGCGACCTCCTGCGGCATGCCGGTCCAGCGGCAGACGATCCGGTTGCGTCCGCCTGCGAGCGTCACCTGTCCGGCGTTTTCCAGAACGGGAAGCGGAGTTTCGGTTTCGGACGTATTGCCGTTGCAGCCGGCGCCCCCGAGGAGCGCGGCTGCAAGCAATACGGCGGTAAATAAGGCATGTATTTTCATGCGTTTACGGGCAGGATGAAAGTCAGTCGCGGGGTTTTCCGCCGGGCACGGGCTCGGGGTTCTGCCACTCGGCGTCCATCTTATAGGGCATCCGGAAAACATCGCCCTTGGCGTTGCAGAAATAGAGGTACGAGATGCTCAGCGCATCGGGATTGCCGTCGGCCCAGAAAGCATAGAAATCCGGATCGGCGTGGAGCGGACGGCGGGCGTAACCGTGGTTGCGCGGGCTGTCGTGGGTCAGCGTGCGGACGCGCTTCCACGTCCGGCCCTTGTCGTGGCTGCGCCACATCACCATCTCGCCGCCCGTGCCCCAGTACTGTGGGCCGATGTCGGTCGGTGCGACGACGGTCCAGACGCCTTTGTCGTCGATCCACAGGCTGCCGCTGTCGTAGCAGTGCGTCGAGGTCGTAATGTCGCTGTAAACCCACTTGGCGCCGTCCCAGTGTACGGTTTGCCACTTGCGCACGCCGCCCTCGGGACCCGTCAGGTGGTTGTCGCTCGTCAGGTAGAGGATCACGGGCAGTCCGTCCGGTCCGTAGTTGATGTCCTTGATGTAGCAGTTGCGGTGTTCGGCTTGGTAGTTGTGCACGAGGGCGGCGTTCTTCGAACGGGTGATCGGCAGGTCGATCGGTTTGCCCTCGACGGTCGTCCATGTCTGCCCCCAGTCCTCCGACTGGATGTAGTAGATGTTGGTGCGGGTATCGACGTTGCCGTTGATATGGCGGTTGAAACAGCACATCAGTTTGTCGCCGCAGAGGTTCGTGAACTGGTAGTGTCCCGACTTGGTTTCGCCCTCGTCGATGATCGAGGCGATTTGGCGGTAGTCGGTCCAGCCGATGCCGTCCTTGCTGGTCTGGAAGAAGAGCCTCCGCACGCCGTCGTAGCGCGTGAAGAAGAGGAAGAACCCTTTTTCGGGATGGTAATGCACCTGTGGGTAGGCCATGATGCTCTCGTTGACATATTCGAATTTCGAGATGTCGTAAGGTTTCGTACTGCGGTAGCGGATACCCGGGCGCTTGTTGGCGCGTCCGGCGACGAATACCCAGACGTAGCCCTCTTTGTCGAGTTGGATGGTCGGGTCGTCATGGGGGTCGCCGATGCCGGCCACGCCCTTGTCGTAAACCACGACGGGGCGGCGCAGCATGCCCGTCTTATGGTCGTAGCAGCCGACCATGCAGAGCAGGTATTTCCGCTCTTCGGAGGGCGTTCCGCCGTAGACGAAGAAGGTTTTGTCCGCTTCGGGCGAGTAGACCGCCATCGGGATATGCTTCATGGTGTAGGTGCCCAGTCCGCCCGAATACTTGTCGCCGTAGCCCGAACGGGCCTGTCCTATCGTGAACCAGATGCCGCGATAACCGTCGACGGTCTGGTTGTCCATCGACTTGCGTTCCTGTGCGCCGGCACCCCACACCGCGCAGATGAGGAGCAGTGCCGCTAAGATTTTTTTCATGGTTATTTATGGGATTTGTAGTTTTTCAGTCGGAGCAGCGCTTCGAGAAAATAGTAGTCGCCGTAGATGATCGGCACGTCGACCTGCGATTTGCCGGGTTTCGAACCGACGCTGTGGTCGATCAGGAATCCGTTCTTCTTTCCCGCGGGAACCAAGTAGCGGTCCGATGCGAGCGAGTGCAGGATCTTTTTTGCCGTTTTATAATAGAGTTTTTCCTTCTCGGGAACGTATTTGGCCAGTTCGAGCAGTGCCGAGGCGGTGACGGCCGCCGCCGAAGCGTCGCGCGGCTCGTCGGGAATCCCCGGTGCGTAATAGTCCCAGTAGGGCACCATATCCTCGGGGAGGTTGGGATGGTTGATGAAATATTCGGCGCTCTTCACGGCGCGGTCCAGATAGCGGCGGTCGTGCGTGAAGCGGTAGCACATCGTGAATCCGTAGAGTCCCCAGCTCTGGCCCCTCGACCATGCCGAAGTCTGCGAATAGCCCTGTCCGCCCTGCTGCGTGACGACCTTGCCTGTTCGGGTGTCGTAACAGAGGATGTGGAAGCAACTGTTATCGGCCCGGAAGTGGTTTTTGAGCGTGTTGTCGGCATGGGTGACGGCGATGTCGCGGTAGCGTCTGTCGCCGGTGAATTCCGAGGCGAGGAACAGCATTTCGAGGTTCATCATGTTGTCGATGATTACCCGGAAGGGATTGTCCTTTCCATCCTTGTTGTTCCACGAGCGGATCAGTCCGACAGTGGGGTTGAACCGCGAGATCAACGCTTCGGAAGCGTCGATCATCAGTTGTTTGTAATAGTCGTCCCGGGTCAGGCGGTAGGCCAGACTGCACGGACAGCCTACCATGAACCCTACGTCGTGGGTTTGGGTGTAATGCCGCAGCGTTTCGAGCTGCGCCGTGCGGCGGCGGGCCGCTTCGAGCCATTTGGCGTCTCCCGTATATTCATACAGGTACCAGATGTTTCCCGGAAAGAATCCGCTGATCCAGCCCTTTGCCGAGTTGAGACGGGTGGTTCCGTCGTGTTCCCACGAGGCAGGAAAGCGGTTGGGTGGGGTGAGCGAATCCATCAGCGCAGTCTGTTGCGCTGCGCGGGCGAAAGACTTGCGGACGATGCTCTGTGCGGCGCCGGTTCCGGCGGAGGCGAGCAGGCAGAGGGTCAGAATGATTCGAAGTGTTCGGGTCATGTCAGGAATGTTTTGTTTCTGCAAAAGTATTCCTGCGTCTGTTAATCCTCCGGTCCGGCGGTCTTAAAAATATGTCTCAGAATCTCAATTTGCTCTTCGCAGGGGTCGTTCACCCCCCCCCTCCGTGATCCGTATAGTCTTTCGGGGCCATTCCGAAATGCTGTTTGAAACAGCGCGAGAAGTGCGATTGCGAACTGAATCCTACCATGTCGGCGATTTCGTTGAGACGGTACTCCCGGCTGCGGATCATCGCCGCGGCTTTGTTCAGTCGGTAGATCAAGATAAAATTATTGGGTGTAACACCCGTAAGTGATTTGATTTTACGGAAGAAACTGGCGCGGCTCATACACATTTCCGTACTGATGGCACTGATACTGAGCGAGCAGTCCGAAATATTGGCATCGACGTATTGGCAGAGTTTGTCCACGAATGCGCGGTCGGCGGACGAAAGCCTGATTTCTCCGCCTCCTTCGGGTTCGCTGCGGGGCTTTTCGGCGCCCGACAGGAGCATTTCGCGCAGTTTGCTGCGTGAGGTCAGCAGGTTGCCGACCACCGTTTGCAGCAGCGTAGGATTGAACGGCTTGGTCATGTAGACATCAGCCCCCTCCTGATAGCCGGTGATTTTGTCCTGATCGGTGACCTTGGCGGTGAGTATCACCACCGGGATGTGGCTCAGCAGTACGTCCGTCTTGATTTTCCGGCACAATTCATACCCGTCCATCTTCGACATCAGCACGTCGGTAATCACGATGTCGGGCATCTCGGCGTGAATCAGGTCGAATCCGTCGGAGCCGTTGTCCGCCGTGAAAACGTCAAACTGCGGGGCGAATATCTGACGGCAGTAGCGCCGCAGTTGCGGGTTGTCTTCGACGATGACCATCTTCGGCCTCGGCCCCGTCTCCTGCGTCGTATCGGGTTTGTCGCCCGGACAGTCGGCTATGGCGGTCGCCATGCCGTCGATGAATTCGGCCTCGACGGTGGGTTCGCCTGCGATGTCGTAGAGGCTCTCGTCGACCGGAATGGCGAACGTGAAACGCATGCCGCCCTCGGGCCGGATTTCGGCCACGATGCTGCCTTTGTGAATCAGCAATAACTGTTTCACATAGTGGAGCCCGATTCCGGAGCCTGCCGAGCTGTGTTCGCTCGCCGTCAGCCGTTTGTAGCGTTCGAAGATGCGTTCCACATCTTTCTGGCTCATGCCTGCGCCGTTGTCGGTGACGCTCGCTACCAAATAGTGCGACGATGCGGCGGCGGTGAGTTTTTTCGGCAGCGTGTCGGTAAGTGCCAAAGCTACCTCTACATGGCCGTCTTTGGGGGTGTATTTCAGGGCGTTGGAAACCAAATTCGAAAGTATTTTGCTGAATTTGTCCGCATCGACGGCAACGATCATCCTGCCCGGCGGCGTGCTCGTCATGCTTACGGCGATTCGCTTTTCGCGGGCGTAGCAGGCGAATCCGGCCATCATGCGTTCGACCAAGGGGAGAATGTCCTGCCGGCAGACCGAAAGCGGCAGCGTATCGTTCTCGATGCGGCTCAGACTGAGGGTCTGGTCGACGAGTTTGAGCAGCCGTTGGATGTTGTCGTTAATCAGATTGATCAGTTCGTGCAGGCGTTTTTTGTCCTGTATGTCGGGTAGCATGTTCACCGGGCCGTAGATCAGCGTCAGGGGCGTCCGCAGTTCGTGTGAAATGTTGGTGAAAAAATTGATTTTCATGTTTGTAAGCTCCTTCTCGCGCTCCAGCTCCTTGCGGGTGGTCTCCAGTTCCATTTTCTGCAGTCGACGGCGCAGGAACAGCCTGTTTGCGAACCATGCGGCGGTTCCGGCGGTCAGGATGTAGAACAGAAAGGCGTACCATGTGAGCAGCGGGGAGGGTTTGATGACGATCTCCAGCCGCCGCGGCTCGCTGTTCCAGAATCCGTCGGGATTCTGCGCCGTCAGTTCGAAGACGTAGCGGCCCGCGGGCAGGTGCGAATAGTTGGCGCTGGTGCGGTTTTCGACGTAGTTCCATTCCTCGTCGATGTCGCCGCCGTGAAGCCGGTAGGCGTAGCGGATTTTCTCGGGGGAGAGAAACGCCAGTGCCTCGTAGTTGATGTCGAGGTTGCGCTGTTTGTGGTCGAGTACGATCCGTTCGGTGTCGTTGAGCTGCTGCGTGAGAATACCGTCGTCCGAGGGTTGCTGTACGACGCTGTTGACCTTGATCTCCCGGAGCACCAGCCGCACGGGACGTTTCGAAATCTTAGGCAGGATGCTCTCGGGCTTGAAATGCACGAGCCCCATGTTTCCGCCGAAATAGAGCATGTTAGATGTATTGCATACGCATCGGGGATGGAACTGCTGGGTTTGCATCTTGTCGGAACGCAGGTAGGTGATAATCCGTTCCGAACTGGAGGTGATGAGCGAGAGGCCGTATGAGGTAGCTGCCCACATGTTGCCTTTCCGGTCCTGCGCGACGGCGGCGATTTCGTTGCTTGCGAAACCGTCCTTCAGGGTGTAGGTTCTGAACCCCTGTATCGAATGATACCGCAGCAGACCCTTCGAACGGGTTCCAATCCATAACTGGCCGTCTTTGTCTTTCAACAGGCAGGTTGCATGGCGCAATGCGGTGGCCGTAAGGCTGTCCGGGGCTTCGAGATAGGGCTGCCATTCGAGCCTGCGGCTGTCGATGGCGAAAAGTCCTTGCCGGAATACCGCCGCCAGCATCGTCGTATCGTCGAGGCGGATGACATCCTGCACGTCGCAGCCTTCGAAGCGTGTGGCCCGCAGGCGCGTACCGTCGTAAACCAAGAGCCCCGAGGTCGTCGCCGCCCACACGTTATGCCGGGTATCTTCGCAGAACCGGTTGGCGGAGAACCGCTCCGGGAGTAGAATATAGTCGGAAATCGTCAGTTGACTGGTGTTGCAGCAGGCGATACGGTCGTCGATATTAATCCAGAGACGCCCGGACGAATCGGCGAAGAGCGCCGATATGTTCTTGCTGTCGAGCTGCTGCATGAGGGTACAGTTTTCCATCGTGTACCATTTCAGGTCGAGCTGGCTGCTGTAAGCCAGCAGGCCTTTGAACCGGCTCCCGATCCAGCGGGTTCCGTCCTTCGAGATTGTGATGGCGTTGATGAATTTGCCTTGGGTCTGTTTGCCCAGCCGCACCGACCGTGTGAATTCCTTTTCGTTGGCATAGCGCACGGAGTAGCCGCGGTCGCCCGTACCGATCCAGAAATTGTTCTCCGAATCGAAGAAACAGCAGGAAAAGTCACTGGTGTAGTTGAGTCCGGGCGTTCCCCGTGTCACAATATTCTTTTTCAGCGCATTGGTCCGAATGTCGATTTGGTGGAGGTTGTCCCCCTGCGTTCCGATATAGATCGTCTCGCCGATGGCCGTCAGTGAGAGTATCGCGGACTGGGAGACCGCGGTGAGGCATGTATGCAGCGATTCGTCCGTTTCGACGAGTGCGCCGGTGCAGGGATCGACAATGTGGATTCCGCTCGGGGTTCCGAACCAGATCCGGCCTGCGGCGTCGCGGCAGCTACTCAGGAATTCCGCGGAGTCGGGCAGCGTCAGTGAGTCGCATACGTTCAGGTCGCGGTCGTATTTGAAAACCCTGCCTCCGTTTACCCCCCCCCACAAATATCCGTTCGGATCGGCTTCCAGTACGACGGGGCCGTGCCGGGGCGTGTCCCGCTTTTCGAGGAGCAGACGGCCTTCGCTGTCGAAAAGGGCCATTCCGCCGGGTCCGGAGCAGACGACATGCTCCCCGTTCAAAACCGCCTTGCAGAATCCTTCCCTGCCGAGCAGTCTCCGGAAACTGTCGAGCTGCGCATCGTAGGTGCAGACTCCTCCGGAAGTGACGATCCACAGCGTGCCGCTCCCGTCGCTGCGGATGTCGGACACCCGGTTGCCGGGGAGCGACGCCGGGTCTTCCGGTTCGTTTTGGTAGTAATAATAGAATTGTCCGTTATAGCGGCACAGGCCGTTGTCGGTGGCGATCCAGACATAGCCGACCTTGTCCTGTGCAAAACCGTGGATTGTCAGGTTAGGGAGATGGTGGATAAGCTGCGGACCTGCCCAGGCCCCATAGGAGCAGAACGACATCGTCCACAGGAGGATATATTTGCAGAAACGTTCGATTGTGCGCTCGTGAGTCTCTTTTTTCCGGGTCATCGGGAGTTAATCAAAGGGGATGTCTTTTGACAAATTTACATTATTTTGTTTGCGGTATTCCAAAACGGTCGTTTTTTGCAGGAACTGGCCTTCCTCATTGCTCGGAGATGCTACTTCCCGGGTGAGAGCGTTGTGGTAAAGGTCGCCGAACTGCCTGCGGCTACGGTCGCCTCGAATCCGACCCGGTAAACACCCGGATTAGGATCGTCGTAGCTGTGGACGGGATCGGTGCTGAATGTTTTGTAGACGATTTGCGTCCCGCCCTCCTCCGCAGCGGTCAGGTACATGGTCTTGCCGTTGCTCGTCAGTACGATCCGATCGTTTTCCACGACCGGTACGGCCGGCGTAACTAGGGTCCAGCGGACTTTGGCGTTTCGGTCTGTGCGGGCCGTAATAGCGTCGATGACCGTCAGGTCTTTGTCGTCGATGAGTTTTACAGTGCGCAGTGCCGAGGATATCTGGTCCCCGATCACGGTCGAGAGGTCGAAGGTTCCGCCTTGTTCCGTCGCCGTATTGATGACCTGTACGAGCGTTGCGGCGCCATCCACACGATGCTTGGCGCCGTTGACCGAGATCGTGCTATGGAAGAAATTATTCAGTCGCGACACGTCCCAGCGCATCGATGCTTGTCTCATGGACCATAGGTTTCCGCCCAGCGCCTTGAGCGCTACTTCGAGCGGAGCATAGCTCTGACGGCCGATGTCCATCGACCACCGCACGCCGTAGGCGTCGTAGACGAACGATCCGGCGTCCATGTGTGCGTGGCTGCTTCCTGCCGATCCGCCCTTGATACTCAAGTATTTGTCCGTTTCGCTCCAGCTCCAGTCGGTGTGGATCAGCACGACCGGCGTATCGCCCGTCCCGGCCCAGAGCTTCCGGGTCGGCGGGGTCACGCTGTCCGGGTCGATCCTGCCCGCAAAGACCATTACCATCGGCAGCAGGCGGTGGTTCCAATTGTAGTTCCTCGCTTCGAGCAGCCGCAGGTCGTTGTAAAGCAGTGCGGGTTTTTTGAACTTGTCTGCGAAATACCAGTTCGGAATAGAGGGGCTCACTCTCGAACTGTTGTCCGAGAAATTGAAGCATTGATTGTTCATGCCGACCATGTAGAGCAGCCACTCGGATGTGCGGTCGAATCCCGTCGTGGCGGAAATGTTGTCATCGGACCCGGCGGCTGTTTCGAGCGCCGTAAGCATCAGTACTTCGAATACCGAACCGTATTCCCAGTAACCGTAGCCTTCGGTGTAGTTTCCGTCGGGTGAATAGATGTTTTTGACGGCCGTGCGGTTCGATTCCAACGATTTTTCGATGATGGCTTGGGCCGTCTCGGGACAGGTTTCGTAGATCGCCAGTGCGGCGCAGACCAGTCCGGCATTGCAGACTTGGTTCCAGTTGTTGGAGGCTTTGTAAAAATTAGCCCCGTATTGCCCTGCCGCCGTGAACGCATATTCGCGCAGCGCCCTTTCTGCATTGACGCGGGTTTCGGGTTTCAGGTCGGCGTAGAGCCAGTCGTAGCCCAGCGCTACGGCCGCGGCCATTTCGCCGACGTCGAGGAAGTGGCGCTGGCCATTCCAGTCGGCGAAGGAGCAGACGGTGTTGATGTCGTTCTCGGCATGTTCGAGGTATTTGCGGTCGCCCGTGGCGCGGTAGGCGTAGGCACAGGAGAAGATGCGCAGCAGGGCGGCAGAGGAGATGTGGAGAATCCGTTTCTGCGCAGCATCGAGCTGGTAAACGAGCGGCGCGGAGGCCATCCCGGAGATGTCGGCTTGCCGCAGGTTGGCTTCGTGAAGCCGCACCAGTACCGGATTGGTTCCGGTCCGGACGTGTTCCATCATCGCTTCGAACGCTTCGGCATTCATTAGTAGCCGGGGATGCCTGTCGGCTGTCAGCCAATTGTAGTCCGGGTGTTCGAGGTGTCCGGGCTGCTCCGAATCCCCGTGGAATACTGCCTGCCCGCAGTGGAACTGCTGGTTGCCGCGGACGATGAACGGGTCATACCGACTGTCCGCGAAATCGGAGGAAATTTTGTTTGAACAGCCTATGATACAGATCAGTATTGAAAATAGCAAGGTGGAAAGACAATTGGGCAGAGAGTAAACGATTTTTTTCATAGGCATGTAGTTTCGATTATTATGTAAAGAAACGGATTCCCGTGGATTTATTTTTGTCTTTCCGTGTCAAAGATTTTTCTTTCGGTCTAAACTGGGTTTTCTCAGATTCCGGATTTCTCTTTCCCGTTCGGATGGTTGCAATAAAAACACCCTAAAAGTTAGACAAAAACTTTTAGGGTGCATTGCAGTATGGATGATCCTGTTTTTCTGAATTTTTACAGATTATTTGTCCGTGTAGATGATACGTTTCTTCTTGAACAACCCTGTATTTTTGTCATATCTCAGCCGATTTCTTTTTGTTCACCAGCGGGAGCAGAAATGATATTACGGATGCCGCGATCCAGAATAGTGCCACAGGCCCGAAATCGTAGTGCTTCGCGCCGTCGGCGGCTACGGTGATGTGTCTGTCTATGAGCCATCCCGACGCCACGTCCTGAATGCCCGCTGCGATGTAGCTTGCTATTCCCACGACCCCCAGCGCGGCACCCGTGGCCTTTCGCGGCACGATGTCCACGGCCATCAATCCGCCGAGGAAGCAGATCAAGACCCCGATGGCTATTCCGAACAGCACCATCGAGAGGACGTTCACCCACATGGCGTTTCCACCGTATAGGAACAGCGCCAGCGCCACGGAGTTCAGTATGCCGAACAGCAGCGCGGGAATCTTCCGGTCGCCCTTGAACAGCTTGTCCGAGAACCACCCCGAAAGTACCGTTCCGAGTATTCCCAGCAGTGCGTTTATCGAGACGATCGAGATGGCCTCGACGTCGGAGAATCCCTTTGCCTCTTGGAGGAACAGCACGCCCCAACCGTTTATGGCATAGCGCGAGATGTACATGAATGCGCTCGCCGCAGCCAGCACCCACACGGCCGGTGTTCTGAGCACCTGCTTCTGAATCTCTTTGACGGACTTCTCCGCTCCGGGGACGGGTTTTTCATGGGCCAGCGCCTCGACCGGGGGCAGTCCCTTCGACTCCGGAGTGTCGTGGAGCCAGCAGAGTACCAGCACCACGCCGATGGCTCCTGCCACGGCCGATCCGAAGAACCCGGCCTGCCACCCCGCAAAGGAGACGATGGAGCCTACGAAAAGGAATGAGAAGAACTCCCCGAGGTTGTGGCTTGCGGAGAAGAATCCGTAGTAGGTTCCGCGCTCCTTGAGCGGATACCAGCGGGAGAGGGATATGATGGCCGGAGGCGCCCCCATGGACTGCGCCCACCCGTTCAGTCCCCACATCACGGCGAATGCAACGAATATCACGGCCGTTGGGACTACGGAATGTGCGAGCCCCATGAGCCCCATCAGGGCATTGGCTGCGGCCGAGACGATGAGTCCCGTGGCCATGAAGCGCTTGATGTTGCAGTAGTCGGCAATGAATCCGTTGACGAACTTGCCGATGGCATAGGCGAAGAGGAGTGCCGAGCCGATGACTCCCAACTGCGATGCGTCCAAGGACCCGCTGTCGAGAATGGGCTTCTTCATGACGTTGAGACTGGTGCGGCAGACGTAGTAGAGACTGTATCCGAGCGTTGCGGCGGTGAATGCCTGCAGGCGCAGGCGGCGGTAGTACTTGTCACGCGACACCTCGTCCTGCTCCCGGGCAGGAGCCGCAGGGCTGATGCGGTAGAATTCCGTAATACGGCTCATGGATATCGGTTTTGTTGTCCTTTAATCGAAAAGATCGTTCAATATCCGGGCAAGCCGGTATCCGGCCTTTTGGATCTGGCTTTCGACCAGCGGCAGCGCCTTGTTTAGGAAATCCTGCCCCAGCCGTTCGTCGGGTTTGGCCCATTCGAACTGCACTTCGCAGCATACGGCGGCATCGTGCAGCCAGTCGCGGGGCGTTCCGGCGGCGATGGCCTGCCGTTCGGCCTTCGAAACCCGGTCGAGTTCATCGGCCCATTCGCTGACGGACCAGATGCGCGTGGTGGTGATGATCTCGTTGTCCCAGACACTATGGACATAGAATTTGTGCGGTTTGCGGTATTTGTCCTCGAGCAGCACGTCGTATTTCATGTTGTGGGTCGTGTACTTGATATGCGCCGGGCAGTGCATGTCGCCCACCAGATGAATGACGTATTTGAGGTTGACGGCCACGGCCGAGTCGGTGAGACTGCGGTAATTTTTCAGGTTCCCGACGGCCAGTTCCAACCCGTAAATGGCATTGCCCCGTTTCGGGTTCAGCAATTCGTCGGTGTACCGGAGCTCGGCATCGACGGGCGCCGTGTGCCAGCCGTCGGTGAAGGCATATTCGGGGGTCTTGCGGTATTCGTCCATCCACTTGGCATAGTAGACGACGGAGTGTCCTCCGAGGTATTTTTCGATGCGTTTTTTCGCTTTCTTCGTCAGGTTGCGCTCGGCGATCTTGGCGATGGTCTCGTGCCCCTCGCGTCCCCACCCGAAAGCGGGCCCGGTGTGGAGGAATCCGGCGCACAGCAACAGGAGCAGTAGTTTTTTCATATCGGAGTTTGTTTGGAATTAATCGTGCAGTCCGCGCGAGCGGAGGTAGGAGATCAGCAGTTCGGGGCGGTCGGTCTGGATCATGGTGGCGCCCATATCGACCAGTTTCCCGTACACCTCGGCCGGGGCGCCGTCGAAGGCCGCATCGTCGTCCAGTCCGCCGCAGAGCGACGCCCAGAGCGAGTTGACCCAGAGTTTCGAACCGCCGGCGACAACCTCGCGCATGCAGGCGTCGACCTCGGGCGCCGGGCGGTCCCAGCAGATTTCATAGGCCAGCGGGGTGATGCCATCCTTCCGGTATTCGGCGAAAAGCGCCTGTCCTTTAGGTTTGAGAATGTCAATGATGGGCATGTACATCATGTTGCGGGGGTGTTCGGCGAACTTCGCGGCCACGACCTCGGGCGAACGCTTGCCCTTGATGAGTATCTGCTCCGTGACGCCCAGCTCCTCGGTGACGGCCAGTACAAGGTCGTAGTATTCGTAACCCTGATCGACATTCACCACGATGCGGTCCTTGCACACTTCGAGCGCTTCGCGCAGCGTCGGCATCCGCAGGTTGTCGGTGATGACGTTGTGGGCCCGGCGCAGTTTGCAGCGGCGGATCGAGTCGTAGGTGATGTCGCGGACGCGTCCTTTGCCGTTGGTGGTCCGGTCGATGGTGTGGTCGTGGCAGAGCACCAGCACGCTGTCCCGGGTCAGCTTGAGGTCCAGCTCCATGATGTCGACCCCCATGCGGATGACCGACTCGATGGCCGGGATCGAGTTTTCGGGCCAGTTGCGCCAGTCGCCCCGGTGGGAGGCGACAAGCACCTTTTTCGAGGCGGGGTTGTGGATTTCGGCGACGATGGCCGCGGCGCGGTTCGCAGGCTGCTGCGTGCCGGCCTGTTCCCCGCAGGCGGCTCCCGAGAGAGCCGCCGCGAGGATCAGCAGTTTGGTGATTCGTTGTATCATCGGTTATCGTTGGATTAAGTATTCATTTTCATGTCCCAGCACGACCTGTTCGGCGACGCTGCGCAGGTAAGCGGCTTTCGAGGACTCGATGCCGCAGTCGGCGGGCGAGCTGCCGAACGCCTCCCCGTAAAGCACGAGGTAGTTGACGCAGGCTTTCAGGTAGGCGCCGTAGACCGACTGATGCTTGTTGTCGGTGTGGTAGAGGTTGATGCCCGACGCTCCCTCGCGCACGATGCGGAACGCCACGCCGATCGGCGACACCCACGTTCCGGCGGCTTCGGCCATGGCGTGTGCGCCTGCGGCGTTGTAGCTTTCGAAGGTTGCGAAATCGGTGAACCCGCCGTAGCTGCTGGCCGAGAAGGTCCATGTCTGTTCGAGGATGACCTGACAGGAGGCCGATTTCGCCCGGATTTTGTCCGCCAACGCCGTGCAGTTGGCCGCTATCGAGGCCGTGCCGTCGCGTCCGTAGGTCGCGGGGTTCTGGCTCTGGTCCTGAATGAAGGCGTAGTCGTAGCCCCCGATGTCGATGGCGTCGGTCGAGAACGAGAGTCCCAGTTGCTGTCCGAAGTTCTGCGAACCCTTGAAATGGCCCTTGACATTAAGGTAGTGGCCTTCGTTCCACGCAATCTCCTTGAGCATCCACGCCGGGTTGCTGTAGTAGGAGAACGAATTACCGAGACAGAGTACCTTTTTCGTGTCGCCCGGGACCGCCGTGCCGAGGTTCTGGACATAGGAGCCCGAGAATCCGTAGGGCGGCAGCAGGCTCGCCGAACTGCTCGCCGAGATGCTCTGCGTGCCTCCCGTGCAGGTGTAGCGTCCCACGGCGCGGCAGCGGATCTGCACCGCACCCTCGACGGGGGCGGCGAACCGGATGGTCTGCATGACGCTGGCGTGCTGGTAGTTGGTTCCCGATGCCACGCCCGAACACTTGTAGGTGTAGCGGATCGAGGGGTCTTCGGGAGCGGTGAGCAGGTCCTCTTCGACACTCTTCCAGACACCTCCGTCGAGATACTCCACGATGAAGTATTTCGGCGAATTGGCCTCGCCCGCCATCGTGGCGTCGAACTCGACGGCCGTGCCGGCTTCGAGCCGCTTCACGGGCAGGGTGTAGAGCCAGTAGTCGCCCTCGACCATCGTCGAGACGGTGGGTTTGTAGGAGTTGACCGTGCGGGTGAACTCCCGCCCGGCGTTGGCTTCGCCGCGCACGACGGAGATGTAGCCCGAACTGCCCGAGGTCGACGGAAGCATGTTCGAGGCGCTCCACGACGTGTTGTACTGCCCGACGGTCGATGCCGAGAAGATCCACTGGCTGGGGAAGGCCGGGCCCGCCGCCTCCTGCGTGATTGCGACGGTCGCCGTCTGCGTCAGGTCCGTGGAGGTGAAGGTGACCGTCGCGGGGCGCGGTTCGGTCTGCGGATTCACGTCGGCCGTGATGCGGATTTGCTGGACGTAGGGGCTTTTCGTGCCCGCTGCGAGCGGCATGTCGTTCAGGTCGGTGACCTTCACCCATTCGCTGCCGCCCGTGCTCACGGTCCAGTCGTAGTCGGCGGCCGAGAGGCTCACGACGGCGGCGTTGGTTCCCAAGGCGTTCAGCCCGACCGTTCCGGGTGCGACGCTGAAGGTCGCTTCGGCAGGGGTGTTCGACCCGGCGGGGTAGTAGAGGATGTTCTCCCGCGTGACGTTGACGGCATCGGCGCTGTGGGCGCCGAGATAGTCCATGTAGTTGTCGGCGTTGACCCCGACCATGACGTAACTGCCGCCGTTGTAGGTGCCTACGTCGCCCTGCGCGATACAGTTGCGGAATACGGCGGCCTTGTTGCACTGCCCGAAGAAGGTCCCTTTGTAGTTGTTGTTGTCGCGGTCGGAGATGATGCGGCCGTAGTTCTCGCACCCCACGAACTCGTTGTCGTCGTGGTTCACGAGGCAGACGATGCTGCCCGCCGCGCCGTTCGTCCGGCAGATCACGTCGCCGTGGTTCACGACCTTGGTGAATTTGGCGCCCGTGCCCGTGATGCAGGTGATGTTGCCGATGCGGGCGTTGCCCGACGTGGCGAAGGCGTTGTCGTTGTGGCCATAGTTGGTGCAGTCGGTCAGGTGGGTGTAGCGGTTGGCCGCGGCGACGATGCCCGAGGCGCGGGCGGCCTTGGTCGAGAGGTTGCCGCGGTTGACGCAGCCGGTGAACGTGACGGCGTTGGCTGAGCTGGCGTGGTTGGTGCTGAATCCGCAGATGCCGCCGATCTGTACGCCCGTCGCGCCGTTGGTCGTGTTGTTGCCGCCTTCGCCCGTGAGGTCGGCCTCGTTGGTCAGGCGGTCGATCACGACCCCTTCGTTGGCGAAGGCGAGCCCGATCATGCCCATCGTCATCCGGACGTTGCCCGCCGAGCCGTCGAACGACATCGGGGCGTTGTTGGTGACGTTGCGCACGGTGGCGTCGTAGACCAGCCCGGCCAGCATACCGCAGTCGGTGGCTTTCGAGGCCTTGACCTCCAGCGAGCAGGAGGCGTCGAAGACGAGGTTCTCGACGACGGCCCCGGGGCCCAGTGCGCCGAACAATCCCCATGCACGGTTGGGCGTGGCGTTGTCGCAGACCATTTTGAAGTTGCTGATCGTGTGGTCCTGCCCGTCGAAGAAGCCCGTAAAGGGACGTCCCGTGCTGATCGTGAGGGCGTTGCTGGCCAGTGCGAAGGTCGCGTCGCCGATGGGCGTCCACGTCGTGACGCCCGTCATGTCGATATCGTCGAGCAGCACGACGACACCCTCTTCGTTCTGCCACGGGGCGAGGGTTTCGCCCGCATTGACCGCTGCGGCGAACTCCACGAAGTCGTCAGCCGTCCAGATGCCGCCCGGAGGCGCGAAGGCGTAGAGCGCTTTCGCCAAGTGGCGGGCCGAGAACGTGCCGTCCTTCTCGTTATAGGTGCGTATGCCCGATTTGTAGACGTTCTTCGTGTAGGTCTTGTCGTCGGCCGTCGTGAGCGTGAGTTTCAGTCCGGCCGGGGAGGTGAAACGTCCGACGGGGAACTTGACGGTCTGGGGTTTGGTCAGGTCGGCCCCTTCGGGGAAGTCCAGCGTCAGCTTCGTGCCGGTTCCGTCGGCTGCTGGGGTGAGGGCGAGCGTCGCAGGATCGACCGTGCCGGAGAAGGTCAGGTAACCCTCGAAACCCTCCTCCGAGGCGGGTTCCACGGCGATCGACCGGGCCGGGCTGTCCAGCTCGCCGGCATCGATGCGCAGCTCGATGACCGAGAAGATGTTGCGGAACGAGACGTGCAGAGCCCCTTCCGAAAGGTTGTTTTCGAGCGGCGTGCCGACCAGCGGTGCGCGGGCCGTGTTGACCTGCTCCGCGCCTTGGAAGGAGATCGTGCGCCGGGCCTCCACGCCGACCGTGCCTTCGGCGGTCGTGGCGGGGTAGTAGGCCGTCAGCGGTTTCGAAGCGTCGTAGGAGACGATGCCCGCCTCGCTGGTGAAGGTGGTCGTGGAGCCCGCTTCGGCGGCGGTGTATTCATAGGCCGTGCCGTCGTAGACGACCGTGATGCGGTCGCCGGCCTCCCATGTGCTCTTGCCTTCGTTGATGTCGGTGCGGGTCGCCGCCGTGCAGGCGGCCTTGATGATCAGCCCCGACGAGGCGGGAAGCGGCGCCGGGTCGGTGATTTCGGGGTCCCGGGTACAGCCGGCGAACAGCAGCACCGCACTTAACAGGATGATATACAGTTTTTTCATGTCGGTCGGGGTTTACTCTTTGTTCTTGTCGTCGTCGAATTCCGTATCCTCGATGCCGTTGTCGGGCTTCTCCTTGTCGATGTCCGACATGTCGGTCACGGCATAGGGCGTTGCAAGGGCATAGCGTGCCGCCTGCAGGGCTATCGGGGCGTTGGCGTCGGTAACGGGCGTCGAATAGCTGCCCGCGGTGGTGTTCGAGGTCGTGTAGCGGAACGAATTGCCGTCGAGCGTCACACCCCCGAAAGCCGGGGAGATTAGCTTCTCGAAGACGGCGCACGAGGCGGCGTAACGCGCGATGCCGTAGTCCATGTGGTACCCGTCGCGGGTCATGTCCATCGAGTTCTGGAGTTTCGATGTGCGGAGGTTCTGCAGGACGGTTCCCGTGGCGATCACGTCGTCGAACGCGACTTCGTCCATCACCTTTTTACCCTGTGCGACGATGGCGGCGTACATGTCCGCCTGCGACGAGGCGAAATTGTTGACGATCACCGTCTGCTGCGAGTAGCTGACGATGGCGGGATCGCCGTAGGCCTGCGACAGAATGTAACAGAACTTGGGCATGGGCCCGGTCTGCGTCGATTTGACGTTGTCGATCAACCCTTGCAGGGCCTCCTTCTCGGCCGCGGTCCACGACCATGCGTTGACCTTGCCCGTGTGCTCCTGAATGGTCACGATATCCCACCGGTCCGAGGCGGCGACCTCCTTGATCGTCTTGTTCATCAGTTCGGTCCATCCGGCGGCTCCCGGACCGCACTCGTAACAGCGGTAGTCGCTCACGGTGGCGAATCCGTTGTTGTACTCGGGGACCGTGCGGCCTCCGTAGTACATGTGGGTCATCTTCACCTTGTCGAGTCCCGCGGCTTTCAGCATGCCCGGCAGGTGCTCCACGGCGTCTTTCGTGAAGCTGTTGCCGATGAACAGGATGCGCAGTTCGGCATTGCCGCCCGGGTTGCCGCCGCCCGAATTGCCGAGCTGGTAGACGATGTTCGTGAGCGTCGATTTGTTCGAGCCCTGCTTGCCCAGGTAGTTGGCTTGATCGGCCTCGGCGTAAGAGTCGAAGACGGGCGAACCGTTGTTGTAGGTGCCTACCTTGCCGCCTGCGGTGCAGTTGGTCCATTGCGCTGGGTTGTTGTTGTAGCCCCAGAAGACGCCGCGGTTGCCGTCGCTGAGGATCGTGCCGTAGTTGGCGCAGTTCTCGAACGCGGCGGTGTTCGACAGCGACGTGATGCCGCCGCAGCGCGCCTTGGTCGTCGAGGTGAGGTCCCCGTAGTTCGTGCAGCCGCTCATCGACGAGCCGGTGCCCATGTTGCAGGTGATGTTGCCCAGACGTCCGGCGTCTTCCTTGGGGCATGTGTTCATCTGGTCGCCGTGGTTGACGCAGTTGGTCAGTTGGGTGTAGCGGTTGGCCGCGGCGACGATACCCGATGTGCGGCCTGTCGCCGAGGTCATGTTGCCGTAGTTGATGCAGTCGGAGATGACGACTTTCTGCTGCGATTCCCCGTCGTTGGAGGCAAATCCCACGATACCGGCGATGTGGTAGCCCGTGGCGCCTCCGGCGGTGTTGTTGTCGCGGTTTTCGGCCGTGATCGCGCCGTTGTTGTTCACGTTGTCGATCGTGACGCCCTCTTTGGCGAAGGCCGTGCCGATCAGGGCCATCGTGATGCGGACGCTGCCCGCCGTGCCTTGGAAATGCATCGGTGCGCCGCTCGTGATGTCGCGCACGGTGGCGTCGTAGACCATTCCGGCCACCACGCCGTTCGACGAACCTGCCGTGGCCGTGACGGTCAGCGAACAGCCCGTGTCGAACGAGAAGTTCTCGACCACGGCGCCCGGGGCCAAAGCCCCGAACAGTCCGTATGTCGCGCCCGCCTCGCTGCCCGCAGCGACCATTTTCAGGTTGCGGATGCGGTAGCCCTGCCCGTTGAAATGCCCTGCGAAGGGCGTTCCCGTGAGGGTGAGCTTGTTGCTTGCGAGTTCGAAAGCCGCCTTGCCGATCGGCGTCCACTCCGTAACCGCCGCCATGTCGATATTGGTCAGCAGGCACACCTCGCCGTCCTCGTTCAGCCACTCGTCGAGCGACCCTCCGGCGTTGACCGCCGCCGCGAAAGCCACCAGATCGTCGGCCGTGCGGATGCCCTTGGCCGTCGAGATGTCGCCCCCGTATTTGGTGTTGGTCACCTTGTCCTCGTTGCCGGTCTTTATCAGGCCGATGTAGTCCATGTAGTTGGTCTCGTCGATGGCGGCCATCACATAGCTGCCGCCGTTGTACGATCCCACGCCGCCCCCGGCGGTGTTGTTGTCCAGTTTCGCACCGTTGTTGATGTTGGCCACGAGCGTCCCGCGGTAGGTCGTCAGGTCGGCGATCACATTGCCGTAGTTGGCCGAGTTCAGGACTTCGCTGTCGGCGGAGTTGGTCAGACAGACGAGTCCTCCGGCATGGGTCTTGGCGTTGGTGGCTACGACGTCGCCGTAGTTGATGCAGCCGTCAACTACCGACGCGGTGCCGAGGATGCAGGTGATGTTGCCCAGACGTCCGCCGCCCGATTCGCCGTAGGTGTTCAGCATGTCGCCGTGGTTCTCGCACTCGGAAACCATCGTGAAGGTGTTCGCCGCGGCCACGATACCCGAGGCGCGGCCCGTCGAAACGGTCATGTCGCCGTAGTTCGCACAGCGTGTGATGAGGTTTCTGAAGGTCGATGTGCGCGAGGTGTTCGAAAGCCCCGCGATGCAGCCCGCCTGCGTCGAGTTGAATCCGTTGGCGTTGGCGGCTCCCGGCGCGGCCTTCATGGTGCCGTAGTTCTTCAGCCCGACCAGCTTCGTGACGGTTTCGTCGCTCGTGCCGGCTCCGTAGACGAAGCCCACGAGACCCATGGTCATCAATTTGTTCGAAGTGCCGTTGCCCAGACACTCCATCGGGAGGTAATTGGTGCACTCCTCGACCGTCGATTCGATGCTGGCCCCGGCGATGACACCCGTCGAGGTGATGCCGTTGCCCGAGACCTTGAACGATCCCGTGTCGCCCGTTTCGGCTCCCAGCACGAGGTTTTTGACCGTGGCGCCTTTCAGTACGCCGAACAGACCGTATGCCTGATTGTCGCCCGTGAGCGCCGCTTCCATTCTGAGGTTGCGCAGAACGTATCCCTGCCCGTCGAACGTCCCTTCGAAGGCGGCTCCGGCAGAGGTGGATACCGCCGTCGTGGCGGCGAACGTGCCGTTGCCGATGGGCGTCCATTGTGCGACGTCCTTCAGGTCGATGTCGTTCATCAGCACGGCCTTCATCAGTTGTGCGCCCGTGCCGGCGTTGACATCGGCGGCGAACTGCACCAGCTCGTCGGCCGTCCGAATTTCGATGCGGTCGCTCGTGGCCTTTGCGAAGAAGACCGGGCGCAGCACCGTGTGTTCCAGCATGTCGTAGGCCACCACGATCAGGTGCCCCGCGCTGAATCCGGCCGGGAACGTGACGGCGATCTGCCGCTGCTCCTTGTCGAGCGCGGCCTCGATGCCCTCGGCCGAGGCGATGCCGATCAGCGCGTCGGCGGCGTGTTCGCCGTGCAGCGTGTATTTGACCGTCATCGGCGCCGATACATCGACCACCGTGGTGTTGATCGCCGTCGAGAGCGTGAGGTTGAGCACCTGCTGGATGGGCAGCGTGACGACCTCCCCGTTGCCGAGCGTCAGCGACAGGTTGCCGTTGGCGTCGCGGGCGATGCCCTTGAACAGACAGCTCTCGCCGTCGTTGGCCTCGATTGGGCGTCCCGCGGCGTCGTTCAGCCGCTCGCCGTTGACCGTCCAGTACCCTTGGGCGTCGACCGACACCACGGGAGTGTGGCCGCTCACGGGAACCCGTTCGCCGGCTTTGTCCAGCAGCGGTGCGGTCTGGCCGTCGGCCGTCACGGTCCAGTAGTAGAGGCCGCTCTCGGGATCGGACTCGACGCCCAGCAGCGGAACGTTGAGCATCTGGTCGACGGTGGCCAGCACGACGCTCTTCTCTTCGTTCTTGTTGTCCTTGTAGGTGATGACGTAGTTGCCTTCGGAGTCCTGCGCCATTGCGGTGATGACGTTGCCCGAGGTCAGCTCGCTCAGGTCGGCGAGCTGGCCGTTGAGCGACGCGATGCGGCTCTGGAGCTTCGCGATGCGCTCCTTGATGCCGTCGATGCGGCCGCCGAGTTCCGAATCGTCGTAGTCGCTGCATCCGGCGGCGAAGGTTACCGCCGTCAGAAGCAAGAAATATAGGAATCGTTTCATGAATGTCTGGATTAAGCGTTAGTAGTTCTGCGACGGATCGAAGTATTCGCTGTTGCGGTAACACAGGGCGTTGTCGTTCGTGGCTTCGGGAGCGCCGCTCGGGTTGTCCTTGTGCGCGTCCCATTCGCCGACGCGGCCGCCCTTGGCGCACTGCGTTACGAGCCCCTTGGCGCTATAACCGCAGGCCCATCCGGGACCGTGCTGCGGCGCTCCGGCGTCGTAGGTGATGTTGGCCAGTATCGTGCCCTTGTTCACGCAGCCGACGATCGTGGCCTGATTGTGGCCCACGAAACCGCCCGTGCGGCATCCTAACTGCGAGAAGACGTTGCCGTTGTTGGTGCAGTACTCGATACGGAGGTTGTTGTTGGTCACCGTACCGCCCACCAGACCGCCCATGCGCTTGTAGTTGTAGTAGTCCTTGCTGCCGCCGTACTGTCCCACGGCGTCGTCCTGCACGGTGCCGTTGTTGACCGAGTTGCTGACTGCCGTGCCGTTCTCTTCGCTCGTCGAGCCGCCCAGCGTGCCCACCAGTCCGCCGCCGCGTCCCGTCGGGGCGCTCACTTCGCCGTTGTTGGTGCAGTAGTCGATCTTGATGCCCGCGCCGAGCGTGAAGGCGCAGATGCCGCCGACGTTCATGCCCGTGCCGCCGTTGGCCGTGTTGGTGATGCGGCCGGTCTTGACGTTGCCGTTGTTGATGACGGCATCGGCCTTCGTTTCGCCGCCGATAGTCGTGGATTTGGCGCATCCGGCGATGCCGGCGAGCATCATCAGCGTCGCGTCGGGGTTGTCGCCCGTGAGGATCACCGAGACGTTGTTGGTGACGGCCGTGATCGTCGAACCCTCGGCGTATCCCGTCAGCGCACCGACGGCCACCACGTTCGGACTGGCGCCCGTGACGGTGATCTGGTCGCCCGCGGCGCCCAGTTTGAGGTTCTTGACCGTGGCACCCTTCAGCGCACCGAACAGACCGTGGAGGTGGGTCGTTTCGCTCTCGGCGTCGAAGGTCCACTGAATACCGCTGATCGTGAAGCCCTGCCCGTTGAATACGCCCGTGAACGGGTTAACCAGCGTATTGTACGAGGGGGTTCCCGTGGCTTTGCCCGCTCCGATCGGAGTCCACTCGGTGAGCCCCGACAGGTCGATGTCGTTGAGCAGCACCACTTCGCCCGAGGCGTTCTCCCAGCGGCTCGTGCTGCCGCCGGCGTTGACCGCCTTGGCGAAGGCTACCAGATCGGCGCCCGTTGCGATGCCCGGGTCGGTCGGAGTGTCAGGAATGACGGGCGACTGGCGCACGCCGAGCGTCACGGTCACGCCGTAGGGGCGGTTCGAGAAGGTGATCGACCCTTTGCGGTCGGCGCCGCTGTCGTTCTCATAATAGTCGGCCACGAACGAGTGGGTCGTGGTGACCATCTGTGCGCGTGTCACGGGGGCGGGCTTGAGCCACGACCGGCACTCCTCGGCGATCGTCACGTCGTATGCGATGTCGGCCGACACCTTGATGTCGAACTCCGTGAATTCGCCTTCGAGGGCTACCTCCGCCCCGGTTCCGAACTGCGGGTCCCACGTCGGGGGCGCTATCTGGGCCGTGCCGTAGGTGAAGAAGAGCGGTTTGAGGACGGTGCTGCCCCCGGCCGAGACCAAGATGACCGTGTTGCCCTCTTCGGCTCCCTCGTCCAGTTTCACCGAGATCGTGCGGGTGTACTTGTCGATCTCGACCGTCACGTTCCATGCCGTGAAGTAGTCTACATGGGCTTCTTCGGCTTCGGTGCCCTCGACCGTATATTTGATGTAGACCGGAGCCGAACGGTCGGGAACGGCCGTTACGGGAGCGGCGTCGAAGCGGATGCTCAGGGCTTCGAAAACCGGGATTTCGAACGTGCTGCCGTCGGCGAGCGTGAAGCGGACCCTGCCGCTCTCCTTGTCGGTCTCGACCTTTTGGAACAGCGTGTTGCTCACGTCATTGGCCAGCACGGGTTTGCCGTCCTTGCCCGTGAACCGTTCGCCGTTGACCGTCCAGAAACCCTCGGCGTCGATGCCCATCGTGGGAGGCACGCCGCCCACGGGCATCATCTCGCCCCCGGCGTCCAACAGCCATTCATAGGTCTCGCCGTTGTCCGCCGTCGTGCGCCAGTAGAGTTTTCCTTCGAACTCCCCGGCCCCGACGATCGGGGCGGTCACCACGTCGTCCTGCGTGGCGAGGGTGATGGTTTTCGTCTCGCCGCCGCGGTCGCGGTAGCAGACGACGTAATTGCCCTTGTCGTCCTGCTTGAGGTAGGAGATGAAGCTGCTGTTGATGAGCGCCGTGAGCGAGTTCATCTCGTCGTTGAGTTCCGCGACGCGCTTTTCGGCCGCCGTAAGCTCCTGCTCGATGGCGTCGATGTTTTTCCGAAGCTGCCCGTCGTCGTACTCGTCGCATCCCCAAAGGAGGACGAAACCGGCGGTAAGCAGTATGATGTTCAATAACTTTCTCATTGTTCTCTCGGTTTAAGGGTTACTGTTTGATCCGCACATGCATGTAGTTCATGCAACTGCGCTCGCCTTTCGAGTCGGAGGGCTTGTTGACCACCTTGCCCGCACCGTCGGTGTAGAGCCACATGGTCGTCGAGCCGCCGCCGTCGAAACGGGTTACGTTCCAGCAGTCGAATTTCTGGGCGATGCGGACCATCTCGGGGAACTTCACGCCCATCGACACCCAGTCCTGACGGCCGTCGATGACGAAGAAATATACCTTCGTTTTGGACTGGTCCACACCCACATAGGTCATCGGGTCGTAGACCGACGAGGCGAGTTTCTTGTCCACACCGTCGTCCAGCAGGTGATACATCGTCGAGTTCTGCGTGAGGATCGGGGTCGACACGCCGTCCACCGTCACGTCGGCGCGGATGCGGAGCGTCGAACCCACGGAGAGTTTCGCGGCGAATGCCTCGGCCGTCGCACCGGTGAGCTGCACGGCCCATTCGTCGAGGGTCGTGAGGTAGGGCGCTTCGGCGAGTTCCGCCGTGCGGCCGTCGTCGATGCGGGTCACGGTGGCCTCGAACCAGCCGTCGTTGACCGTCATGGGGTTGCCCGAGGTGTTCTTCGCAATGACGTAGAGCGCTTTTTTGAGCAGCGGGTTGGTCAGCGACGGAGTCCCGGGGTGGGGCGTCTTCTTGTAACGTGCGGTGTAGAGGTTGGCCTCCTGCGAGACGCTGCCCTGACGCAGGATCGTGTCGTTGATCGAGTGGTATTCGTACTCGGTTCCGCCGACCTCGATCCTGCCCGTGAAGACCTTCTTGCCGCAGCTTGCCGTGCGGTCCTTGAAGACCGTGAAGGCGTTGGCATGGTTGGTCAGCGACGTGCGCACGGTCTTGTTGTTAATGAAATCGGGGCGTCCCTCCTCGATATGCAGGCCGCGGGGGAATCCGTCGTGCGAGTTGAAGAACCCGGTGTTGATGCCGGCGATGATGTTCTGCCCCTCGGCGCGCTTGCGGGCGCAGTTCTCCGATAAGGTTTCGCGGATGTTCTTGCCGTTGTTGCTGTTGTTGTTGCCGTTGGGGTTGGGCACGAGGTCGTCGGCCATCGAGGTTGCGATCTCCACGGCCTCGTTCGTCAGGTCAATTTCCAGCACATGCATCTTGCGCGGCAGGTTGGTGAACTCGTAGTAGGTGTATTTCACGCCCGGGTGAAGCTGGACGCTCTGTTTGAGCTCCCAGTCGTAGTAGGCCGGCAGCGACCAGTCCACGGTGTTCTCCTCGGTGTCGTAGTTCGACTGCTTGTGGCAGACGGCCGTGGTGTGCATGGCCGCGGGGGCCGTCGCGGGGGCGTCCTTGTAGGTGTCGTAGTCGCCGACGAAGCCGTTTCCGATGCAGCCCTTGATGAGCGATGCGCTCTGGTTGTAGCCGCAGGCCCATCCGGGACCGTGCAGGTTCGCTCCGTCGACGGTCACGTTGCCGATGATCGCCCCGGTGTTCTTGCAGTTGCGGATCGTGCCGAGGTTGTGGCCCGAGAAGCCGCCCGTGCGGCATCCCAGATGGGTGATGACGTTGCCGAGGTTGTTGCAGTTCTCGATGACGCAGCCCGTCGTGGTCGAACCGCCGACCAGTCCGCCCATGCGCTTGATGCCGTATTTGTCCTTCTGCCCGGCATACTGCCCGGAGGCATCGTCCTCGACGAGTCCGTTGTTCAGCGAGTTGGCGATGGTGCCTTTCTCGAAGGTTCCGGCCAGTCCGCCGCCGCGTCCCGAAGGTGCGTTCACGCGGCCGTTGTTGGTGCAGTAGCCGATGAGGTTGTTCTCCGCCGCCTTGACGTAGGCGCAGATGCCTCCGACCTGCATGCCCGTGGCGCCGTTGGCGGTGTTGGCGATGGGCCCCGTGGTGATGTCGCCGTTGTTGGCGCACTTCACCGCGGCGGAGGTGCCGCCGATGGTCGTTCCGGTCATCTGTCCGACGATTCCCGCGAGCATGACCAGCACCCCGGCGGGGTCTTCGGCCTCGAACGAGATCGAGACGTTGTTGGTCACGCTTTCGAGGAGCGACTCCGTGGCGAATGCCGCGATGCCCGCTATGGCCGTTCCTGCCCCGGCGGTTCCCCGAATGGTGTGCTTGTCGCCCTTGACGCCGACCGTGAGGTTCCGGACAGTGGCCTGATTCAGCACGCCGAACAGACCGTGTGCCGTCGATTTCGCGGCGTCGGCCGTCCAGTTGATGTTCCGGATCGTGTAGCCCTTGCCGTCGAATTTGCCGGTGAAGGGATTCTCGGCCGTGCCGATCGGTGTCCACTCCGTCGTGCCCGTCATGTCGATGTCGCCCAGCAGCACCACGTCGCCGCTCTCGTCGCGGTAGCGGTCGTAGCTGCGTGAAGAGTTGACGGCCTCGGCGAATTTGCGCAGGTCCTCGGCGGTCTTGATGCCGTAGTATTCGGGCTTCGCGCTTTTGGCCGTGAGGCGCACGATGCGGATCAGGACGTTCTCCTCCGTGTCGCAGAGCATCACGGCGAAGCTGCCCTCCTCGAACGCATTGCCGAAGGTGACGGCGATGGTTCCGGCGGCGGTGTCGGCCGCGGCCGTGAGCTTCTCGGCACGCATGATTCTGAGGATCGTCTCGCCGGCCTTCTCGCCCGTGATCTCGTAGGCGATCGTGAGCGGCTGCGAAACGTCCTCGACGACGTATTCGTCCCCGAGTACCGTGTCGCCTACCTTGAAGACGATGTTGAAGGCGTCGAACACCGGAGCCGATACCGTCGAGCCGTCGCCCAGCGTGAAGACCGCGTTGCCGTTGGCGTCGCGCGAGACGCCTGTGATGAGCGATCGCTCCTTGCCCTCGGCTTTCAGCGGGGCGCCCGCCGCGTCGGTCAGCCGCCGGCCGTTGACGGTCCAGTAACCCTCCTTGTCGACGGCCACTTCGGGTGTGCGTCCGGCGACGGGTATCTTCGACCCGTCGGTGTCTTTCAGGAAGTCGGTCTTGCCGCCGGCGGTGGTCGTCCAGTAGAGCACGCCGTTCTCCTCCTTCGTGCCGAGGATCGGCGCCGTGTTCACGTCGTCCTTCGTGGCGACGGTGACGCTGTGTTCGACGTTGTCGGAGCCCTTGAAGCGGACGACGTCGTTGCCTTCGGCGTCCTGCGTGATCGAGGTTATGACCCCGCCGTTGACGACGGCCGCGAGCAGCCGGACCTGACCGTTGAGTTCGTCGGCCTGTTTTTCGAGTTCGGTGAGCTGGTTGTATATCTCGTCGACGCCTTTCCACAGCGCGGAGTCGTCGAAGTTGTCGCTGCATCCGCCCGCGAAGAGGAGGACCGATGCCAGAAGCGTTGTTATCATGGTTCGTTTCATTGCCGTTTGGTTTTATCGGGTTGCAAAAAGCATCAGTCGAAATTGGTGCTGTCGGTCCATCCGGGATTCTGGGTCAGCAGTCCGCCCGTCAGTACGCGCTGGTCGGCCGGAATGGGCCACAGATAGTCGCGCTCCTCGTTCCATGTGTATTTCAGGGCGCTCCAAGCCACGACGTAACCGCGGTTGTCGGCGGCTTCGGAGAGGACGATGTCCGAACCGATTTTCAGCACCGTCAGTCCGTCGGCCGGGGTGCTGGTCTGCTGCGTGGCGTAGAGTTCCAGATCGTTCTTGCCGTCGCCGTCCATGTCGTAAAGGCCCGGACCGGGGAAATAGATGCCGTGGTAGGGTGCCGTCTCGTTGACCAGTTGCGCGCCCTCCTTCCAGCGGAACATGTCCCACATACGCTGGCCTTCCATGACCATCTCCACGGTGCGTTCACGGCGGATTTCGAGGATCACGCCCGTGTTGTCGCTCTTCGTGACGTTGGGGTAGCAGGCCATAAGGAACGGATCGGGGTCGGCGTTGGCCGCCGCCATGTCGAGACTGCCCATGCCGGCGCGTTCGCGGATCTTGTCGACCGACACGGTCAGGTCGTCCTGCGTCAGCGTACCCAGCTCGGCTTTGGCTTCGGCATAGTTGAGATACACCTCCGCGGCGCGCAGCAGCGGCCAGTCCGCCGTGCCTTTCGAGGCGCCGCTATGGGCGGCCGTCGAGACGAACTTGATCGGTTCGTAACCCGTCATCGAGGTCATGTCGTTCGGTGTGGCCGTGCTTTCGCCCTTGGCGATGTAGCCCGGACAGAGCACCGTCTGCGCCATGCGCGGATCGCGGCCTGCGGTCTCCTCGGTATAGAACATCGTTTCGTGTCCCGTTTTTCCGGTGAAACGCGAACCGTCGGCCATCAGGTAGTGGTTCATGAAACGGCGCGTGAAGCCTGCCGCCGCATTGCGGATGTTGAACTGTACGCTGTGGGCGAGGTTCAGCCCCTCGAAATTGTAGAGGCGGGCCAGAATGACTTCGCCCGGCTTGGCATTGTCGCTGCAAAACAGGTCGCGGTAAGGCTCCGCACCCTCCTTGTAGAGCGAGTATCCGCTCTCGGTGATGAATGTCGCCGCGGCGTCGGCCGCCTGCTGGAGGTATTTGTCGGCGTCGGGGAGGTTGCGGTATTTGCGCCATGTGCCTTCGTAGAGCGCGGCGCGCGACTTGAAGGCCAGCGCTGCCCAGCGGGTCACGCGGGCCACGTCCTTGTCGCGGGGAAGCATCTCGATCGCGTTGTCGAGATCGGACATCACATGGTCCATGATGACGCCGCGGTCCTCGCGGGGCTTTTTCAGCAGGTCCTCCTCCTCGGAGCCGATCACCGTGTCGTACCACGGCACGTCGCCGTAGCGGCGCACCTTCACATAGTAGAAATAGGCGCGGAAGAAGTAGGCCACGCCGTCGTATTTGGTGCGGGCCGCCTCGTCGGTGCAGTTGTGCGAGTTTTGCAGGTAATAGTTGATCTTGCGCAGGGAGGTCCATGTCCAGCCGCTTTCGTCGGAGGCCATGCGGGTCCCCGATATCACGTCGCCCATGCTCTTGTCCACCATGTCATCGGCGTTGAGCCCCGAAGCGCTGTCGGGCGAGTCGAGCAGCGTGTAGAACTGGTTGGTCCACAGGCGGAGGTCCACCTCCGACTGGAAATAGGTCTGCGGGGTGACCGTATCTTCGGGGATGAGGGTCAGGTCGCATCCGGAGCATGCCGCTCCCAGCAGCAGGGTTGCCAGTATTTTGTGCAGTGTTTTCATCTGTCGTTCTCTTTATGCGTTAGAAGCTGATGTCGACGCCTACCGAGAGGGTCTTGGGATAGGCGTATCCTGTTCCGGAGTCCCCCTTGCTGGTGCTCGACGATCCGGCCAGTTCGGGGTCGATGGTTTTGTTGTGCCTTTTCAGCGGCGACCAGTAGCAGAGGTTCTCGCCCGAGAAATAGACGCGGGCGCGGTCGATGCCGATCTTGCGCGTGAGTTTCTGCGGCACGGTGTAGCCGACCGTGAGGTTTTTCAGGCGCAGGTAGGCGAGGTTCTGGATGTAGCGGTCGTTCTTCTCGCCCAGCGAACCGCCCGAATAGGCGTTGTATCCGCGCGGACGGGGGAAGTAGGCGTTGCGGTTGTCCTCCGACCAGCATTCCGAATAGAAATCCTTGTGGATGAACGAGGTGGGCGGGAAGGCGTAGGGACCCCAGAAATCGTAGGAGGCCTGCCCGGCGGCCGGATACCAGTCGCGGCGTCCGATGCCTTGGAAGAAGGCCGACACGTCGAAGCCCATCCAGTTGAATCCCACGCGGAACGAGTAGTTGTAGCGCGGCAGCGAGTTGCCGATGATGCGCTTGTCGCCCGGATCGTCCACGGTTCCCGAACCCTCGGAGATGACGTTGTCGCCGTCGAGGTCGGCGAAGCGCACGTCGCCCGCCCGCAGGTAGTTGCCCGCCGGGCCCTTGCACTGGTAGACACGGTTGTTGACCGCCTTGTCGTCGATCGCGGCCTGATATTCGGCCGCTTCGCGGTCGGTCTTGAACAGCCCGTCGACGTGGTAGCCCCAGATCTCGCCCAGCCTCTTGCCCACATAGTGGTCCGAAATCAGCCGGTCGGGGTTGTGGTATTTGGTGATCTTGGTGATGTAGTCACCCACCGAAGCCGACACGTTGTACGAGAAGGGGCTTCCGGCCAACTGGAACTCGTCCTGCCAGCTCAGGGTGATCTCCCAGCCCTTGGTGCGCAGGTCGGCGCAGTTGGCCTTCGGGGTCTTGGCGCCGAAGACGTCGGGCAGGGTGAGCGAGGTGGTGAGCATGTCCTTCGTGTCGCGGATGTAGTAGTCGCCCGTGAAGTTGAGACGGCCGTTGAGCAACCCCACGTCGAGTCCCACGTCATAGGTGGTCACGGTCTCCCACGTCAGTCCCGACGACAGCGGGTCGGAAACGTTGGCGTAATAGGCCTTTTCCAGTCCGTCGAAGGTGTAGGTCATCTGGTTGTCGGTGCTGATCTGCTCGATGTAGGCGTAGTTGGAAACCTGCTGGTTACCCAGACTGCCCACCGAGAGGCGCAGTTTGAGGTTGCTCATCACGTCGCGCACGGGTTCGAAGAACGACTCCTCGCTGATGCGCCATGCGGCCGATGCCGAGGGGAAGAATCCCCAGCGGTGGTCGGGTTCGAAACGCGACGAACCGTCGCCGCGGGCGCTCGCCTCGAAGATGTAGCGCCCCTCGTAGTCGTAGTTCACGCGGCCGAAGAATCCCAGCGTACGGTAGGCCGAGATCGACTGCGAGAGGGTGATGGGGCCCGTCGCCACGGTGAACGAGTCGATGTTGTCACTCGACAGGTCGGTCTGCTTCACGTCGAGCGACGTCGAGCGGTAGTCCTCGTACTGCCCGCCGGCGGTGGCTTTGAAATGGTGGCCTCCCCACGAGTTCTCGTAGGTGCCGTAGATGTTGACGTTGTGGCCCTTGTAGCCGTAATGCACCTCGCGGTAGGAGTTTTCGACCGATCCCGAGGTGAAAGTCTCCATGACGCCCTCCTGACGCGAGTATTCGAACGTGTTGTTGCGGTATTTATAGAGCCGGTCGCGCTGGCGGTAGTCGTAGGCTGCCGTGAGGACGAGTTTCTTGGCGATCGTGATATCGAACTGGTTCGAAAGCGTCAGGTAGCGGTTTTCCTTCGAGTTCTTCGAACGGTCGGCGGTCATCTGGCCTCCGCGGCCCGCGCCGATGGGGGAGTTCTTGCCCAGTTGGTTGACGTACTGCACGATCGAGCCGTCGGGGTTGTAGGGGAGGAAAGCGGCGCAGATGTTCGACTGCAGGGCGTTGATCGTACCCTCGTAGTCGGAGTGTCCGCCGTATTTGTAGCCCGAGGTGTCGAAGCTGATGTTGTTCGAGTATTTCAGCCACGGGGTCATCTGGGCCGAAACTTTGGTGCGGAAGGCGTAGTCGGTGTACTTGTCCTTGTTGATGTTGAACATGCCGTACTGCTGGTAGAAGCGGCCGCTGGCGTAGTAGGTCACCTTGTCGGTGCCTCCCGAGAGCGAAAGGTTGTGCTCCTGCTGCGAACGCACGCGGTTGTAGAAGTAGCCGTACCAGTCGAAATTGCCGTAATAGTAGTACTTGCCGTCGTCGCCCACCTCGACCCACGGACGGTCGGGATGCTCCGTGCGGTCGTTGCGGCGGTCGTAGAGCTTTTGCAGGCCGCCGTTCTCCTCGGTGTAGCGGAAGATGTTCATCGTGCCGTCCGACGAGTCGTTCATGAACTGGTTGACGATGCGCACATGGTCGTAACCCGTGTCGATGAAATCGGTCGAGGTGGTGTTGCTGGCCCAGCCGAAGCGTCCGTTGTAGGAGACGCGGGCGCGTTCGCCCTTCTTGCCCGCCTTGGTGGTGATGAGCACCACGCCGGCCGAAGCCTTGGCGCCGTAGATGGCGCACGACGAGGCGTCCTTGAGCACCGACACCGATTCGATGTCGTTGGGGTTGATCTGGCTGAGGCTCACCTCCACGCCGTCGGCCAGCACGAGCGGCGAACCGCTGTTGAGCGAGATCGAGCCGCGGATGTTGATGGCATAGGACGATTCGGGCGAACCCGTACCGAAAGTGATGTTCACCGAGGGGTCGGCGCCTTGCAGGGCGTTGGCTGCCGAGACCACCGGACGGGCGTTGAGGTCCTTGCCGCTGATGGTCGCCACGGCTCCCGAGAGGTTGGCCCGGCGCTGCGTGCCGTAGCCCACGACCACCACCTCGTCCATCAGGTTGTCCGACTCTTTCAGAACGATTTCAAGCGGCGGATTTCCCCCCCCCTTGACCTCTACGATTTGGGAGATATATCCCAGATAGGAGACGTTGAGTTTGGCGGGGAACTTCATGTCCGTCAGCTCGAAATCGCCGTCGACACCCGTCAGCGTGCCTTTCTGGGTGCCCTCGACGGCTACCGTGGCGGCGATGATCGGCTGTCCCTTGACATCGGTCACGCGTCCGTGTACGGAGTTCCGGTCGGCGGCGGTTTTCGTTGTTGGCGCGGGCTGTTTCTTGGTGACGGAGATGCGTTGTCCGTCGATGGTGCAGGTCACCTCCTGTCCGGCGAATACTTGGTCGAGGACCTCGCGGATGGTGGCGTTCCGGGCCGAAACGGAGATGCGTTTGGTGAGGTCCACCTCGTCCGAACTGACGATGATGGAGTAATTTTCCGTACGGTTCAGCGTGGCTATGGCCTCCTGAACGGTTACGTTCTTCAATTCGAGGTTAATCCTCTTCGCCTGCGCGAAAACCGCGGCAGGGCTGAGTAACATACAGAGAATAACCGGGTAGAGGAGTCTCGCAAAGCGAGTTCCCCGACGATTGTAGTCGTTTCCCATGATAGGTTTATTTAAGGTTCGGGTTTAGAAGCGGGCATGCCGGGGTCGGGTGGCATCCGGGCGGGTCACAGAAAAGGAACAGAAAAAAGGAAATGGGCGGGAGGGGCGGTCAGTCTCTCATAGGCATACTGGTTTTTAGTGTCAGGTCGGTTTTTGGGGAAGAATTCATCGGGATCGGTTCGACGAGAGGTAGATGACTCCGTCACGACGCAGAATCTGCATCTTGTGGTCGGAATTGATGGCGGACAGTATCTGGTCCAGATTTTCGTTGTTGGTGAAATAGGCGAAATAGCGGGCCTGTGCGAGCGCCTCGTCGAGGATGACGATGTGCGTGCCGAACAGACGTTCGAGGTCCGAAGCGATGTCGCGCATGCGCAGGTTGAAGAAGTGGATGGCCCGGTTGTCGGCAAAGGATTTGAAATGCCCGGGCCGGAACGTCGTGAGGTCTATGTCGCCCGTGGCGCGGTCGTACTGCACCATGTCGCCGGGCTTCATCACCAGTTGCTGCCTGCGGGCTTCGGCGTTGATGTCGAATCGGACGGAGCCTTCGACCAGCAGGACTTCGATACAGTCGGTATTCGCGTAGGATTTGAAGTTGAACCGGGTTCCCAAGACGCGGATTCCGACCTCGCCCGACTGGATGATGAACGGTTTGCGGGGATTTTTCGCTACGTCGGCGAATATTTCGCCCTCGACGAAGATACGGCGCTCCTTGCCCGTGAAGACCGACGGATAGGTGATGCGGCTGCCGGAATTCAGGTGCAGTTGCGTGCCGTCGGGAAGCGTCAGGGAGGCGACTTCGCCATAGGGAACCTGCTGTTCGAGCCATTCCACCTCCGGCTGGCGGTCGGCGTAGAGCAGTCCGACGGCGCACAGCAGCGGAATGACGAGCACGGCGGCGATACGCTGGCTCCATGTGACGATACGCGCACGGCGCGAGGGTGCGGACGGCTGTCCTCCGGCGATCCCGAGCCGGTGGGCGACACGTCCGAAAGCCGCACGGGCCGTCGTGTCGTCGTCGACGTGCAGGCTGTCGAAAAGCTCGGCCAACTGTGCCTCCGAATCCGGGTTGTCACCGTGTTCGGCGAGCCACATCTGGACTTCGAGCTGCTCCTGCGCGGAGAGTTCATTGTCGAAATATTCGTTTAACTTGGTCATAGGTCCTTTTTCTCTGTTCGCCGCCGGATGCGGAGCCTTCCTCCGTACATCCTGCTGTATAAAGAACAACCGAGCGGCTCCGATTGCGTAACCGGAACTGCAAAAAAAGCGAAAAAAATCGGAAAAATCAACAGAGGGTGCTGTGGAGGTCTTTCAGCGCCAGTTCGATGTGCTTGTCGACGGTGCGCACCGAGAGTCCCAGCCGTTCGGCGATCTCGCGGTTGGAGAGGTGTTCGTAACGGCTCATGCGGAAGATCAACTGTCGCTGGGGCGGCATTTTCGAAATGCCTTGCATCAGCAGCGCATTCAGCTCCGTATAATTGTACTGCTCTTCGGCCGAGACGCCGCGGTCCGCCACGTCGCGGTCGCTGAGCTGGGGCAGCAGCGAGAGCATGGTGGTGCGCTTGGCCTTGAAGATGTTGTAGATTTCGTGTTTGGCCAGCACGAACAGGTAGTTTTTGACCGACTGCGCGCTGTCGAGCTTTTCGCGGTGTATCCAGAGCTTCATGAAGATATTCTGGGCGATGTCCTCGGACATGTGGTCGTCCTTGAGCATGCCGCGTATGAAATGCAGGAGCGTGGGGTAGTAGCGCACGAAGAGCTGCTCATAGGCGCCGACGTCGCCCCGGATGATGGCGGCGATCAGTTCGTTGTCGCTTTGCTGTCTGCTGAAAGAGAACTTCATGGGCGGTTTGTCCGGGTTTGCGTATTTGCCGTGCGGCGGTCTGCGGTTCAAAGATAAGAAAGTTTTTCACAAAGATGGAATACTTTCCTGTGACAAAATCGTAAAAAAAACGGCCGGCGTTTTTCATAACGCCGGCCGTTGTAATGTAATTGCTTGTTTTGTAATGTGTTGTCAGTGCTATGCCTTTTTCGAGGCTCCGCTCTCGAGGATCGAGACGATGGAGTAGAGCGTGAAGCAGATGGCCCCGAAGCCCGACAGCACGCGCGCCGGGACGAAGAATTTGGCGTGGAAGAAAGCCTCTTCGTAGAGGAATGCCGCGAGGAAAAGACACGCCAGAGCCGTCAGTACGGGGATGATCGGGATGCGGTTGGCCAGCGGGAAATCGGCATGCCAGATCTTCGCCAGCAGGATCACCTTACTCGAAATGCTCCAGCAGATTAGCGCCAGTCCGATCAGCACGAATCCCACGAAATTGATCGTTTCGCCCCAGAATACGAAGATCAGGACCAGCCCCAGCACGAAGGCCAGTGCGCCCATCGTCAGCACGAGACTCATCCATTTGCGTTTCTCGGCCATCGTGTAGCTGCCGCGGGCCTGCCGGGCGATGCTGGCTACCAGCGCGATGAGCGACGTGCAGACGCAGGCGATGCCGAACATCACGCTGCCCGCGACGATGTGCGCCGGGAGTGTTCCGCATGTGTAGAGCAGGATGCACCAGATCCACGCTACGGCCGCTACGGCCGCTACGATGAAGATCAGCAGCGACGACTGCGCACGGGTGAATCCCGCCGTGTTGATCGAAAAGGTGTCGTCGGCGGAGTTCTTGGGGATCAGGCTGAAGCGGGTCGACGAGGTGGCCGCCGTAGCCACGCAGGCCGTGATAAGCCCCAGTCCGCAGACGACGTGCCCGGTGACCAGCGCCCCGGGCCATTGCGACGAGATGATGAAGGCGCCGCTGACGAGCGTCAGCACGGCGAAGGCGTATCCGATCGCCGGGAAGAGGTATTTCGCGGCGGCGGTGTAGGTGCCGATGATCTGTCGGATGATCGTTGCCGCAGTGCAGTAGAGCGCGACGCAGATCGCCCCGAGGTAGAAGACGACGGGTCCTGCCGTGAGGCGTGCCGCGTCGGTCCCGGCCGAGAAGATGTAGGCCCCGTATGCGAAGCAGAAGGCGGCCATTGCGAGCGGAATGGCCCGGAAAAGAATGCTTATACCGTGATTCATAGTGATAAAGTTTTCCGAAGCCGTTGCAAATCCCGAACCAACCGGGATTTTTATTATCTTTGCGGATATGAAAAACATCGTTTTCGACTTGGGCGGCGTGCTGTTCGCCCGTGATAAAAGCAAGTGTACTCCCGAGCTGATCGAATTTTTCAGTTTCCTCCGCGCCCCGCGGATGCCGCTCTTCTGGGAGGAGTACGACCGCGGCACCTCGACGCTGGGCGAGGTGACCGTCACCATCGGTGAAATGACCGGGCGCTCCGTGGAGGTCTGCGCCGCCATGCTGCAACTGGCCATCGACCTGCAGGAGCCCGTGAAATCGACCGAACGGCTCGTCGGCGACCTGAAAACGGCGGGGTATAAGCTCTATGTGCTTTCGAACATGTCGCGCGAGTTCATCGATTTCTTGCGCCGCTTCCCCGTCTACGGGCTTTTCGACGGCGAGGTCGTGTCGTGCGAGGAACACACCGTGAAGCCCGAGCCGCGCATCTACGAAATCCTGCTCGAACGCTATGGTCTGACGCCATCGGAAACGCTCTTCATCGACGACCGCGAAGCCAACATCGAGGCGGCTGCCGCCCTCGGCATCCACGGCTTTGTCTTTAACCACCGCGACCCCGAGGCCGCCTGCGACGCCCTGCGCGCGCAACTGCTGTAAATCACATATACTTATATATAAATAAAGGAGGCCGGTGCAAACCGGCCTCCTTTTGTTGAGTCTGTTCCCGAAGGATTAGTTGAACGTGTAGCGGATGCTGAACATCGCCGACCAAGTCGAGATCGTGTTGGCATATTTCGACCATGTGGGCTTGTCGAACGTATAGGCTCCGTTCTCGTATTTCAGAATGTTGGTCGAGCTTACCTGTTTAATGTTACCCCAGTCGCGGTTGAGCATGTTGGCCAGATTGGTGACATCGAGGCCGAGGGAGATCGTGTTGCGCTTGCCCTTGATATTGATGTAGAAATCCTGCGAGAAGCGGAAGTTCAGCGTGTGATGCCACGGCATCACAGCCCCCCCCCGCTTGGAGTACTCGCCGATATGGTCGGAAAGGTAGCTGTCCTTCTGGATAAAGTCCCAGAACGCCTCTTTGTTCTCGTCTGACGTAAACGGCATGCCGTCGAGTTCCGAACGGGTCGGGATGTAAATCAGGTTCACGGCGCCGCGGTCGTTTGTCACGGGGTCCTGATACTTGCCGCTCTGTACATACATGGTATAGGAGTAGCGCGAGTAGGAGTAGTTGCCGATGTAACCGAGCTGGCTTGCCTCGTAGTAGAGACCGAAGTTCGACGCGCCGTTCTTGTTGGCGAGACGGTAGCCTACGTTGAGCAGGAGACGGTGGGGCGATACATAGGACGAATAACCCAGTTCGGGCACGTTCGAACCGTTCTTGTTGAACGTGTTGGTGCTGAACGCCGAGGTCACTTGGTCGCCGATACCGTCGATCACGTTCTTGGAGCTCGAATAGGTATAGGCAGCCATCAGCGAGAGCCCGAAGCCCCATGTCTTCGATACCTGAGCCGAGATCGAAGCGTAGTAACCGTCGAGATCGTCGGTATTTTGAATCAGGTAGGGATTGACGGTAGCGCCGTCTTTGTTCTTGATGTTCTGGCTATCCCAGTAGACGCGCGCTTCCGGTTCGCCCGGGAGCTGGATGCCGCCCTCTTTCTCGACCATGCCGAGTCTGGTCACGGCCACCGAGTTGAAATCCTTGTTGTAGATACCCTCGATATTGAGGTTGACGTCGCCCGGCAGTTTCAGATCCAGTGCCAGCGAGCTTTTCCACGTCGAAGGCATTTTGAGGTTCTTGTCCAGAATGGTGGGCGAAGTATTGGCTGCCAGATCATGTCCTTCGTAGGTTCCCTTGTAAACGTCTTCCAGCATGTCGCTGACATTGGTGTGGAATTTGGGCATGTTGTCGCCGGCTGCGTTTCTGTAGAGCGTAAGACCGTTCTGGATGGTGTTGCTGTTGCCGGCAACCGATACGAGCCATACGAAGGGCAGGCGGCCGTTGAAGACGCCCGTACCGCCGCGGAGGATGTACTTGCGCTCACCGGTCATATCCCAGTTGAAGCCTACGCGGGGAGCCACCGACAGACGAGCCTTGGGCATGTCCGAGGTCTTGTAGCCGCCGTGATCGGCAAAAATCTCCGTGAAATCCTTGTTTTCATTGCCCGAGATCGAAGGATAGACCGGAACCTCGAAGCGCAGTCCGACCGTAGCCTTGAAACGCTCGCTGAAGTTGATTTCGTCCTGCAGGTAGATCGAATACTGCATGTAGGTGAACTGGGGATACGCCTGCGCCAGAGCGTCGTTGTTGCCGTGGGCGATACGGAATGCCAGCGGAGCCTTGTCATTCTTGAAATCATCCCAGCTTTCGTAGACGTAGTATCCTGCGCCGCCCTGCTGGTAGCCGTTCGTCGTCAGGTTGTGCTCGAACTGCAGACCGGCCACCAGACGGTTCTTGCCGATCGTGTAGCCGATCTCGTCGGTTATTATGTGGGTCGATACCTCGCGGAGGTTACCCTCGGTGAAAGGATCGAGGCCGAACGAGGCGTACAGAGCACTCGCTCCGCCCTCGGTGGGCTCCAGAATATCCACCGTCGGGAAGATGCCGCCGTCATAGCTGCGCGGTTCGTACTGGTACGAGTAGGTGTAACGCAGCGTGTTGGTCAGACGGCTGTCGAGGAAGCGCGAGTTGAGCTCGGCGGCTACCGACGTGAAGTTCTGCTCCTGATAGTAGCGCGAATTTCCGAAATACATGGCATAGATCGAGGTGCGGCCGTAGAGGTCTTTGTCGTATGCTTTGCCGGCGCTGAACGGAGAGATCGACGACGAGGGGGCCGACGAATACTTGTTCTGGGTACGGCTGAAACGCACGTTGAGCGCATGGTTGCGGTTGATGTTCCAGTCCACGCGGGCCATGAGCTTGTATCCGGGGGTCTTTACCGAATAGTTCTGATAAGCACCGGGGTTGTAGCCGTAGGTGTCGATCAGGAACTGGCTCATCTCGTCGAGTTTCGAGGTCGTCGGACGGTTGTATTGCAGGTCCTTGCCGAAGTCTTGGCTGTCGCTGGTGCGTGCCAGACGGGAGTTGCCCGGGGTGGTGTTCCACTCGCGCTCGAAGTTGGCGAAGACGAAGAGCTTGTTCTTGATGATCGGGGCGCCGATGCTGAATCCGAGGGTGTTGTCACGCATCTCGCTCAGCGACAGCTTGCCGCCGTCGTACTTGTCGCCCTGAAGCTGGTCGCTCTTGGAATAGAGGTAGGCCGAAACCTTCAGTTCGTTGGTTCCCGACTTGGTGACGGCGTTGATGGCGCCGCCCGTGAAGCCGCTCTGACGTACGTCGAAGGGGGTTACCGAAACCGATACCTGCTCCAGTGCGTCGAGCGAGATGGGCGAACCGCCTGCGGGGAGGTTGCCGCCGATACCGAACATGTTGTTGAACGCGGCACCGTCGACCGTCACATAAGACTGACGGTAGTTACCGCCGCCGATGGCCAGTCCCGACGTGGTCGAGGAGGCCTGCGGCGTGAGCTTCATGATGTCGTTCATGCTGCGGTTCACCGTGGGCATCAGTTCGATCTGGTCGTTGGAGATGCTGGTGACGGCACCGGCACGGTTGACGTTCATCGAGCTGTTCCGGCCGTCGGCCTTGATGACCACGGCCTCGAGCTCCTGACTGTCCTTGAGGAACGCGTCGCGCTTGAGGGTCTGGCCCAGCGACAGCATCAGTCCCGGGAATTCGACCGACTGGTAGCCTACGAACGAGAAGGTCACCGAGTACGGACCGCCGGTACGCAGTCCCTGCAGGTTGTAGTTACCGTTCTTGTCGGTCACGGCACCGTACTGCGTACCCGAGGGTGTGTGGACGGCAATGACCGTGGCGCCGACGAGCGGCTGCCCGTTCTGGTCGACTACCGTACCGTTCATTCCCGACGTCGTCACCTGCGCATTCACTGCGCAATAGGCGAAAATCGTGAGCATGAGTAGAAAAAGTTTCTTCATACACTTAGAAATTTAATTGAAAAATTGGGTTAAATATGCATTTTTTGTTCGTCGCAAAGGTAATTCTGTTTTCGCTCGTTTCCATCGCGGGAACCGGAATTTAACGGTATTGTAAAAGCATGAGGGACATTCCCTTTCACAGGAATATCCCTCGTATTTCTATGATTGCATATACCTCCGCTTTCGCCAAAAGGGAACCATCCTCCGATGGTACCCGGATTTACGATAAGCCGATGCATGGACAATGCCAACCATAATTTCCATAGCACAAATATAAATCAAATATTTTTGCGCCGCAACAGAACACGCGTTTTTATTCGACAATATTTCAACAACTTTGGCGAATCGGCTCCGGAGGCCTGCGGCACGTTACTTGCGCTGGGGCGGGGTATGCTTTCGACGCGTGAAAAATACTGGCACTACTCGCTTTTCGTCCTGATCGTGGGGCTGGGCGTGACGATCTTCGTCGAGCTGACTCCCTTTCTGGGGGGCCTGCTGGGAGCCGTCACGATCTATGTGCTGCTGCGCCGGCAGATGTGGTTCCTGAGCGAACGGCGGCGGTGGCGGCGGAGCCTCGCTGCCTCGCTGCTGCTGGGCGAGGCGGTGCTGTTCTTCCTGATCCCGATCATCCTGATCGTCTGGATGGTCGTCGACAAGTTGCAGGGCGTGGCGCTCGATCCCGATTCGATCCTGACGCCCGTGAAGCACGTCGCCGGACTGATCCGCGAGAAGACCGGCTACGATATGCTCCAGAAGAGCAACGTCCAGTCGCTCATGGCGTTCATTCCCCGGATGGGGCAGTGGATCGTCGGCGGGCTTTTCGATTTCGCCGTCAATGTCGTCGTACTGCTCTTCGTGCTCTATTTCATGCTCATCGGGGGCCTGCGCATGGAGACCTACTGCCGCGAACTCCTGCCTTTCAACCGCCGCACGGCGCGCAACGTGATGCGCGAAATTCACATGATCGTCCGTTCGAACGCCATCGTCATTCCGTTGCTGGCCGTCTCTCAGGGCATCGTAGCCTATGTCGGTTACTTGGCCTTCGGGGTCTCCGCACCGTTGTTCTGGGGTGTGCTGACCTGTTTTTCGACGATCCTCCCGATCGTCGGCACGGCCCTCGTGTGGCTGCCGCTCGCCGTTTATATGGGTCTCGACGGCAACTGGGGGCAGGGGATCGGGCTGGCGATGTACGGCGGGCTGGTAATCACGCAAGTCGATAACCTCGTGCGCATGGTCATGCAGAAACGGATGGCCGACACGCATCCGCTCGTCACCATCTTCGGGGTCTTCATCGGGCTGTCGCTCTTCGGGTTCATGGGCGTCATCTTCGGACCGCTGATGCTGGCGATGTTCATCTTCTGTGTCAACCTCTTCAAGCGCCGGTATCTCGACGGCAAACCCGACCGGCAACTGTTCGTTCCGGACGACGGGCCGGGACATTGAGGCGGCATTTCGGGCTTTTTGTCACAATAAGTAAGCAAACGTGTCGTTTTCCCTGAAAATTCCCTGCGAAATAGTTGCATATTCCTACGGGTTTATTACCTTTGTTATTGAAATAACAATGGATTTGTGCCAAAGAACCCTTAAATCAATACTACAAAATGGCGAGAAATCTCAAAATCAGAGACCTTACGTTGCGCGACGGCCAGCAGTCGTCCTTTGCAACGCGTATGAATCAGGAGCAGATCGACCGCTGCCTGCCGTTCTACAAAGATGCCAACTTCTATGCGATGGAGGTCTGGGGAGGCGCCGTGCCCGACTCGGTGATGCGTTATCTCAACGAGAACCCTTGGACGCGCCTCGAAACGATCTACAAGGCAGTGGGCAGTGTCTCGAAACTCACGGCGCTTTCGCGCGGCCGCAACCTGTTCGGCTATGCGCCCTATACGGATGAGATCATCGACGGCTTCTGCCGCAATTCGATCCAGAGCGGACTGGGGATCATGCGCATCTTCGACGCCCTGAACGATGTCGACAACGTGAAGTCGACCGTGAAATACGTCAAGCAGTACGGCGGCATCGCCGACTGTGCGGTCTGCTACACCGTCGATCCGAAATATCCCGAGCCGGGCTTCTGGGCCAAGCTGACGGGCAAGTCGAACCCCAAGCCGGTCTTCACCGACGCTTATTTCCTCGACAAGGCCAAGCAGATGGCCGCGCTGGGCGCCGACATGATCACCATTAAGGATATGTCGGGACTGATCCCGCCGCGCCGCGTCGCCACGCTCGTGCGGCTGTTCAAGAAGAACCTGTCGATCCCCGTCGATTTCCATACCCACTGCACCCCGGGCTACGGACTGGCTTCGGTGCTCTCGGCCATCATCGCCGGGGTGGACGTTGTGGATACCAACTGCTGGTATTTCGCCGAAGGCACCGGTGCCCCGGCCATCGAGCTGATCCACGTTTTCTGCAAGAAACTGGGTATCGAAACGGGCGTCAACATGGAGGCCGTCGCCAAGATCAACACCCAACTGCGCGACATCCGCAAGGAGCTCAACCAGTCGGTGTTCGGCGCCGACAAACCCGAACCCAAGGCGTTCAACCCGCTGACCGACACGCTGCCCGACGAGATCGACGCGCTGTTCGACAAGGCCATCGCCGCCGCCCAGCGTGACGACGAGGATGCCACGCTCGACGCCTGCCGCAGGATCGAGGCCTATTTCGGCTTCCCGGCTCCCAACGAGTTGGTCCAGAAGGCCGAAATCCCCGGTGGCATGTATTCGAACATGGTCGCCCAGCTCAAGCAGCTCAAGGCCGAGGAGATTCTGCCCCGCGCCATGGAGCTGATTCCGACGGTGCGTCTGGCCGCGGGCCTGCCGCCGCTGGTGACCCCGACCTCGCAGATCGTAGGCGCTCAGGCCGTCAACTGCGCCCTCGACGAGAAGGCCGGACGTCCGATGTACACCAACAAGTCGTCGCAGTTCGTGGGACTGGTCAAGGGCGAGTACGGCAAGACGCCGGTGAAGATCGACCCCGAATTCCGCTTCAAGATTTGCGGCGTCCGCGAGGAGACTCCCTACGACACATCGAAATACCAGATGCAGCCCAATCCCGAACTGCCCGAGGCCGGCGGCGTGAAGCTTGCGGCCAACGAGAAGGAGGTGCTGCTGCTCGAACTGTTCCCGCTCGTGGCCAAGACGTTCCTCACCGACATGAAGGTGAAGGCTTACGAGGCTTCGAAACCAGCCGAACCCGCCGCCAAGGCCGAGGAGACGCATGTCGAAGCGGCCAAGGTCTCGATCACGGGCAACACCGTGACGGCTCCGCTGCCGGGCCGCGTGGTCGAGATCAAGGTGCAGATCGGCGACGAGGTGAAAGCCGGACAGGAGGTCCTGATCCTCGAAGCGATGAAGATGGAGAATGCCATTGCGACCGATTTCGCCGGCAAGGTAAAGCAGATTCTCGTCGCTCCGGGCGAGACCGTCGCCACCGACGCCGTCCTGATGGAGATCGAATAGTCAGTAACATTCTTTCCGCGTACTTTTCCGTCCGCAGCGCCCGAATGCGTTGCGGACGGAGCTTTTTTTCGGTAACTTTGGTATTGATCTTGGACATTTCCGGGAGTGATGCAAATAGTTGAAAATCCAAATATTATGGGAAAGAAAGTAGCCGACCAACTGGTCGAAACGATCTGCGGCGCGGGTATCCGCCACATCTATGCGGTTACGGGCGACAGCCTGAACGAAGTCAACGACGCCGTGCGCCGTGCCGGGACCGTCCGGTGGATACACATGCGCCACGAGGAGAGCGGGGCCTTTGCGGCCGCCGCCGAAGCCCAACTCAACGGACTCGCCTGTTGCGCGGGCAGCAGCGGCCCGGGACACGTCCACCTCATCAACGGGCTTTACGACGCCCACCGGAGCAACTGCTCCGTGCTGGCCATCGCCTCGACCTGTCCTTCGGACCAGTTCGGCACGGGCTATTTTCAGGAGACCAGCCCGATCCGCCTTTTCGACGATTGCAGCGGTTACAACCAGATGGCCGTTACGCCCGTGCAGTTCGCGCGGATGCTGCCCGCGGCTTTGCAGCATGCCCTTCACAAACGCGAGGTGGCCGTGATAGGGCTTCCGGGCGACGTGGCCGCATGCCCCTGTGCCGAGAGCCCCGGGGCTCCGGGTCCGCTGCCGTCGCACAGCATTTTCCGCCCGCAGGACGGCGAGCTTCGCCAGTTGGCCGATATGATCGCCTCGGCCGAGCGTATCACGCTCTTCTGCGGCATCGGCGCCCGCGAGGCCCACGACGAGGTGGTGCAACTGGCCGGCCTGCTGAAAGCCCCCGTGGCCTACAGTTTCAAATCCAAAATGGAGGTGCAGTACGACAATCCGTTCGAGATCGGCATGACGGGCCTGCTGGGGCTTCCGTCGGCCTACGGCAGCATGCACGAATCGGATCTGCTGATCCTGCTGGGCACTGATTTCCCCTACGACTCGTTCCTGCCGCAGGAGTGCCGCATCGTGCAGGTGGACATCCGCCCCGAGCGCATCGGCCGCCGGGCCCGCGTTGAACTGGGACTGGCCGGGGATGTCAAGGATACCCTGCAGGCGTTGCTTCCGATGTTGAAGGAACATACCGACCGGTCGTTCCTCGACCGGCAGTTGAAAATCTACCGGGAACTGTGCGACGACATGGCCGTCGTGGCTTCGAAGCCGGGAAGCATGGGCAATCTTGCACCCGAATATGTGGCGACGCTGATCGATAGGCTGGCTTCCGACGACGCGATCTTCACGGTCGATACGGGCATGTGCTGTGTCTGGGGCGCCCGCTATCTCCATGCCACGGGACGCCGCCGGATGCTCGGGTCGTTTAACCACGGCTCGATGGCCAACGCCCTTCCGATGGCCATCGGCGCGGCTTTGGCACGCCCCGGGCAGGAGGTCGTGGCGCTGTGCGGCGACGGAGGTCTTTCGATGCTGCTGGGCGATCTGGCGACGATCGTGGAATACCGGCTGCCGGTGAAGATCGTGGTCTTCAACAACCGTTCGCTGGGCATGGTGAAACTCGAAATGGAGGTGGCGGGGCTTCCCGACTGTCAGACCGATATGTGCAACCCCGATTTCGAGGCCATTGCCCGGGCCATGGGCATCACGGGATTCTCGGTCGACGACCCTGCGCAGGCGGAGGCCACGCTGCTGAAAGCGTTCGACACCCCGGGTCCGGTCCTCGTGAGCGTCCAGACCGATCCCAATGCGCTTGCCATGCCTCCGAAGGTGGAGTTCGAGCAGATGAAGGGGTTTGCGCTGGCCATGACCAAACTGATCCTCTCGGGCCGCACCGACGAGGTCGTCGCTACGGCCAAGAGCAACCTCAAGCACCTCCGCGAACTGGTCTGAACCGACGCTATTCCCCGCGCCGGAGTTCTCCCTCCATCCGGTCGGTGTAGAGGATGCCGTCGAGGTGGTCGACCTCGTGCTGGAAGATGACGGCCGTGAAACCCTTGATGCGCTCCGCCCGCTCGGCGAACTGTTCGTCGCGGTAGCGCAGCGTGATTCCCTGCGCGCGTTTCACTATGCCGTAGCATCCGGGGATCGAGAGGCATCCCTCGCGTCCCGGAGCCGTTTCCGCGGAGTATTGGACGATCTCCGGATTCAGATAAATCTCGAACGGCTCTCCCGGCTTGTCGAACCGCTGTACGGCGATCATCCGCCGCAGAATCCCCACCTGCGGGGCGGCTATCCCCACGCCGGTGTTTTCCGGGTCCTGCACCGTGGCGAGCATCCGGCGGCGGAGCGTTTCGTAGTCGTCCGCACGCTCCATGCCCTCGGTCATCGGGGCCGATTTGCGGCGGAGCACCAGCGAGTCGCTGCGGTCATTGACCGTCAGCACGCGCATGATGCCCTCCCCGCCGGAGCGGATCGTTTCCCGTTCGGCTGCGCTGAATCCCTGCGAGCATCCCGCCAGCACAAGCCCTGCGGCCGCGCCCAAGCAAAATTTTCCGATCGTTTTCATCTTTGAGGTGGTGTTTACTGCAAATATACACTTTTTTGTCGTAAATCACCGGTTCGATGTTTTCATGTGCGTGCGGAAAAAACGCGTGCTCTCGGCAATCCATATATCCATGTTGTCATACGCCGCATGATGGCCCGATTCCGGATAGCAAATCCACCTTTTCGGTGCGCGGATGGGGTTGTAGGCGGCGAAATTGGTGTGCGGCGGGGTGATGACATCCTGCAGCCCGAATCCCATCAGTACCGGACATTCGATCCGCCGGCAGAGATTTTTCAGGTCGAAATAACTCAGCAGATTGAAAACCGCCTCCCGGGTGAGATGTTGCTTTTCAGCCCCTTCGAACACCAGCGAGGCCGGCCAGGGCACCAGCCGGAAATAGTCGGGGAAGTCGCCCAGAAAGGGAACGATGGGCGCTGCGGCTCTGACGCGCCTGTCGAGCGACGCGGCCACCAGCGTGAGCCCTCCGCCCTGCGAGATGCCCGTTGCGAAGAGGTTCCGGCCGTCGAACCCGGACTGCGCGAAGATGAAGTCGATGCTGCGGACCGTGTCGGCGAAGGCGCCCCGGTAGTAGTAGTGCCACGGGGAGTCCAGTCCGTAGGATATCCACTCCCCGAAGCGGTTCCAAGTCTTGTTGAGCCCCTGCCCGCGGGGCGGAATGACCAGCACGCACCAACCGGGGTAGTCCGTCGGTTTCGGAATCCATGTCGTGGCGCCGTAACCCTGATACACTATCACGGCAGGGTGTTTTCTGCCGTCCTCCGGCACGGCCCAGTAGCCGCGCAGGGTCTCGCCTTCGAGCGACTGCATCTGCACCTCGTAAACCGCGCGTTCGGGTGTCGAGGCGTCTGCCAGCGGGGTCATCCGGTAATCGGGCGCCACGCCTTTCAGCTCCGCGAGGGTCTTGCGCCAGAACTTTTTCAGATCTGCCTTGCCGTCCGGCTCCGATACGATGCGTTCGGGCTCATACCCGAAGAAGATATGCCGCAGGGTGTCCGCCCCGGCGATGAAATACGCCTGATAGAATCCGGGACTGAGAACGCCTATCTCCGCATTTGCGCGACTGCGGAATCCGCCCTTTACGGTCGCCGAATCTACCGTAAAGGCGTATACCGCCTTGCGGGAGGTTATAGGTTCCCCGAAATCGGTGCGGATGTCGATTTGCAGTTCGCCCGCAATCCCCGGTTTCGGAGAGTTCAGCTCCAGTGCGAACCGTGCCGGATGCTCCGCGTCGAATATCCAGTTGCGGTCGGCGGGGATTCGGAGTTGCAGGTTTTTCGGGGTGCTCTGTGCGGTAGCGGGTGTGACGGACAGCATGGCCGGAGCGGCGGCGAAGATTCCCATGACGAGGGAAAGACGGATACGGATCATAAGCCGGGAGCAGTTATTGGTTTTTGCAAATATAGCAAAAAGGCTTAACTTAACCGAAAAAGTAATGCTGTTTTTTGCATTTCCTTACGCCCGTAAACGCAAAAAGGGCCGATATCTTCCGATATCGACCTCTTTTCGTAGCGGGTCCGAGACTTGAACTCGGGACCTCATGATTATGAATCATGCGCTCTAACCAGCTGAGCTAACCCGCCATTGCTGAAAGCGAGTGCAAAGGTAATAGAAATTTTCAATCGTGCAAAATCTTTGGCAAAAAATCATCGGAAAAATTCACCGTGGGTGACTGTGGCATTGATTTTGAAGCCACTGCATGAAAATTGCAAACATATGTCCCTTACCGATACCGCCCGCGCCGACCTTGCCAATACGCTCGGCGCCGTCAAAGTCGCCGCAGGCTTGGTGCTTCTGGCAGCCATTTCGTGGGAGATCATCGCCGGCGACCACGTCCACATGTCGGGCACCTACCTGATTATCCAGTTCATCGTCTGCCTCGTCTTCCTGTGCGATTTTTTCGTTCGCTGGGCTGCTGCCGAACGTCGTCGCCGTTTTTTTTGGCGTAATCTGCTGTTCCTGCTCCTGTCGATTCCCTACCTGAACATCTTCGCATGGAGCGGCCTGCGGATGACCCACGACTGGGCCATCCTCGTGGGCCTCGTTCCGCTGCTGCGGGCTTTTCTGGCCATGGTCATCATCGTGCGGTGGCTGGTCCGCGGCAACAAGATGCGGCGGGTGTTCTTCGCCTATATCTTCACCGTGGTGGTCTTCACCTATATTTCGGGATTGGTTTTCTACGACTACGAGGTGCTCGTCAACCCCAAGCTCCACGGCTTCGGCAATGCACTCTGGTGGGCGTGGATGAACGTCACGACCGTCGGCGCCGAGATTTTCCCCGTCACGGCCATCGGCAAGGTCTTCTGCGTGATGCTGCCGTCGCTGGGCATGATGTTCTTCCCGATCTTCACGACTTACGTCCTGCAGGAGTATGCTCCGGACAAAAAGTCCGACCAGTAGGCCGGACTTTCGGACGTTATTTCTGCTTCGGCTTGGCGTCGTAGAAACTCTTGTAGTCGCCGTGGCGCGGAGCTCCGGGCTTGTCCGGATACCATCCCGGCAGCTCGTCGACCCGGGCCTTCAGCCGCGCATGGAGCGCCTGCACCTCGGGCGTGCAGTCCGCGATGTCGAGCGGATGCTCCTCCAGCGGATCCTCGGCGTAGTGGTAGAACCTCCCGTCCCAATAATATTTGTACTCCTTGTCGTATGCGCAGCGTGCCGCCCGCGGATAGGCCATGTGGGGCCACAGGGGGTTGAAATGCAGCAGCGAGAACTCCCTTTCCAGCGGTTTCTGCCCGCATAGCTCCGGGTAGAGCGATATGCCTTCCGCGCCCCATTCATCGGGAATCCCGACCCCCATGGCGTCGGCTATCGTCGGCATGAAGTCCGTCAGGTCCACCAGCCGGTCGCTCACCCGTCCCCCGCGGGTCTTGTCGCCCCATGCGATCAGCAGGGGAACGTGCGTCCCATATATCGTCGTCGAACCCTTTCCGCCCTTTATCTCCTGCCCGTCGGCCGTCGGCGACGTGATGAGGTGGCTGGTGCCGTTGTCACCCACGAAGATCAGGATCGTGTTGTCCCAGATGCCGCGCTCCTCGAGTTTGGCCACCAGTTGTCCGACCTGCTTGTCGAGATAGGCGACCATGTCCGGGAAATGCCGGGGATCGCTCCTGAAGCGGGTGTCCGGATCGTCGGTCCAGCACTCCGAATCGGGTGTGGCGACGTGCGGCGTGTGTACCAGCGGGGTGGGATAGTAGAGCAGGAAGGGTCTGCCGGCCTCGGTCTGCCGGTCGATGTAGTCGAATGCGTAACGCTGGAAATCGTCCGGCGCATAGTAGCTGAATTCGTAATGGCCGTTGTCGTCCACATAGGAGAAGGCGTAACGGTCCGTCGCCCGCGCTCCGGCCAGCTCCTTGTAAATCTGCAACTGGGTGAGACACCATTCGTCGAACCCGAGCTTGCCGACCATCTCGCGCGACCGCCCGAGCTGCCATTTCCCCACCACGGCCGTCGAATACCCGGCCTGCCGGGCCAGATGGGCGAACGTGTGTTCATCGTCGTTCATGTAGCCGAAGTTGACGTAGTTGCGGTCGTTGTAGACGCCGGTCATCAACTGCACGCGCGACGGGGTGCTGAGCGGCGTCGAATGCATGTTCTCGTAACGGATGGCCCGTGTCGCCAGCGCGTCGAGGTTCGGGGTGCTGTATCCGGCGCCTCCGTAACACCCGATGCACTCCGCGCCGATGTCGTCGGCCAGTATCAGGATGATGTTGGGGCGGGTTTCCTGCTTCTGGGTGCACCCCGCGGCAGCTACCGCCAGCAGGCCGAGTCCGGCCGTTCTGAGTTTCCTGTCCATGGTTGGGTTTCGTTTTTATGGGTTTCTATTTCGCAAATATAATCATTTTCGGTCATAAATCAATATTTTCTTTCGATTTTGTGTTTCGTTTTGTTTTGAATCGCCGGCGCGGACCCAAAAAATCCGGCTTCCTCTTTGGAAGCCGGATCGTTGCAGGGCCGTCTGCCGCGGGCTTATTTCTTCTGCTCTTTGAGCAGGTCGCGGATTTCGGTCAGCAGCAGCTCCTCCTTCGACGGTGCGGGCGGTTCGGGAGCGGGCGCCGGGGCCGGAGCCTCCTCGTTTTTCTTCATCAGGCGGTTCATCAGCTTGACCATCAGGAACACGCAGAGCGCCAGAATGGTGAAGTCCACACACTGCTGGATGAATGCGCCGTAGTTCCAGTAGATCGGTTCCGCGGCCGCCGCAGCCTGCGCGGCGTCGCCTTTGGTCACGATGCCCTCCACGGACTGCACGGCGCTCGACGTGATGTCGCGCACCTTCGAGATGTCGAGCCGCAACTGCGAAAAATCGGTGTTTCCGATCAGCGCGCCGATCGGGGGCATGAGGATGTCGTTCACGAGCGACGACACGATCTTGCCGAACGCACCGCCGATGATAACGCCGACGGCCATGTCCATTACGTTGCCTTTGAGGGCAAACTCTTTGAATTCTTTAAGAAAAGCCATATCTGTTAAGGGTTTATGTTTGAATTAGCAACAAAAATAGGAAAAAATTCCTGTATTCTCAATAAAACATACGACCTTTTGCCGCTTTGCCCCCGGAACGGATAAAATAGGCTCCGGGCCGCCGCCGTGTCTCTCTTTTTTGGTGTCGTAACGACTCTTTTGCATTTTATGGAACGTTTTGCCGAACGGTATGCAATTCAGTTTTGCACCCGTCCGGGTTTTTTCGTATCTTTGGCTTCGCCTTAAATACTCCCGCTCGGCAAAATGCAAGTGAACTTGCTTTTGCGCTCGCTTATTCGTATCTTTGTAATTCAAATCCGCACTTATGACACCCGCAGCCGTCATTGCCACCGTTCTGGGCTATATAGCCGTCCTGTTCGCCGTCGCGTGGGCTTCGGGCCGCCGTGCCGACAATGCCGGGTTCTTCACCGGCAACCGCCGCACGCCGTGGTACATGGCGGCCTTCGCCATGATCGGCGCCGCGATGTCGGGCGTCACGTTCATTTCCGTTCCGGGCTCCGTGGCCGTCGATTCGTTCTCCTACATGCAGATGGTCGCGGGTTTCACGGTGGGTCAGCTCGTCGTGGCTTTCGTGCTGATCCCCACGTTCTACCGCCTGCGGGTGGTCTCGCTCTATGAATACCTCGACGATCGCTTCGGCGTCGCCTCGCACCGCACCGGGGCGTGGTTCTTTTTCATTTCCAAGATGCTGGGAGCCGCACTGCGGGTCTATGTCGTCTGCGCTGTGATGCAACTGCTGGTCTTCTCGCACTATGGCATCCCGTTCTGGGCCAATGCCCTGATAACGATGCTTTTCGTGTGGCTCTACACCCAACAGGGCGGCGTGAAGTCGCTGATCTGGACCGATACGCTCAAGACGGTCTGCCTCGTGGCGAGTCTCGTGCTGTCTATCGTCTTCATCATGCAGGGCCTCGGCCTTTCGTTGGCCGATACGGCCCGTGAGGTCTCCGCCTCGCCGATGTCGCGTATTTTCTTCTTCGACGACCCCGCCTCGGACCGCTATTTCTGGAAGATGTTCGCCGCAGGCGTTGTCCTGCTGGTCGCCATGACGGGACTCGATCAGGACATGATGCAGCGCAACCTGAGCTGCGCCACGCCGCGCGACTCGCAGAAGAACATCGTGCTGACGGCCGTGAGCCAGATTTTCGTCATCTTCCTCTTTCTGGTACTGGGCGTGCTGTTGTACCTCTACATGGAGCGCAGCGGCATGACGCCTCCCGCCAAGAGCGATCAGGTCTTTTCGCTGGTCGCCGTCGACGGCGGACTGCCACTTATCGTTGGCATTCTGTTTGTTGTGGGGCTTATCTCAAGTACCTATTCAGCTGCTGGGTCGGCCCTGACGGCCCTGACGACCTCCTTCACGGTCGATATCCTCGAGGGTACGAAACGCTGCGGCGAGGAGCGGCTCACGCGCCTCCGCAAAGGGGTTCATATCCTGATGGCGCTGGGTATGGCCGCCGTGATTCTGGCTTTCGAATACTGGGCCGACGACAGCGTCATCAATCTGGTCTATAAGGTCGCCGGCTACACCTACGGCCCGATTCTGGGCATGTTCGCCTTCGGGATGTTCACGCGCCGCAAGGTCCGCGACCGCTGGATTCCGCTCGTCGCTGTCGCGGCCCCTGTGCTGAGCGCGCTGGTGCAGTGGTGGGCCCGCGAGGCGTGGGACTACCGGATCGGGTTCGAATTGTTGATCTACAATGCCGCGTTTACGATGCTCGGCATGTTAATTCTCTCTGAACGGCATGAAAAATAGAATATTATACCTGCTTATTTCAATCTTTGCTTTAGGAAGTCTTTCGGCCGCCGAGGTCGGTAGGGCCACCCGTGCCGAGATCGCCCGGACGCTGTCGCGCATCGTCTCCCGCGAGATCACGGGCGGCTACCAGAAAGCCGAACCGACCACCGTGCGGATCGAGGCCGTAAGAGCCTCGCGCAGCCGGGTGCAGATTTACGCCACGATCGGTCTGTCCTATTATCCGTTCCGCGAGGATAACGTGCAGGCCCTGCGCGACTCGGTGCGTGCCCTGCTGCCGCAGGAGTTCCGCAAGGCCCGCATCGAGCTCTACACCGACCGGCGCGAGATCGGCGAACTGGTCCCGCTGGCCCACCGCAACGCCGCGCAGTTGAAGAAACAGATCGCCAAACGGCAGATCGTGCCTTTCACCAACCGCTCCGCGCGGCCGCTGGTCACGCGGCTCTCGGCCGCCGCGACCCCGACGAAAGGGCTCTCGGGCCGTCATATCGCCTTGTGGCAGAGCCACGGGCGCTATTTCGACCAGAATGAGAACCGCTGGAAGTGGCAGCGTTCGATGCTGTGGCAGACCTGCGAGGACCTCTATACGCAGAGTTATGTCCTGCCGTATCTGGTTCCGATGCTCGAAAACGCCGGGGCCTGCGTGATGCTGCCGCGCGAGCGCGACGTGCAGAAATTCGAGGTGCTGGCCGACAACGATGCCGCGGGGCAGTATGCCGAGACGGGAAGCTGGGAGCCCGGCGGCCCGGGTTTCGCACACCTGCGACAAGTTTACCATACGGGTGAAAACCCCTTCCGCGAGGGTACGACGCGCCGCACGCGGAGCGTGGCGGGCGATGCGACGGGCCGGGCCGTCTGGCGGGCCGATATCCCCGAGCAGGGTGAATATGCGGTCTATGTGAGCTACGAATCGACGCCCGAGAGCGCCGACGATGCGCACTATACGGTCCGCCACCTCGGGGGCGAAACCTCGCTGGCCGTCAACCAGACGATGGGCGGCGGCACATGGATCTATCTGGGGCGCTTCACGTTCGCTCCGGGACGTCAGGAGGTCGTGACCCTTTCGAACCGCTCGCGTACGGCCGGACGCACGGTCTCGGCCGATGCCGTGAAGATCGGCGGCGGTTACGGCAACATCGCCCGCACGCCCTGCGACTCGCTGCGGCTGCCCGACACGGAGTATGTCGAGGAGACCAGCGGCTATCCCCGTTTCTGCGAGGGTGCGCGCTACTGGCTCCAATGGGCCGGTTTTCCGGAGAAGGTCTACACCCCGAAGAACAATACCGACGACTACAAGGACGACTACATGTCGCGCGCCCACTGGGTCAACGCCCTGATGGGCGGTTCGGAACGCCTGCCCGATTCCGCCGGGCTGCGCATTCCGGTTGACATGGCGCTGGCGTTCCATTCGGATGCGGGCGTCCGCGACGGCGACGGAATCGTCGGGACGCTGGGTATTTACTACACCCGCGAGAACGGGGGCAAATTCGTCGGCGGCACCGACCGCTACCGTTCGCGCGACCTCACGGACCTCGTGCAGACGCAGATCGTCGAGGATATCCGCCGCACGTTCGAACCCGGCTGGCAGCGCCGCGGGCTGTGGAACCGCGCCTATTACGAAGCACGGGTGCCGGGCGTTCCGACGATGCTGCTGGAACTGCTCTCGCACCAGAATTTCTCCGACATGCGTCTGGGCAGCGACCCGCGTTTCAAGTTCTTGGTGAGCCGCGCCGTCTACAAAGGCATCTTGCAGTATATCAGTTCGCAATATGGATTACCTTATGTAGTGCAGCCGCTGCCCGTCGAGGCTTTCGCCGCGGAATTTACGGCGGCCGACAACGTCGCGCTGTCGTGGAGTCCGGTGATGGACCCGCTGGAAAAGAGCGCCGCGCCGACGGGCTATGTGGTCTACACGCGTGTGGACGACGGCGGTTTCGACAACGGCCGTCCGGTCGACAAGCCCTACCTGATCGTCGAGCAGAAGCCCGGCCATATTTACAGCTACCGGGTGACGGCCGTGAACGAGGGCGGCGAGAGTTTTCCGAGCGAGACCCTCTCGGCATGCCGCGTGGCGGGCGAGAAGGGCCGGGTGCTGATCGTCAACGGGTTCGACCGCGTGAGCGCCCCGCTCAGCGAACGCAACGACTCGCTGGCGGGCTTCCGCATGGAGATCGACGGCGGCGTTCCCGACCGGCAGGACATCTCGTTCGTCGGCGCCCAGCACGTCTTCGACTTGGCGCAGGCCCGCTGCAATGTGGACAGCATTGCCCTCGGGGCCTGCGGATGCGATTTCGAGACCGACGTGATCGGCGGCAACACGTTCGACTATCCGGCCCTGCACGGGCGTTCCGTGGCGGCGGCGGGGTACTCCTTCTGCTCGGCGTCGCTGAAAGCCGTGGAGCGCGGCGAGGCGGCCCTCGAAGGCTATCCGGCCGTCGATCTGATTCTCGGCAAGCAGCGCACGACGACGATCGGCAGCGGGGTGCAGGAGCCCGCGTTCGCCACCTTCTCTCCCGAATTGCAGGGTGTCCTGCGGCGTTATCTGGCCGACGGAGGCGCGCTGTTCGCCTCGGGAGCCTATGTGGTCTCGGACCTCTGGGCGGAGGGGGCTCCGGATGCGGGACGCGCATTCGCCGAGGAGGTTCTGCACTGTGCGCTCGACACCGGGCGGGCCGCCGAGCGCGGCCGGGTGCGGGTCGTGACGGCGCACAAGGACTTTTCGCGCGGTGAATACCGCTTCAACGACGAATACCGCCCCGACCGCTACATCGTCGAGTCGCCCGACGCGCTGAAGCCCGTGGGCGAGGGGGCTTTCTCCGTGATGCGCTACGTCGAGAACGGCCGCACGGCAGGCGTGGCCTGCGAGGCCGGAGGGAGGACTTTCGTCGTGGGATTCCCGTTCGAATCGATTCTCAGCCACACGGAGCGCGACCGGATGATGCGCGACGCGCTGCGATTCCTGTTGAATGAAAACATTAAATAAACAGTATAGTTAACTTAAAATTAGAATATTATGTCACTGGAACAGCAGATTTCGAAAGGGATCATGGAGGCCATGAAGGCCAAGGATACGGTGCGCCTGAGCGCGCTGCGCAATGCCAAAAAATATATCATCGAAGCCAAGACCGCGGGTCCGGAGATCACCGAACTGCCCGATGCCGATGTGCTGAAGATCATCTCGAAACTCGCCAAGCAGGGCACCGACTCGGCGGCGATCTTCACCGGGCAGAACCGTGCTGATCTGGCTTCCGAGGAGCTGGCTCAGGTGGCCGTCTATCAGGAGTTCCTGCCCAAGCAGCTTACTCCGGAGGAGCTGACCGCCGAGGTGAAGGCCGTGATCGCCGAGGTCGGCGCCACGTCGATGAAGGAGATGGGCAAGGTGATGGGCGTGGCGTCCAAGAAACTCGCGGGCCGCGCTGACGGCAAGGATATTTCGGCCAAGGTCAAGGAGTTGCTGTCGTAAGATGCACTTCACAGAGCATTCGTTGCGCAACGTGAAGACCATTGCCATGCCTGCGGCCATGGTGGTCGGGGCGTTGCTGTGCCGTCCGATCTCGGCGCTCGAAGCGTGGATGCACCAGATGATCACTCCGACGCTGATCTTCCTGATGCTCTTCGTCACCTTTTGCCGCGTGAAACCCCGGCAGATGAAGCCCTCGATGCTGCACGTCTGGTTGTTGCTGTTCCAGACGGTGGTCTGCGTCGGGGTCTACCTCGCGCTGCTGCCCCTGAACGACATCGTGGCGCAGGGGGCGATGATCTGCGTGCTGGCTCCCGTGGCGATGGCCGCGGTGGTGATCGGCGGCATGCTGGGGGCCAACGTCGCCACGATGGCAACGTACAGCCTGCTGTGCAACATGGCCGTAGCCCTGCTGGCGCCCGTGATCCTTACCTTCACGGGGAACGGAGTGTGCACCTTCACGCAGATTCTGGCCCGCATCGCACCGCTGTTGGTGATGCCTTTCGCCGCCGCGCAGTTCTGCCGCTTCGTCTTTCCGAAGGCCGCGCAGTGGGTCGGCGACCACAGCCAGATTTCGTTTTATATGTGGCTGGCGTCGCTGCTCGTCATCATCGGCCGCACGACGGCTTTCATCATCGACCTCCACGACGCATCGCTCACCACCGAACTGTGGCTGGCGTTCGCCGCGCTGGTGATCTGCCTCGTGCAGTTCAAGGTGGGGCGCATGCTGGGCCGCCGTTACGGCGATCCCGCCGCGGGCGGACAGTCGCTCGGCCAGAAAAACACGGTGCTGGCGGTGTGGATGGCGCAGTCGTTCCTGAACCCCATCTCCTCGATCGCCCCCACGGCGTATATCGTCTGGCAAAATATAGTGAACAGTTTCCAGTTGTGGAAAAAAGACAGAAATTCGACAAGAAAATGAATATAAGAAATTGATTTTTAGGTATATATAATTTCGTATTTCTTTTTCCCTTCTTTTTCGTGTTTTCCGAATTTAGCCGTTAATAGGGTACATTTTGTTACTCGTTTGTTACCCGTTCGGTTTGTCCGGACGGAACAAACCACTCTATTTGCGACAGCAGTAAAAAGCGATTTTGTCATGCCGAGCGAGAAACAAATAGTGACGAGTTTGGCTGCTGCCTTGTTCGTCGCTGCGGTTTTCGGCTTCGTACCGGATGTCCATTGTTGAATGTGTATTTGATGCCGCTCAACCTTCGGTCTCCGCCGTGTAGCGTTGCCGTTGGTTCTGCGCCTCGTGCCGAGTGCGCATGAACTTGGTCGATGCGCCATGAGGTGTATGAAGCCCTGATTCGCACATTTCTTACAAATCGTTACAACCTTATATATGGGAATGGCATTTGTCGATTTTATATGACTGCGTTAAGAATTTTTCGGTCTTGATGATGCTGATATTTAGCGCTTTTTCGTCTCTGTCATGTGCCGAGGATCTGTAATGCCGATGGATGGCTGGGTTCGATATGGCGTATTGTCTCATTGTTTTTTATCGCGTATTCTGGCTTGTTTTTGACGGTTGGCTTTCAATTTTTCAGTGCGAAAGGTTTGGAAAATTCATAGAATGGTTATATTTGCAATCGAGTTAGGTTCTTGTTCGCAAGGAGCAGAGGCAGGAAATGAAGATCCTCGTATCCAGCATAAAGCAGCGCGATGTAGATCATTTTGAGATGGTTTACAACTACTATATGCCTGTGCTTTATCGTTTTGCCATGCAGTATGCGTATGATTCGGAAACGGCCAAGGATCTTGTGCACGACGCTTTTGCGTGGGTGTGGAACAATCCGGATAAAATCCGCGATGAGGGTAACGTGGCAGCGCTTCTTTACCGGCTGGTACGCAGCAACTGTCTGAACTATCTCCGGTCGCTTGACATCCGGGACTGCAATGACCGGAAATATGCCGAAGCCGCGGCTTTTGCCGAATTCCTGTTCGACGACGAGCCGGATGATGACCGTTATGCCATTGAATTGCGTTTGCGGCATGCTTTGAATGCGCTTCCCGAACGCGGCCGCGAAGCTCTGGAAATGCATTTCGTCGGAAATATGCGGATCAAGGCCATTGCCGAAGTCATGCATGTATCCGAAGCTACGGTCAAAACACACATCAAACGTGCGCTTAAAGCCCTCAGGGAGGGCATGAAATGTCTTTTTTCGGTTTTTTTGTAAAAAATCGGGCTCGTTTGTCCCCCATTTTTCGTCTGAAAGTTTACTTTAATTAAAACGATCGGTCCGGGTCGTTGTTTTGGTTAGTCAGGTATCTGTTCTTGCCGGTCGCGGTACTCCGCCGGCGATTTCATTTTTCTGGAACAATCCGCGTTCCCCAATCGGGTGAATGCGCATCCCGGATCGTTGCCATTGTACTCTATGACGAAAAAAACGATTGATTGGACCCTCTTCCGTAAAGTGCTGGATCATACGGCGGATGAGAAAGAGCAGGCCGAATTCGAAAAATGGCTTCGGTCCGATTCCCGGCATCGGGAATATTACGAACGCGCCCGCAGGTTCTATGCCGGGGAACCGGCGGAACCGCTGCCGCTCGACGAAACTTTCGCCGCGCTGAAAACACGGCTGGAAATGAACGACCGGCCGAAACCGATGTATCGTCGCCGGTCCTATTACGGAATTGCGGCCGCCGTCGCAGTCATTGTCGTGCTGTCGTGTTTCGATTGGCATCGGGACAACGCCGGGGCGGCGATGGACCGCGTTTGTTGCGAACTCGCACGCGACTATACCCCTGCGACGGATAAGGCCCGGCTGATCGTAGACGGGGACAGGTGTTACGATCTGCACGGCGACGAATCGCTGTCGATCGACGTTCGGGGCGGCCATATCGAGCGCAGCGGCGACGACCGGCTGGTGTATACGGCCGATGCGGAGGCCGAGGTCGTGCAGAACAGGCTTTCGGTTCCCCGCGGCGGTTATTATTCCGTCCTTCTGGAAGACGGCACGACCGTTCATCTCAATGCGGAATCGGAACTGGTCTATCCTTCGGCATTCTCGAAGGACGTGCGCACCGTGTCGTTGGTCGGCGAGGCCTATTTCGATGTGGCGCATGATGCAGGGCGGCCTTTCGTCGTAGAGGTGAACGGATACAGTATCGAGGTGCTGGGTACGCAGTTCAACGTCACGGCCTATGCCGACGAACGGATCTGCCGTTCGACGCTTGTCGAAGGCAGCGTGCGGATCATACCCGACAGCGGCCGGAACGGGGAGGAGATCGTTCTCACCCCGGGCGAACAGGTCGTTCACGAGACGGGAACCGATACTTTCTCGGTGGCACGCGTCAACACCAAAGTCTACACGGCATGGATGGACCGGGAATTTGTGTTCGAAAACACCCCCTTGTCGGAGGCTTTGCGGATCGTCTCCCGCTGGTACGACTTCCGCTACGACATCACCGATTCCGATTTGGAGAAATATACGTTTACCGGTCAGATCAGCAAGGACGGAGGTCTGGATTATCTGTTCCGGGTGCTGTATGAAGCGCATATGCCGATCGTACTCCGCTATGAAGACGGAATGTTGTACGTCGACAGACGCTGATGCCTGACGACGAATCGGAATGGAAACTCGAATGTCTAACCCTTAATGATTAATTGATGAAGCAAATCTACGCTCTGAATGTCTGCCGTTCGGCTCGTTTCTGGCTGCATCTGATGCTGGTCGTGTGGTGCGGAACCGCTGCTGCGAAGTCTCCCGTGCGGGATTCCGCCGTGCTGCGGCTGCCCGTGCAGACGGATCGTGTCGCTGCCGGCGATCTCGTGATTACGGCCTCCCAGATCCGGGCGGTCGATCCCGTCGACCTGTGGAAGGCCATTTCATTTTACGATCCTTCGATCAGTAATTCGTGGGAGCAGGAGCATGGCTCCGACCCGGTTTACGGGGCAGGGGACATGACCGTTCGCGGTTCGAAACGGTGGGCCCGGGATGAGGCGGTCAAACCGTCGCGTCCCGTGTACATTATCGACGGGGCTCTGGTCGACGCCCGGAAGTTTTTCGATATGGACATCAACGACGTCCGGCAGATCATTATCCGCAAAGACCCCGTTTCGCTGGCCCAATACGGTATCCGGGGCGCTGACGGCGTCGTGGAGATGAAGACGCAGAAGCCGGTCAAGGGGCCGCTCAAAGTGCGTTACATGTTCGACGGTATCGTGGAATGGGCCGATCTGGGGTCTTACGACATGATGAGCGCTTCGGAGCAGCTCGCGCTGGTCGAACGCGAGGGGCTTACGACGGGCAGCGCCGCCTCGATGCAGCAGCACAAGGCGTCGGGAAAGAACGTCGACTGGCTGAATCGGCTCACGCGCACCGTTTTCCGGCACCGGCACAAGATAACCGTCGACGGCGGGGACGACAATGTGAAATATGCCCTGACGGGGCGCATCGCTCCCTCCGGAAAGGGCGTCGTCGAGGGTGTGGAAAAGGATATTCTCGGTCTGGGGGCCTATATCGAGTATCGTTACAAGTCGTTCCGGATTTCGAATGATCTGACTTACGACAAAACGGAGAAAAATTCGAAACTCTTCGGTACGCTGGGCGACTATGCCCGCACACCCCGCTGGCTCGACCCCGATAACGGGCATGGGGGATACCTCAAAACGATGGGGCACGAAGAGGATGCTGTGCGGTTCGAAAATCCGCTCTACGAACTGACGCTCGGCTCGCACAACAAATGCCGGACCTATTCGATCTTCGACAACGTACGCCTTTCGCTGGACATGGGAGCCGGATTTTCGGTCAACGGACGCTTCTCGTTCGTGCGCGACTTCATCCGCACGGACACCTATGTATCGCCCGGTTCGATACGCTATGCGTCGCTGACGACCGACTCCTATACGGGACGTTACGGAATTGCACGGTCGTCGATCCAGACCTACGACGGGGCGGTGGATCTTACCTATCGCGGTTCGTGCGGCCGGTCGTCCTACGGCGCTTCGCTGCAAGCCGGGATTTTCAGCGGCACTTACAATATGGAAAGCTATGCCGGCGTGGGAATCCCTTCGGACAAGATGGGCTACATCTCTTTCACCAAGGCCTACGATCCGAATGCGGCGCCTTATGCTTGGCGCTATTACGACCGGACGGTGAGCGGAACGCTTTCGGCGCACTACTCCTACGACGAGCGTTATACGGTTGCCGGAACGGCGCATCTCGACCGTTCGTCGCTGCTTGCGCCCGGTGAAAGGACGGCCCTGTTTTACGGCGTGTCGGCGGCTTGGAACATCGGTCGGGAGCATTTCATGCGCCGGGCTGACTGGATCGACCGCCTGACGCTGAGCGCGTCGATCGGCACTTCGGGAGCGGTCGATGCCCTGAATTCCGATTATGTGGTCGCTTACAGCAGCAATATCGACAACGAGTATGTCTACAACTACTATCTGGTCGGGGCTTCGGTCGATCAGATGCCCAATCCCGATCTGAAATGGCGTACGCTCGTGAGCCGCAGCGTGGCGTTGCAGGCCGAGTTCGCGCATGCGCTCCGGCTGCGCGTCGAGTATTACAACAATGATTCGAAAGACCTCATGATTGTCGATCGGCTGCCGCTGGCGAGCGGTTACCGGCATAACGTATCCAACGGAGGACGGGTCCGGAATTCGGGGCTGGAATATTACCTGAACGCGACTCTTTACAGCCGTCCGGGACTTTCCGTCTCGGCTTTCACGTCCGGCAGCCACAACCGGAACCGGATCGAGGAACTGCCGGGCTTCTTCGCAGCGTGGTATAACGGAACGCTGTCGGAGGGCGAGGCTCCGCTGTCGGAGGGCGAGTCCGTGAATGCTATCTATGCGGCGGAAAGTTCGTTCGACGGAACGACCGAACGGGCTGCGGGCGAATCCGTTGCGGCGGGATGTGCGGACCCCGACCTGAAAGGCAATTTCGGCGTCAACGTGGCATGGGGCCGGTGGCATTTCGGAGCCGCGTTCGATTACCGGATCGGCGGACAGGCATTCAACCGGACGTTGTATGATGTGCAGTTCGGCAGTCCGCTCTACAACCTCGACCGGCGGGCGATGAACCCGAAATACCGCCGCGCGTTCGACGGCGAACCGGTCCGGCTGCAACGATTCGTGGAACGGTTCGACGCCTTGAATTTCTCGGCCGTGCAGATCGGGTATGTTTTCGGGGCCAAGGCCGCCGGCAAGCTTTACATGCGCAATCTGGCCCTTTACCTCACGGGGAGCAACCTCTTCTATTGTTCGGACGTCGACATGCAGCGCGGAACGGTCTATCCGTATACGCGGACCGTCACGCTGTCGCTTCGGGCGACTTTCTAACCGCTTAAAGAAGATACGAAATGAAAAAAATATACCTGCTGTTGTTCTTATGCGTCGCGTCGGTGTCGTGCAGCGAATGGTTCGATACGACTCCCGACGGAACCTCGGTCTCCGAAGATCGTTTCTTCCGCAATGAAAACGCTTTTCTCAACGCCCTGACCGATGTCTATACCCAGTTGCGCGCGGAAAGCCTCTACGGGCGCATGCTTTCGGTCGGCGAACTGGAATTCATGGGACAGAACTTTCAGCCCGCCGGCACGGATTTCCGGGCCGCGGCCGATCTCGACTACGCCGATGCCGCGTTCCGCACGGCCATCGAACAGACGTTCGTGGATATGTACAAGGCCATTGCTGCTTGCAACAACGTGATTGCGCATATCGAAACTACGAAGATCGTGTTCAATTCGAAATCCCGGAAGCGGATTATCACGGGAGAGCTTTACGGATTGCGTGCGGCCCTGCACTTCGAACTGCTGCGGCTGTTCCATCCGGCGTATGCCGTCGATCCGGATTTCGTCGGACTGCCCTATATGGTCCGTTTCGGAATGACGGCTTCCGAGCCGCTCTCGACCGAGGCGTTCGTCGGCAGGGTGATCGCCGATCTCGAACGGGCCGCATCGGAACTCGAAACGGCGGATCCCGTGTTGAATGGCTTTACGCTGGGGACCGTGCTCCCCGGGGAGATCGACTCGCGGCTGCGCACCTTCTGTCTGAATTACTATGCCGTGACAACGCTGCTGGCCCGCGTCTACCTGTATAAGGGCGATTATGAACAGGCCGCAGCCTATGCGTCCCGGGCTTTCGAACACCAGACGAAAGTCGAGAAGCGCTACCGGGTGTTCTATTATTTCGGTCCGGGCGAATACGGCGACGATTACAGTTTCTCGCGCGAGCATCTTTTCGGCATCGCGACGCTTCCCGGGGGGTTCCCGCGGTCGGCGGCTTCGCTTTACGGCCGGGACGGAGCATCCGTGACGAAGCATTATGCCGCTCTGTTCGACAATCCGAAGGATACGCGTTACCGCGACTGGTTCGACAACAGCGATCCGTCACGCGTGTTCATGGCGTACAAATTCGGCGAGAACTCCGTTCTCAACGGCTACACGTCGGTGGCGGGAAATGAGAGCGTGCTGCCCTGCCGCATTCCTTTCGTCAAGTTGGGCGAGGCAGCCCTGATCGAGGCCGAAGCGCTCGTCCGCCAGTCGGCCGACAACATAGCGGACGCGGCGGCGAGAGTTGCCGAGTTGCAGAAGGCGCGCGACATTCCGACGGTGGCGGAGCAGCTCGAAACCTCCGGACTGACCGTCGCAGAGCTGCTCGACGCCATCGAACTGGAATACCGCCGCGAGTTTTTCGGCGAGGGACAGTTGTTCTACTACTACAAGCGGCTGAACAGCCCCCGAATTCCCAAATCCGACGGCACGGAACTGACCGTGACGGCCGACAGGTACACATGGCCGATTCCGGAGGGTTCCGTAAACGTAATTCAGGCATTCTAAACTTTAAAAATCATCATGGCTGCATATACGGAAAAAGTGAAGAAGACTGTTGCGGAGCGTCTCATGCGCTTGTTGTTTGTAACGGTCGTAGTGTTGGCTCCTTGTCTGGTGCGGGCGCAGAATATCACGATCGACGTGACCGACCGGCCTTTGAGCGAGGTCTTTCAGGCGATCAAGAAGGCGTCGGGCTATCAGGTCTTCTATGTGAATCAGAATGTGGACGACAGCCGCAAGGTCAGTTTAAAGGTGTCGGGCGTCGACCTGCGCACGGCGCTGGACAGGCTCTGCGCTTCAGCCGGATTGAGTTACAATATCGTCGACCGGACGATCGTGATTTCCCCCCCCCGTCAGAAAACCGCCGCGGCGTCCGCCGGCCGGCCGGCCGGATTCGTAATCACGGGAACGGTGTTCGACGAGAACAAGAATCCGGTCGCTTATGCTTCGGTCGTGCAGAAGGGTGTCGGGCACAACGGCGTTTCGACCGATGAGAAGGGGTGCTTCCGCCTGACGCTGCCGTCGGGCCGCACGTCGGTCATCGTGTCGTGCATGGGCATGAAAAAACAGACGATCGAGGTGAACAACCAGAGTTCGTTCGACATTTACCTCGAACCCGAGGTGAACGACATCGCGGCTACGGTCGTTACGGGATATATGCCCAAGGCGAAGAACAGTTTTACGGGAACGGCCGTGCTGGTCAAGGGCGATGAACTGCGGACGGTGAACAACAACAGTTTCTTCGACGCCCTGAAAGTTTTCGACCCGTCGTTTCAGGTCGTGGACGTGCGCGGGATGTTCGGTTCCGACCCCAACTATATCCCCGAGCAGATCGAAATCCGCGGACAGAACAGCTTCCCCGAGATCTCGGGCAGTACGCTGAAAACGATGACCAGCCTGCCGATCTTCATTCTCGACGGTTTCGAGGTCAAGGTTCAGCAGGTCTACGATCTGGACATGAACCGCATTCAGAGCGTGACGATTCTCAAAGACGCCTCGGCGTCGGCCATTTACGGTTCGCGGGCTGCCAACGGCGTGATCGTGATCGAGACCAAAAGCCCCGAACCCGGAGCGCTTCGCGTGAGCTATACGCTTACGGGCGGCGTGAACATTCCCGACCTGTCGTCGTACAAGCTGATGAACGCATCGCAGGCGTTGGAGTTTCAACGTCTGTCCGGGCTCTTCAACCCTGCGCGCGAAGGGGAGGACGGCGGCTATTACCTCAACTCCTACAACCTGATCCGCAAGGAGATCCTTGCAGGCGTCGATACCTACTGGCTTTCGAAACCGCTGCGCGTGGGCCTTCAACACCGTCATTCGGTCATCATCGAGGGCAGCGTCAACCGGCTGCGGGCCAATCAGGGAAACGTGCGTTATCAGGTCAACCTGTCGCTCGGACAGAACAACGGCGTGATGAAGGAATCGGGCCGAACGACCTACGGGGCCGGTACGAAACTGATCTATTCGCATTCGAGCCTGCGAATCACCAACGATTTGCAGTTTTCCATCTCCCGGAGCGACGAGTCGCCTTACGGATCGTTCGCCAGTTACTCGAAAACACTTCCCTATCACCGGGAAAAGGATGCCGACGGCGCCTATTATCGTACGCTGTCGCTCTACAATGTGGCTCCGGAGGAAATGGAACTCGCGGTTTCGTCGTCGCAGCTCTCTCCCGTCTACGAAGCGAAATACCTGAGCAGTTTCACGCACGGCGACGTGACCAATGTCACGAACAACACGGCGATCGACTGGACGATCGTTTCCGGGCTGAAAGTGCGCGGCGACTTTTCGGTGAGCAGCGATTTCAACCGCACGGACATCTACCTGTCGCCCATGAGCTATTCCTATATCCGCGACAACGACAACGATGTGAACGATCCCAGCGTGCTCTATGCGCGGGGCAAATATACGCTGAATAACGATACGAACATGACGCTTGCCGGCAAACTGATGCTCTCCTATACCAAGCAGTTCGACCGGCATCTGGTCCAGACGGTGGTGGGCGGCGACCTGCGCGAGGTCAACCGCGAGAGCGACGGCTATGTCGTTACGGGATTCATGGACGATGCGCTCGACTATGTCTCTTATGCCGTGCAGTACGAACCCGACTCCCGTCCTTCGGGCAACGAGTCCATCGTTCGTTCGGCGGGTGCCTATCTCAACGCCAACTATTCGTACGACGACCGCTATCTGGTCGATCTGACGGGACGCATCGACGGTTCTTCGATCTACGGCAGCAAGCAGCAGACCGCGCCCTATTGGTCGGCGGGTGTGCGCTGGAACATTCACAACGAGCGGTTCATGAAGGACCGGGGCGTCTTCTCGCTGCTGGCCCTGCGCGCCAATATCGGAACCACCGGCAACCAGAATTTTACGCAGAACCAGTCCAAGAGCATGTACACCTATCTCAAACCGGTTTACGGCAATCTGTTCGGTACGAGCGTTTCGGTGCTGGGCAATCCCGACCTCGAATGTCAGAAGACGTTCAACCGCAACGTGGGACTGGAACTGACCGTGCTCAAGGGACTGTTGAATCTGGACATGAATTATTACTACAACACGACCGAGGGAAGCCTCACGTCGGTAACCATCGCACCGTCGATCGGATTCTCCGAATTGAAGGTCAATCAGGGCGACATCGTGAATAAGGGTATCGACTTTTCGCTCTCGGTGACACCCGTCCGCACGAAAGAGATGCTCTTCTCGGTGACGTTCAACGGGCGTCATAATTCGAACATCCTCAGCAAAATTTCCAATACGCTGAAAAACTACAACAAGATGGTGGGCGAACGCGCCGAAAGCAGCAGCGACGCCAATGTCTTTCTTTTCAAGGAAGGGGAGTCGCTCAATACGATATACGGCGTTCGCAGTTTCGGAATCAACCCGGGTACGGGCCGCGAGGAGTTTCTGACGAAGGACGGCGAGCGGACCGATGTCTGGAGATACGAGGATATGGTCCCGATCGGTGTCGGCGAGGCCGCGCTCGAAGGATACACCGGCTTCAACTTCCGCTACAAGGAATTGGAGGTGGGCGCCAGCTTCAACTATTCGTTCGGGGCTGACCGCTACAACTTCACCCTGCATGAAAAGATCGAAGGGGCCGATCCTTCGGTGAACAACGACGTGCGGGCGCTGACCGAACGTTGGAAGGAGCCCGGGCAGATCGCCCGCTACAAGGCCATCGACGATACGACCCCGACGCGCTCCACGTCGCGTTTCGTCCAGCGCGAGAACCGTCTGTCGCTCTCGTCGCTCCGCGTCGCCTATACTTTCCCGGTCGAACGCTGGGGATGGAAGGGAATCTCCATGCTGCGGCTCCAACTCACGGCCAATGAACTTTTTTACCTGTCGACGATCCGTCAGGAGCGCGGTTTGGCATATCCCTATGCACGGACGATCAGTTTTTCGGCTCAGGTCAACTTTTAATACGGCACAGCAATGAAAAGGAAGAATCTTGCAAAAATATCCGTGATGTTCGTACTGTTGCTCGCATCGTGCGGCAAGTGGCTGGACGTGACGTCCAAATCGGAGGTGGACATCGACGACATGTTCGATGCGGCCGAGGGCTACTACAATTCGGTAACGGGCGTGTACATCAACATGGGCGACGCCAATCTGTACGGCGGTTATGTGGCGCTGACCGCCCTCGAACCGCTGACCGGGCAGTATACCGTGTCGGCCAACAACGAGAAGCGCCGCAAATGGGCGGCCTACGACTATGCGAGCGACGATTCGAAGAAGATTATCGACGACCTTTGGCTCACGATGTACAACAACATCTTCAACGCCAATCTGGTCATCGACAAACTGCGCCACGAGGAACGGACCCTGTTCGAAGAGGGGGTGCGGGAGATCATGCTCGCGGAGATGCTCGCCATGCGCGCCTATATGTACTTCGATCTGGTGCGGATGTTCAACGAACCGTATGCCGTCAATGCGGAATCGAACAATGTCCCGTGGAAAACCTCTTGGGATGCGACGATCGGTGAACGCCATACGTCGGAGCGGCTGCTGGCGCAGTTGATGGATGAGCTCGCGGAGGCGAAATCCCTGCTCGAAACCCGCGACCCCATCGTCGTCGCACGCAAGTCGGCCGATCCGTATGTCTCCTACGACCGCACCAAACGTATGAACTATTATGCCGTTTGTGCGCTGCGTGCGCGTATCGCCCTTTACACGGGCGACTACGCTACGGCCTACGACGAGGCGAAGACGGTCGTCGGATCGGATAAATTCCGGTTTATCACCGCACCCGAGATCGCCGAGACCGATCCCTACGGCGAGGAGCTGCGATCGAACCGGATCTTCACGCCCGAACTGGTGTTCGCCCTCGACAACGATCGGATCACGGCGAGCGCACGGGCTTATTACGAAGGGCTTTCCGAAGATATAGTAACCTCGCCCAACTGTTACGAGGCGGACGACCTGCGTCTGAATGCATGGCTCGCTTACAATTCGATGAATAAGATCAATCTGATCAAGTACAAACGTTCCTCGCTGGCGGCTGACAGCTACAAATATCCCAAGGCATGCACTCCGATGCTGAAACTGAGCGAAATGTATCTGATTGCCGAGGAGGCCGTGATGAACGCTCCGCAGCTCGATCCCGCACCGTTGTCCTACATCAATACGCTCAAGCGTCACCGCGGTATTGCGGAACTCGACGCATCGACATCCGCCGATGCGCTGCGCACGGCCTTGACACGCGAATATATTTGCGATTTCAAGGGTGAGGGGCAGTTGTTTTTCTACTACAAGCGGCTCAATATGGACCGTGTGGACAACGGAAATTACAACGGCAACACCATTGCGATAGCTCCGCAGGCATATACTTTCCCGCGGCCTGACAATGAAAACGATTTCGGTAATTAATCTGTAAATGCCATGAATAGAAGGATGATTTGTTTCCTTGTCGCAGCGGTCTGTCTGTCGGGGGCGTGCCGGGAACGCGATATAGAGGTCTATGATGCGAACCGTGTTTCGCTCAACATCGCCAAAGGCGAATTCCGGCCCGGAACTTATCCCGAGTCCTATGCGTTCAACGCCTATTTCTTGGGCGTGGGAGCCGGGGACTACACGCTGGATATTCCGGTACGCCTGACCGGGGTCATTGATTACGAGCACGACCGCGAATACCGGGTCCGGGTCAACGAAGAGTTGTCGCAGTATGCCGTCAACGGCGTGGAATATACGCTCGACGAAAAGCAGCTTCTCCGCAAGGGGCTTTACGAGGATACCTTTCCGCTGACGATCCATGTCGCACGGCTCAACGAGACCGACGACTACAAACTCCGCATCGAACTGACTCCGAACGAGAATTTCGTGTCCGGACTGCCCGAATATCAGTGGGTGGAGGTGTCGTTCGTGAAGAACGTCAATACGCCGCCTGCTTTCTGGGAGAATACCTCCAAACTCAGCAAACTTACCTATCATCCGGTGAAATGCGCCAAATTTTTGGAGGTCAGCGGCATCACCGATCCCGACTGGAAGGATGCCGGAACCAGTCTCGCTCTGGATTACTGGATCGCCGTCTGCACGGAATATTTCGAGCAGAACGAAGTCTACGACCAGACGACGGGTAACAGAATATTTTTCGATGAATGACGCTAACGGTTGAATGATCATGAACAGCAGAACATATATATTGGCTTTGGCAGCGCTTGCGGCGGTGTCGTGCTACGGAGACAGGGACGGCGAGATCGGCTCCGATCCCGATTATGTGGTTTCGGTCGAGGGCGTAGAGGTCGAAAGCGACCTTTATCTGGGCGACCGCTTCACCTGCGAACCGACGGTCGTGCTGCCTGAGGGGTGCGACGAGACGGATTACGAATACGAGTGGATCGTGGGTAAAAGCGAGGTGATCGCTACCGAGAAAAACCTCGATTGGGAAATCTACCTCCCGAAATCGTATCAACTCAATACGGATATTCCGGGGAGTTTCGTGGTGAGAAACAAACTCAACGGATTGGAATTCCGGTCGACTTTCAAATTCAAGGTGCTGAACGGCTACACGCCCAAATTCCTCGCTTTGTACGAGACCGAAGAGGGGTGCGTCGAATGGATGTCGATCCAGACGACGGGAACGTCGGCTTCGACGATCTCGCCGAAAAACGGTTTCACCCGCTGGTTTTCCGGCATGGTCGCCCGGGTGAACGGAAGTTCGGAGCGCATCGAGGGGCGCTACGTCGGGGCGGTCTGTGCGAAATCCGAACTGGCGGTATTCACCGACAAAAGTCCCTCGTGCGGCGCTACGGTCAGCATGGTGGATACCGACGGCGATCAGGATTTTACGGCCAATATGGGCGAAATCGTTTCGCTGGTCAACGGCCGCGTTTATGTGGGAAAGGCTTCCGATGTGAAAATCACGTCGGCATTCTATGCTGCGGGCGGAGCCAAGTATGTGGTGGCGAACGGCAAGATCCACATGTTCAGCGGGACCGATACGAAAACGCCGGTCTTCGACGACGAGGCGTTCGTCATGGCCGAAAATATTAGACAGGTCGTCGGCTCGAAGCAGTTCATGCGCTATAAGCGTGCGTTGTTCGTGCTCTATGAGGACGGAACGGTCGGCTGCCTGCAACAGTACAACAACCCCGCCACGCCGGTTCCCGGGACCGGCGGTGAATCGGGGTTGACGGCCGACGAACTCTGCGGGGCCTTTTCCGAAGCTACCGGCAAGGGAAACAACAATCCTTACCTGATGCATCTGGTCGTGCGCAAGGGCAGCGACTATTTCCTGTATGTGTATAACGCCAAATCGAACACCTCGGCCAACGATCCGCTGACGCTCAAGACCGTCGTTCCCATTCCGGCCGAAGTGGGGCGCGAGGCCGCAGTGTGGTTCGGCGCTTTTTCCACCCGGTACGGGTTCTATGTCGTCGGGAACAGGATCATGAAATTCGACTATCTGAACATCACGCAGTTTGCACCCGAAGAGAAGCCGTTCCGGCTCTACGACGACAAGTACGAGATCGTCGATGTTTTCGTACTTATTGCCGGCACGGCGCTCAAGGATCAAGACGATTGCACGGTGGTCTATCTCTACGACCGGGAAAAGAAGACGACGACCATCGACGTTTACAACACGTTGACCGGCGAGGATCTGCACACCTACGAAGATATTCTTCCGGGACGCGGCGTGGATTTCATTAAAAAATAATCCGGAAATTACTAATCTTTTAATCATTCCTGATGGAAGAACGTAAAAATGTAATAGAGTGCCGCAACCTGACGCACTACTATGGCAAAAAACTGGTTTACGAAAACCTGAACATCTCGGTCGGTGAAGGCCGCATTCTCGGCTTGCTGGGCAAGAACGGTGCGGGCAAGAGTACGACGATCAATATCCTCAACGGATTTCTGGCTCCCCGCTCGGGACAGTGTCTGATCTACGGCGAGGATACGCAGAACCTGTCGCCCGCAACGAAAGCCCGCATCGGTTACCTGATCGAGGGACATATTCAGTATTCGTTCATGAATGTCCACCAGATCGAGAAGTTCTATTCGGGGTTCTATGAAAAATGGGACCGTGACGCCTATTTCAACCTGATCAACCGGCTGAAGATTCTCCCGCGGCAGAAAATCTCGACCATGTCGTGCGGACAGCGTGCACAGGTGGCTTTGGGGCTTATTCTGGCTCAGGACCCCGACCTGCTGATCCTCGACGATTTCTCGCTGGGACTGGACCCGGGTTACCGGCGTCTGTTCATCGACTACCTGCGCGAATACGCCAAGTCGAGGGGCAAGACGGTTTTTCTCACCTCGCACATCATTCAGGATATGGAGCGGCTGATCGACGACATCCTGATCATGGACTATAACCGGGTGCTCTATCAGGGACCGCTGGCCGATTTCCAGCGTGATTTCAAAGGGTTCTTCTTCGAGGCCGAGGGAGCGGTCGACCTTTCGGGCGCGCCGGAGGTCGTCAATCTGGAACGGCTGAACAACCATTGCGAGCTGTACACCTATGCCTCTGAAGAGGAGATCGTCGCGCTTTTGCAGTGCCGGGGCGTCGGATTCGTCAACTTCCGGCGGGAAAACCTCACCTTGGAGGATGCCTTTATCGGACTTACGGGTAAATACTGATGCAGATGGGAAAGATAGTTTGGCATATTTTCTATAAGGAGTGGATCAAGACCCGCTGGACTTACCTTGCGGCGCTCGTGTTGGGTTTGGCGACGGTCTTTTACGTTTTCATCCGGGTGGAGAACGGCATGGAACGATTCGGGGCCAAGACCTATATGCTCAAAGTGCTGTACGACAATCCGCCGTTGATCTATTATCGCATGTTGCTTTATGTGCCGCTGCTGATCGCTGCGAGCGTCGGCGTCACGCAATACCTGCCGGAGACTGTGAACCGGCGTATCCGGCTGATGCTTCATCTGCCGGTCGCCAATACGCGGCTGGTGTTGGGCATGGCCCTTTACGGCGTTGCGGCGGTCACCGTTTCCAATGCGCTGCTGTACGGGCTGTTCGCTGCGAAAAGCGCCGCTCTGTTTCCGGCTGAGATTACGCTTCCGGCGTTGAAGTCCGTATTGCCTTGGTTGCTGGCGGCATATCCGGTTTACGGGTTCATCGCCATGGTCGCGCTCGAACCGAATCGTTGGCGGGCCTTGTTGTATGCCGTTACGGGATATTATCTCATTTCTCCGTTCGTCGTGTGCGGAGAAGCTCCGGGGTCCTATTTTTCGTCGGCGCTTCCTCTGCTGGTGATCGCTGCGGGATCTTTCCCGTTGCTGTTGTATTCGTCGTACCGTTTCAGTAAAGGAGAACGATAGCCATGTACCGAAATATCATACGCGTCGTCGCCGTTCTGTTCGCCGCATTCGCGGCCGCCATGGCATTGCCCGGGTTCTACCGCATGGTTCCCGCATCGTGGCACGGCGATTATAAAAAGATCGTCTATTCGGAAGTTCTGGGCGATTTCATCATCTCGAAAAGCATCTATTCCGACGATCCGTCCGACAGGTCCGGCATCCGGTACGAAATCCGGGATTCGAAGGGCAACGCCTACACGCCTGAACAGGTCGATACGCTGGCCGTGCTTGAAAACGCTTCGCAGCTTATCTACGAAGGCCGTCTGCCTGAAACCGTCTGCGGTGTCGCCGTCACGCCTGAGCGTGTGTCGGCGCACGATTATACGGTCTATTTCGGCGATGGCGGAGGCCGGGACTACGGATTGTTCGATTTGAAGGACAAGCTGTCCTATGTTTCGACCGATTACCGGACGCAGGATCTGTTCCGTTTCGGCCGCGGCGGGATTGAGTTCCTCGACGCTCCCTCGAATAGGGTCGATACGGCGAAAACGGCGGCTTTCCGCCGCGCGCTCGCCGGTGCGGGATTCGTCTCTCCGGTGTCGGGCGCTTGGGCGCCTGCGGATCGTACGGACGCCGAGACACTGGGTTATTTCATGACCGACAGCCGCGGAGGGCTTTTCCGGATGGGCATGTGCGGCGGAGAGCCTGAGGTCGAGCGGATCGCACTGCCGGAAGGATGCGCCGTGCGTAATCTGAATTTTGCCGACCGGCCCGAATTCCTTGCCATGATGCTGACCGAAAAGGGCGAAGTGTACCGGATGGGACGCGACTATACCTTCCGCCGGCTTCCGCTGCCCGATACGCGCGGTATGCGGGTGGAGATGCACAGCATGTTGCTGTTCAACAAGTTCGTCTATGCCTATCACGATCACACGACCTGTTACGTTACGGATGTCGATTACCGGATGATCGACAGTTGTACGGTGAGTAACCGCACCTATGAACAGACTGCGAAATATAAAGTGCAGCAAATCGTGTTTCCCTTTACCGTGCGCCTTACGCCTTGGCGCGGGCTGCGTTTTATGGGGTCCGAAGGGCTTCTCTGGCTATTGGTCAGCGTCTGCCTGACCGGAATCATGGTTGCGGTCAAACGTCGCCGCAGGGAGCCGCTGGACAATCCTTTCGTGCTCGTCGATCTGGTGATCGTGGCGTTGTTCGGCATCTACGGATTTTTGGGCGTACTGGTCATGCCGGGACTCGGAAACCCGAATGCAAATTGATTTTAATAGCTGAAAGATATGATTTTACATCTTATATACAAGGAGTGGATCAAAACCCGCTGGTTTGCGCTCGTGGCACTCGTGGCGGGACTTGCAGCCGTGGTCGGCATATTCGCCGGCGTCGCCGGGGGTATTCGTGATGACGCTCCGTTTTACTTGTCGCGGCTGTTGACCAATAAGGAGGCGTTTTTCGCGCTGTTCCGTTTCGTGCCGCTGTTCGCGGCCGTGCTGATCGGGGTGTCGCAGTTTTTGCCCGAGGTGGTCGACAAACGGATCAAACTCTCGCTGCATCTGCCGCTCGGACCGGTCCGGGTCGTTTACAGCATGGTGCTTTACGGTTTTCTGCTGCTGTCGGCGATTCTGGTCTGCTGCCTGCTGCTGTTCGTGGGGCTGACGGCCGTCTACCTTCCCGCCGAGGTAATCCGGGCGGCGCTGGTGACGATGATGCCGTGGGTGCTGGGTGGCATGACGGCCTATTTCTGGATAGCGATGATCGCGATGGAACCGGTGGGAAAGTTCCGCTTTTTCTATTTCATCGTCGCCTATCTGCTGATTTCGGTATTCATGAGAAAATTTGCTGTCGGCAACGTGGAGACGCTTCTGCCGGTGCTCGCGGCTCTTACGGGAGTTTCGAGTGTCTCGGTGCTCTTCACGGCCCGTCGGTTCAATAAGGGAGAGTTGTAGATATGACGGCGAAAATTGTAAGAGTGCTGCTGGTGTTCACCACCATCCTGATTTTGGGCTTTTATCTGCCCGATCTGTTTCGCAGCCGGTTCGAGAAGCGTGCGGGCAAGCGCCTGCTCTATTACAGCGAGGTGAAGAGCGATTTCGTGTTCAGCGAAGAGGTGTACGATTCGCTCCGGCAAGCCAACCGCATGGTATATTACGACCGGAGCGGCAATCCGCTGACCGAGAACGAATATGCCCGGCTGCTGCCTTTCGACAATGCGCGCAAGTTGAAGATGCTGGGCATGATGCCCGACTCGCTCATGGGCGAGCCGCTCACGCAGGAGGTGCTGCGGAGCGTGCGCCGCGTGATGCTCATCGGGGACCGCGGATTCGATTTCGCGCTGGCTCCGCTATTCGAGTCGTGTCCCGGACATCCGGGTGTCGATCTGCCGCACGACCTCTTCCGGATCGGCAGGCGCGGCATCGAGTTCATCGACGCGGCGACGAATAGCGTCGATACACAGAAAAGCCGGATTTTCGACGAGGCGCTGCGCGAAGCCGGGTTCCGTGCTCCGGCGCGGGACATCTTCGGCATCCCTTCGACGATCAAATCCCGCGACGACGGCTATTTCGTGGTCGACGCCCGCGGCAAGCTGTTTCATTTGCTGATGGCCCACGGCGCACCGCGCGTGAAGGCCATCGACAACGATTTCGAGATCAAGCAGATCAAATGCCATGTGCCGGGGGAGATTTACTGCCATATCTTCACTCCCGACAACGAGCTTTATGCGCTGCTGACCGACTACACGCTGAAAAAACTGCCTCTCGGGAAGAACAACGGCCGGTTCATGCTGACCTACAACCGCTATTTCCGCTCGTACAAGAATCTTGGGCGGGACAGCAGCACGATGTATGTCCTCGACCGCGATTTCGAGCCTGTCGACCGTTGCGCGATCGCAGTGAACAACTACCGCAATTCGCCGGCCGCCGCTGCCGAAGAGCGGATATTCCCGTTCCGCATCATGCTGACGCCCGGATATGCGCATTTCATCCCCATTCCCAATCCGGTACGGCAGTTCTGGCCCGTCAATCTGTTTTTCGTGCTGCTGCTCGTCGTCGTCAAACGGCTGAACCGCTGCCGGCTTACGGGCGCATTCCATCTCGTCGATCTGGCCTTGACAGCCGTATTCGGCATTTACGGGTTCATCGCCGTGTTAATTTTCCCGAACAGATACTGATATGAAGAAACATCGATTATTGCAGGCGGCATTGGTCGCTTTCATTCTGATCGCAGCCTTCGGAGCCTACCGCTACATGGTTGTGACCAAGCCGGTCGCCGAGAAGAACAAGGCGAAGAAGAGCGTCGTACACGTCCGGGCCGATACGGTCGCCTTGCGGGACTACGACGTCGCCTATTCCTGTTTTGCGAAGGTTCATGCCGGGGCGACGGTCCGGCTCAGCTCGGAGGTCAGCGCCCGCATCGTCGCAGGGCCGGTCGCACTGCGCGAAGGCACGAGTTTCCGGAAGGGAGACCTGCTCGTCCGGCTTTACGACGACGACGCGCGCGCGTCGCTGATGGCCGCCCGGAGCCGTTATATGAGCCTGCTCTCGCAGCAGCTTTCCGATCTGGCCGTGGACTTTCCGCAGGAGGCGGATAAGTGGAGCGCCTTCTTCAACCGACTTTCCGTCGACGAGGACCTGCCGCCGCTTCCGGCGATCAACAGTGCGAAGGAGAAAGTTTATCTGGCGGTCCGGAATGTCATTTCCGAATACTACGGAGTTCGGCAGGCCGAGATCAATCTGCGCAAATACGCCGTTTACGCCCCTTTCGACGGCGTATTTGCGACGGTGAACAAAGAGGTCGGCGCCATCGCCTCCGTCGGGGGCGAGATCGCCACCATCACCCAGACCGACCGGCTCGAACTGGAAGCCGGCGTCGAACCCGATTATGTGCGCTATTTTTCCTGCGGCAGTGCCGTGACGGTGGAGGACGAACGGGGCGGTTTTCGCGGTACGGTCGCCCGCATCGCCCCGTTCGTAGATGAGAACACGCAGCGCGTGAAGGTCTACATTCGGGTCGAAACTCCCGGCCGCAACCTGATTTCGGGTCAGCTCTACCGGGTTCGTATCGCCGCGGCCCGGCTCAGGGAGGTCGTGCGCCTGCCGCGCGAGGCGCTCTTCGCCGACGATACGGTTTATGCCTGCGTCGACGGCCGCCTGCGCGCCCGGCCGGCCGAGGTTGTTTATGTGGATGAGGATTACGCCTATTTGCGCGGTCTGGAACCCGGAACGCTCGTTGTCGCCGAATCGCTGGTCAATCCTTCCGACGGGATGGAGATCGGCTTGCTGGAAGGTCGTCGGGCGTCGGATAAAACGGAATAGTCATGCGAAAAGCAATCACTGCATTCGTTCGGTATCCGTTCTATGCGCAGGCGTTGGTGTTCCTGACGCTGGTCTTCGGCATCGCAGCCTTGTTTTCCATCCGCAAGGCTTCGTTCCCGATTACCGAGTCCCGGCTGATCACCGTATCGGTGACCTATCAGGGCGCCACGCCCAAGGAAATGGAGGAGGGCGTGACGACGCTCGTCGAAAATGCGCTGCGGGGCGTGGTCGGAGTCAAGGAGATCAGCTCCAAATCTATGGAGAACCAGTCGCTCGTGTCCATACTCATTCGCACCGACTACGATGTCGATGTGGTGTTGAACGACATCAAGAACGCGATAGACAAAATCTCGAATTTCCCTGCCGGGGCGGAGAATCCGGTCATCACCAAGACCAAAACTACGTCGCTTTCCGGATTTCTGGCTCTGACCCAGACACGCGGGCCGGAGGACATCATGCTGTTGAAGCGTACGGCGCAACGTATCGAGGACGACTTTCTGGGTTCGGGCCTGATCTCGCAGGTGACGCTGATCGGCTATCCGACACGGATGGAGATGTCCGTCGAGGTTCGTGAAGAGGTGTTGCAGCGTTACGGCATGAGCTTCTCGGAGATCAAGAACGCCATTGCCGCCAACAACCTCGATATTTACGGCGGCAAGATCAAAAATCCCCGGGAGGAGATCAAGATCAATTCGCGCTATCGGTCGGTTTCAGCCGCCGACGTGGAACGGATCGTGGTGCGGGCCAATGCCAACGGCGATCTGATTCGTGTGGGAGATGTGGCCGACGTGCGGATGATCTTCGAGGACATTCCGACGGCGAGCTATGTCGACGGCGAGCGCAACGTCATGTTCCGTATCGACAATCTGGCGACCGAGGACTTGGAGCGTATCTCCGCTTATCTGCACGATTACATCCGCGAGTTCAACGCGCGCGGTAACGGCTACCGGCTCGAATTCATGCACGATTTTCTCGAAACGCTCCGCGGGCAGCTCAATATTTTGTACAGCAACGGTTTGGCCGGTATGCTGCTGGTGGTGTTGTGTTTGTCGCTGTTCCTGAGCTTCCGTCTCTCGGTGTGGGTGGCGTGGGGCATTCCGATGGCCTTCCTCAGCATGTTCGTCGTGGCGGTGCTCATGGGGTTGACCATGAATTTCATATCGGTGTTCGGCATGATCCTCATCGTGGGAATCCTCGTCGACGACGGTATCGTCATCAGCGAAAATATCTATACGCGGTTTCAGCAGGGGCTACCGGCGCGGAAAGCGGCCGTCGAGGGAACGATGGAGGTGCTGCCCGCTGTGCTGGTTTCCGTGTTGACGACGCTGGTCGCGTTTCTGCCGATTCTCTTCATTCAGGGCAATCTCGAAATGATGTACGAAATGGCGGTGGTCGTTATCGTCTGCCTGCTGTTTTCCCTGTTGGAGAGTATGTTCATGCTTCCGGCCCACTGTGCGTCGGCCAAGGTTCTGGCGCCGCCTTCGACCACTTCGTTCTACGGGCGTATCCGCAGCGGATTCGACCGGGGAATGCGCTCGCTGTGCGAACGGGTCTATCTGCCTTTCGTCCGCTGGGCTCTCGGACACCGGTCGGTCGTGTTGTCGTCGCTCGCCGCCTGTTTTCTGCTGACGGCCGGATTGGTCGGCGGCGGCCGCATCGGTTTTACGATCCTGCCGTCGATGAACGAAGACAGCTTCAACATCGAACTGGCGATGAAGCCGGGTACGAATTACGACCAGTTGACGGCTGAACTCAAGCGCATCGAATCCGTTGTCTGGCGGGTCGATTCCATGCTGATGGAGCGTTACCGGGAACCGTCGTTCATCAAACTGATCAACATGCGCACGGGAACCGCTTTTTCGGGCAGCGAGACGGGCAGCCACGCCGGGTCGGTGGTGGTCTTCCTGCGGCGTCTCGACCAGTCGGAGATCGGAACGGACGAGATCAAAGCCTGCATATCGAAAGAACTGGGGACGATTCCGTCGGCCTATAAGTTCGCCATCGGCGCCGGACACCGTTTCGGCGCGCAGGTCTCGATCAGTCTGTTCGGCTATGACATGGAGACGCTCGAACGGGCGAGTTTCGAATTTCAGGCCCGTCTGCGCGAACTCGACGCGCTGTACAACGTGATCGACAATGCGCAGCTCGGCGGTCAGGAGGTTCGTGTCCGGCTCAAACCGCTGGCCTACAGTCTGGGACTCACCCAGCAGCAGGTGATGGGGCAGGTGCGCGAGGCGTTCTACGGGTCGCTCGCGCAGCGTTTGCAGGAGGGTAAGGACGAGGTGTGGTTCTACGTCCGCTATCCCGATACGGATCGCAGGACGATGGGCGATCTGGTTAAAATGATGATCCGCACGACGAACGGCGTCTATCCGCTCGGCGAACTGTGCGATCTGGATCTGGGTCGCAGCGTCCTTTCGATCAACCATTACAACGGGCGGAAGGAGATTCGCGTCGACGCCTATATGGAAGACGCTTCGGCGTCGGTGATTCCTGTCATGGAGGAGATCGAACAGCATATCCTGCCCGAGATTCTCGCCCGCTATCCGGACATTACCTACATGCAGCAGGGGCAGATGAAGGACATGCGCGACGAAATGCAGACCATCAAGGGTTTCTATATGATCGCTTTGTTCGTCATCGTCATGATACTGGTTATCTACCTGCGTTCGACGCTTCAGATGTCGCTCGTAGTCCTGATGATCCCCGTGGGGTGCATGTCGGCGATCTGGGGCCACTGGATCGAGGGTGTGCCGCTTTCGATGATGACCATCTGGGGCATGGTGGCCCTTTCGGGAACGATCATCAACGACGCGGTGGTCTTCATCTCCCGCTACAACGATTGTCTGAAACTGTCGATGAAGGTCGACGAGGCGATTGTCGAGGCCGCCCGGTCGCGTTTCCGGCCCATTATACTCACGTCGCTGACGACGACGGCCGGATTGTTCCCGCTGATCCGCGAAGGCAGCAGCGACGCCCGTTTCGTCCTGCCCATGGCCATTACGCTCGGATACGGTATCCTCTTCGGGACGTTTTTCATCCTGACGTGCTTCCCGGTGCTTATCAAGATGGCCAACCGGTTCAAATTCTTCTTCCTGCGGCTTCGTCATCCGGATGCAACGCCCGAAAGTGCGGAAACGGCCGTGAAGGACATGGCGCGGAATACGGATTTCAACGAATGAAAACTATGATGCGATATAGTGTACTTTGTGCGGCGATCTGTTTGTTCGGAGCCGTGCGGCAGCCGGCGGCTGCACAGAACGGAAACGCTCTGACACTGGCCAGAGCCATCGATATCGGGTTGAGGAACAATTACGATCTTCAAGTCGGCGAGCTGCAAACCCGGACTTCGGCCGTGAACAACACATGGGGCGCCGCCGGACTTTATCCGTCCGTAGCGGTCGGAGCCTCCGCCAATTTCAGCCGTACGATGCCGCAGGGGTCGGACGCGGCGGATTATTCAACGCTGACCGTGCAGCCCAGCCTCGACTTGTCGTGGACTCTTTTCGGCGGTTTTCGGGTGTGGCGTACGAAAGCCAAACTCGATGCGGCGCAGGAACAGGCCGAAGGTTCGCAGACCGTGTTGATCGAGAATACGGTGCGGTCGATCATCTCGGCCTATTATCAGGCTGTTCTGGAATCGGAAAAGGTGACGATTGCGCAACAGTTGATGGACGCTTCCATGGACCGGTTCCGCCGCGAGCAGCATGCGGCGGACTTGGGCGTGGTCCGCAATCTCGAATTGTTGCAGGCGAAGAATGCTTGGTTGCAGGACCGGGCCACCTATCTGAGTCAGAAAAACAGTTATGAGGACGCCCGCCGGCAGTTGGGATTCCTGCTTGCCGTGGAGCGCGGAGGCGATTGGACGCTGACGGACAGCATTCCGGCGATCGACGAACGGTTCGATCCGGCCGAACTGCACCGGATCGCGCAAAGCGACAATGCCTCGATCCGCAAACAGTATGCTGCGATCCGGCTTCGTGCCGAGGAGACGCTCGTCGCCCGTTCGGATTATTATCCGAGCCTGAATGTAGGCGTGGGAGCCGGTTACGCTTACAATCGGGCTGCCGGAATCGACAACCGTCAGATACAGCCTTATGTTTCCGCGAAGATTTCATTCAACATCTTCAACGGCAGTCAGCGGCGGCGTGCCGTGCGGGTGGCGCAGATCAACCATGAAATCGAGAAACTGTCGCTCGAAGATATGAAACTTTCGGTCAGTTATGATGTCGACAAGCAATACGACGCTTTCCTGCTTCGTCGTGAACTGGTCGGCCTGCGGGAGGAGCAGTTGGCGACCTCTGAATTGAGCCTGCGGATCGCGGAGCAGAAATTCGCTTCCGGAACGCTTTCGCAGTTCGACTTCCGCGATGTACAGATCAGCTATTTCAACGCGGCTGTCGATTTGCTGTCAGCGCGCTATGATCTGGTAATGGCGCATGTCGATTTAATGCTGACAACGGGCATGTTGTTGCAGGAAACGGGTAAATAAGCCTTTTATTCGGAAGTGCCGCTATGGAAATCAAATCCATAGCGGTATTTTTTTATTCTGTCTAATCGTCTGATTGATAATCATGTATCCAGTCCGAAAGTTCGCATTTACCATGCGGGCTTATGGAGATATTGATGGTGCCGGAGAAAGCGAAAAGATATGAACTATCTTGTTTAAGTGGGGTAATTTCGTTTTCTTCCGACGCAGCCTGCTGCTTTCGCGCAGCGGATATTCTGTAAATTCGATTTGCGGACTGCTGGAAAATAAATCGCCGACTATCGTGGTATCTCAAATCTTCGTTTTAGGTAGGGTAAACTTTATTTTCGTGTTTCAGTAAGAGATTCTATAACGTTCCGGATTCATTTCACGACTTCATTGGGGCCGTTCATCCCGCAAATCGGACACTTCGCCATTTTTTCCACACAGCACCGGGTGTGACGAGCTATTTTTGTCAAAATCATTAATTTTCCGGTGCAATGTTCCATGCCATAGTCCGCTTTGCGGTCACGAAAAAACTCTTCGTCGGACTTACGACGCTCTTCCTGCTGGCGGGAGGTATCTATGCGATGCTCACGCTTCCGGTGGACGCCGTGCCCGACATTACGAACAATCAGGTGCAGGTCGTGACGATCTCTCCGACGCTGGCTCCGCAGGAAGTCGAGCAGCTCATCACGTTCCCCGTCGAGGTGGCGATGAGCAATATCATGAACGTCGAGGAGATTCGTTCCGTGTCGCGTTTCGGATTGTCGGTCGTAACGGTCGTCTTTAAGGAAAGTGTCCCGATCCTCGACGCCCGGCAGCTCATCAACGAACAGATACAGACCGTAGCGGGGGAAATACCCCCGGAATTGGGTACGCCTGAGATGATGCCCATCACCACGGGGCTGGGCGAAATATACCAGTATACGCTCGATGTCGCACCGGGTTACGAGGATCGGTATGACCCGATGGAGCTGCGCACGATTCAGGACTGGATCGTCAAGCGCCAGTTGTCGGGCATCCCGGGTATCGTCGAAATCAACAGCTTCGGCGGCTATCTCAAGCAATACGAGGTGGCAGTCGACCCCGATGCGCTCTATTCGCTCAACATCACCATCGGCGACGTGTTCGAGGCCCTGAACCGCAATAACCAGAACACGGGCGGCAGCTATATCGAGAAGGTCGATCGGGCCTACTACATCCGCTCCGAGGGCATGATCTCCTCACTCAAGGATATCGAGCGAATCGTCGTAGCCAACCGCGGCGGCATTCCGGTGCATATCGACGACGTGGGAACGGTGAAATTCGGCTCGGCGAAGCGTTTCGGTGCCATGACCCGCGACGGCAAGGGCGAGTGCGTGGGCGGCATCGCCATGATGCTCAAGGGTGCAAACGCCAACGTGGTTACCAAGGAGTTGGAGAGCCGCGTGGAAAAAATCCAGAAGATGCTGCCCGAAGGGGTTTCGATCAGTCCCTACCTGAACCGGTCGGAGCTGGTGAGCCGTAACATTTCGACCGTGATACGCAACCTCGTCGAGGGCGCCGTCATCGTATTTCTTGTATTGATCGTTTTCCTCGGGAATATCCGCGCCGGCCTGATCGTCGCGTCGGTCATCCCGCTGGCCATGCTTTTCGCCTTCATCCTGATGCGCTTATTTAATGTCTCGGCCAACCTGATGAGCCTCGGGGCCATTGACTTCGGCATCGTCGTCGACGGTTCGATCGTGATCGTGGAGGGAATCCTCGCCCACATATACGGCAAGTCGTTCCTCGGCAAGACGCTCTCCCCGAAGCAGATGGACGAGCAGATTATTTCGGGCGCAGGCAATGTAGTCCGCTCGGCGACCTTTGCCGTCATCATCATCCTGATCGTTTTCTTCCCGATTCTGACGCTGACGGGCATCGAGGGCAAATATTTCACACCGATGGCCAAGACGCTCGTGTTCTGCATCATCGGGGCGCTGATCCTGTCGCTGACTTATGTGCCGATGATGGCCTCGTTGTTCCTCAAACGCCGCATCAGCACCAAACGCACGCTGGCCGACCGTTTCTTCGAATGGCTGAATGGGATTTACCAGCGGTGCCTGAAAGTCTGCCTGCGGTTCAGTTGGACGACCGTCGGGATGTCGTTCGCGGCGCTTGTCGGAAGTCTCTTGCTTTTCACGCGGCTGGGTGCGGAGTTTATCCCGACGCTTGACGAGGGTGATTTCGCCATGCAGATGACCCTTCCGGCCGGAAGTTCGCTCACGCGGAGCATCGAGCTCTCGGAGAAGGCGGAGCAAACGCTGATGGACAATTTCCCGGAAATCAGGCACGTCGTGGCTAAAATCGGCACGGCGGAGGTTCCGACCGACCCGATGGCCGTGGAGGATGCCGACGTGATGATCGTGATGAAACCCTTCGAGGAGTGGACGAGCGCTTCGTCGCGCGCCGGGATGGTCGAGAAGATGAAGGCCGCGCTCGATACGATACCCGGCGCGGAATTCAACTTCAGCCAGCCCATTCAGTTGCGATTCAACGAACTGATGACCGGTGCCAAGGCCGATATTGCCATCAAGCTCTACGGCGAAGATATGGCCGAACTGTATGCCAAGGCCAAAGAAGCCGCGAAATTCGTCGAGCAGATCCCCGGCGCATCGGACGTACTTGTGGAGCAGGCCATGGGACTTCCGCAGTTGGTGGTGGAGTACGACCGCTCGAAGATCGCCCGCTACGGCATCAACATCGAGGAGCTGAACACCATCATCCGCTCGGCCTATGCGGGCGAGGCTGCCGGTACGGTCTTCGAGAATGAGCGCCGTTTCGATTTGGTGGTGCGTCTCGATCAGGAGAAAGTCGCCGACCTGAACCTCGACCGGCTGTTCATCCGCACGGTTGAGGGCATCCAGATTCCGGTGAGCGAAGTGGCGACGATCGATCTGGTGAACGGCCCGCTGCAAATCAACCGTGACGCCACGAAGCGCCGCGTGGTAATCGGCGTGAATGTCCGCGACGCGGATATTCAGCAAGTCGTGGCGGGTATCCGCCAGACCCTCGACCGGAATATTCGGCTCAAGCCGGGCTACTATTTCGAGTACGGCGGCCAGTTCGAGAACCTTCAAAACGCCATTCGCACGCTGCTCATCGTGATTCCCGTGGCACTGATGCTGATCTTGTTGCTGCTCTTCTTCGCCTTCAAGAGCGTGACCTATACGCTGGTGGTCTTCTCGACCGTGCCGCTGTCGCTCATCGGCGGCATTCTGGCCCTGTGGCTGCGGGGACTTCCGTTCAGCATCTCGGCTGGTGTGGGATTCATCGCCCTGTTCGGCGTGGCGGTACTGAACGGCATCCTGATGATCAACCATTTCAACTCCCTGCGCGACAAGACGCCTTACCGCCTCTCTACCCGCCGCGTCATTGCGCACGGCACGCCCCACCTGCTGCGTCCCGTATTCCTGACGGGTCTGGTCGCTTCGCTGGGCTTCGTCCCGATGGCTGTCGCCACCACGGCGGGCGCCGAGGTTCAGCGCCCGCTGGCAACCGTCGTAATCGGCGGACTGATCGTCTCGACGCTGCTCACGCTGCTCGTAGTCCCTGTATTTTATAAACTGGTCGGCTCGGCTGCCCTTCTCAAACGTAATCCGATGATACGCAAACTATTTCCCTTCTTGGGCGTGGTGATGTTGGCACTGCTGCCGCTCGGCGGGCAGGCCCAGCAGCGCATAACGCTCGATCAGGCCGTCACCATGTCGCTTGAAAACCACCCGCGTCTCAAATCGGCCGAAGCGGCCATCGAGCGCACACGCGCCATGCGCGGAGAGTCGTGGGAACTGGCTCCGACGACCGTGGACTACTCTTTCGGACAACTCAACGGCACGGAACGTAACGACCGTCAGATCAGTGTCACACAGTCGATAGGCTCACTTATGACCCCGTTTTATAAGAATGCCCTTGTGCGTCAGCAAACAGCGACCGGAACCTATTACAAGGAGTTGGTGCGGCGCGAAATCGTTGCCGAGGTCAAACGTGCTTGGTCCTACTATCTCTACACACAGGAGCTTTGTGCCCTCTATGCCGACCAGAATACACTCGCCGCAGAGTTGCTCCGCACGGGCGAACTGCGCTATGAACAGGGCGATATCACCCGCCTCGAACGCAGCATGACGGCTACGATGGCCGCCGAGATGCGCAATAAACTTTTTCAGGCTCAGGAGGAGCATAAGGTGGCCGCAGCGCGTCTGCAATGGGCCTGCTATGCCGATACTCCGCTCGTCCCCGCGGACAGCGTACTGACACGCTTCGCTGCGCCATCCGAGGCTCCGGCCGAAGTCTACCGTAACTATTTCGAGTCGCAGGCCGAAGAAGCTATGGTCCGTGCGCGAGTCGAGAAGAGCCGCTTCTTCCCCGAGTTGTCGCTGGGCTACCAGCGCCAGAACATCCTGCCCGACAAGGGGCTGAACGCCTATGTTGTCGGAGCTTCGTTCCCGATCTTCTTCAATACGCAGCGCAGCCGTATCCGTCAGGCCAAAGCCGATGCTTACATCGCCCGCAACGATGCCGAAGCCAATCTGCGCGCACTGGCCAACCGCACTGCCGAATTGCAGGCCAGCCTGCGCCGCTATGACGAAAGTCTGCGCTACTATGTCGGTTCGGCGCTGCCCGAAGCCGACGCGCTGATGCGTGCCGCCGAGCTCCAGTTTGCAAACAGCGAGACGAGCGTTGCGGAATATATCATGAGCCTGAATTCGGCGCTCGAAATCCGCCGCGGATACATCGAAACCCTCAATCAGTACAACATCGCCGCACTCGAATACGAATTATACCGATAAATATACTCACCATGAAAAAGATACTCATTCCTTTCGCCTTTCTCCTCTGCGCCTGTTCGGGGCAAAACACGCCGCAGGCGACCGTTGCCGCGGCGGAACCGGCCGACACGGTAGTCGCTGCTACCGCTGCGGAACCGGCGCCTGAAGTCGACGCCGCATCGGGCGCCACGTCGGTGCCGAATCAAACCTCATTCAACGGCACGCTCGTAATCCCGCCGCAGAGCCATGCCACGGTGACGCTGACGATGGACGGTACGATCCGCAGCACCTCGCTGCTGCCCGGAGCCTATGTGAAACGCGGTGCCCTGCTGGCGACGCTGGAGAACCCCGCATTCATCGCTTTGCAGCAGACGTATCTCGACAGCCATGCGCAATGCGAATTCCTGCGGGCCGAATTTCTGCGCCAGCAGGTTCTGTCGCGCGAAGAGGCTGCCTCGCAGAAGCGTTTCCAGCAGAGCAAGGCCGACTATCTTTCGATGCGCAGCCGCATGGATGCGGCTGCAGCCCAGCTTTCGCTGCTGGGTATAGACACCGTCAGCCTGTTGTCGAAAGGGATTGTCCCCTGTCTTGAAATCAAAGCTCCGATCAGCGGTTATGCGGCCGACGTACGGATGAATGTCGGCAGGCATTTCAGTGCCGGTGAACCGCTCTGTGAGATCGTGGACAAAAGCAATACGATGCTCCGCCTGACAGCTTACGAGAAGGATCTGAAGCATTTGCAAATCGGCGATGCGATCGAATTCCGCGTCAACGGTATGGGCAACGAGGTTTTCCACGCCGTGGTGACGGTAATCGGCCAGCAGGTCAACAGTGAAAACCGCTCGATCGAAGTCTATGCCCGTATAACGGGGCAGAATCCGCAATTCCGTCCCGGGATGTATGTCACGGCTCGCGTAAACCGGAAATAATATTACTTTTGCATTATGAAAGCCCTCGTTTTATTCAAAGACCGGTACACGCTCTCCACGCTGATCATCTCGGCGGTAGTGTCCGTGCTGATCCATTTTCCGGAGGTGCTTTCGCTTTCGGACAGTTTCGAGCAGCACGCCCTGTTCCCCGACATGAAACCGTCGGACGTGATCAACGAGATTTTGTTCACATTTGTTTCGCTGCTCCTGCTCTTCTGGATCAACCGGCGTATTTTCCGCTTCAACACGCCGCTGGTTCGCGTGACGACGACCAAAATGGTGCTGTCGTTCCTGCTGACATGGGCCGCGAGCAGTTTGTTCGGACAACTCTTCGTATGGCTTCACCATCAGTTCGATATCCCGGCCATCGACGCAATGGTGCACCACTACCTGCATCCGCTGCGCGATTTCATCATGAGTTGTATCGTCACCGGAAGCAGTTATATCATTCATCTGATCATCAAGCAGCAGCGCATCATCGTGGAGAACGAGGAACTGCGTATGGAGAGCCTGCGCCATCAGTACGAGTCGCTCAAGAATCAGTTGAATCCCCATATGCTCTTCAATTCGCTCAACACGCTTCAGTCTCTGATCCGCGAATCGCCGCCCAAGGCCCTCGACTACACGCAGGAGCTGTCGCATGTGTTGCGCTATACGTTGCAGGGGAACGATGTGCAGAGCGTGACTCTGGCCGAGGAGATGCAGTTCGCCGAAGCGTATATTTTCCTGATGAAAATGCGCTACGAGGAAAATCTGGCCTTCAGGATCGATATCGACGCGTCCATGTCGAAACTGCTGCTGCCCTCGATGTCGGTACAGCTACTCATCGAAAACGCCATCAAGCACAACGAAATCAGCAACCGCAATCCGCTGACGATCTCGATTCGCACCGAAGGCGAAACGCTCGTCGTCTGCAATCCCATACAGGCCAAGCGCACACCCGCCGCAGGGCCGGGCATCGGGCTGGACAATCTGGCCAAACGCTACCGCCTGCTGTGGCAGAGAGAAATTCACATATCGAACGAAGACGGCCGGTTCTGTGTCCGGCTTCCACTCTACCGTCCCATACCATGAAAGCACTGATCATCGAAGACGAAAAAGCTGCTGTACGCAACCTGAAGGCGCTTTTGGACGAAGTCGCGCCTCGAACGGAGATTGTTTCCGTGCTCGACAGCGTTACGGAGTGTGTCATGTGGTTCGGGGCTAACCCGGCTCCGGATGTGGTTTTCATGGACATCCATCTGGCAGACGGGTCTTCGTTCGAGATTTTTGAACATGTGCAGATTACCTGTCCGATCATCTTTACGACGGCTTATGATGAGTATGCACTCAAGGCGTTCAAAGTCAATAGTATTTCCTATCTGCTCAAGCCGATCGGAGCCGCTGATTTGCAGCAGGCTCTTGAGAAAATGCATACGCTTCATGCGGCGTCGGATGCCGAAAAGTCGCTCGGAATGCTGATTCGCAGCCTGCAAAAACGCGAAAGTTATAAAACGCACTTTCTGATTCCGCATAAAGGCGACAAACTTTTGCCGCTGGCCGTAGAACAGGTACAGTATTTCTACATTGCCGACGGTACCACCAAAGCTGTCGTCAGCGACCGTGAGAGCTATGTCCTTCCACATACGCTCGACGAGTTGACAGAGAGTCTCGATCCGGCACGTTTTTTCCGGGCAAACCGGCAATATCTCATATCACGCAGCGCGGTACGGGATCTCGATCTCTGGTTCAATAACCGGCTGGCCATCAACCTCAAAATCCCGACCGACGACAAAATCCTCGTCAGCAAACTCCGCGTCAACGAATTCAAGACATGGTTTGCAGGCAATTGATCGTTTGTTTGCACGAAAATATAGCAGTCTGAGTATTCTTTCAGGCTGCTATATTTTTACCTTGCTCGTAATTCTTCAGTGGTTGGAAGTAATCCGTATGCTTTTGTTCCTTTATTGATTTTCATCTTGAATCCTTACGATTGCTTCATATTTTGTGCAACTCTGTTGTGAACATACCCTGTGGAGAGTACGGTTTTCGTCTTGGATGACGGTGAGGACATTCCGTTAAAGGAACTCAACCTCACATTCATCAACGACTTCGAGTATTTCCTGCGCACGGAGAAGAAATGCCGCACCAATACCGTTTGGGGCTACATGATTGTGCTGAAACACATCGTTTCCATAGCGAGGAACGACGGGCGTCTGCCGTTCAACCCCTTTGCAGTGCCGGAGTTATCCCTAATAAGTGGATTGAGTGGGCGGTCGGTGGAAATTCGCTGCTATCCAGCTTCTTCGCAAGTTTCACGGGAGCGTTCATGTATTTTGCCTCCCTGACCGAAGTGCCGATGTTTATGTAGCTTTGGTTATCATTATGGCTGCCATTTCGGGACTTGTATTCGGAAATTTCTTTTAAGCTGTCGTTTATATCGTTAAACAAACACGAGCAATGATTTTTGTTCGTGTCTGTTTTGTGTATTCTTTTGTATTCAAGAAAGAGTTATTTGACAGCATAGCAACGCAATACGCTGAAATTCGCACGGTTGCTAAATCGTTGCCTCAATTTTTCAAATACTCCGCTCGGCGAACTGTTTCTAATAATTCTCATTCAGCCATACGCCGAAGAACTGGTCGTAAATGCGGTATTTCCCCTGTTCATGGGTGATGTAATCCTTTTCCAGAAGTCCTTTGGTTGCGGATTGTACGGAACTTGCGGACGAAAGACGGTATTTCTGGAGAAATGCCTCCGATGTGAGCGACTCCGCGTCACCAGCCTTGCTGATGGCGATAAGCAGCTCTTTCTGTCGCTCCGGCATCCGGAACAGGGTTTCCGTATAGGCATATTTCATGGAGTCGACGATGCTGCGCAGTGCGTCGTCGATCATCGCCACAGAGCAAACGCCTCCCTGCGGTGTCATGGCATAGAGGCTGTTGAGCATTTTCTGGATATACCATGTGATGCCGTTGAATCGTTCGTATATCGTTCTCACGACGGCGCTCTCAATCTCCTTACCCGCCTTTTCGAAATGCTGCCGGGCAAACCGGGTATATTCCTCCAAGCCGATGCTCTCCAGATGCATCATCGAAACACTCTGATAAAACGGCCGTGAAGCGCTCGTAAATATCTTACCCATCGTGTGCCGCTGACTCCCGGCAAAGATAAAATGCACGTTGGGGCAGCGCTGTACATAAGTGCGCAACAAGGCCTCTACATTCTTTTCGGGGTAGGCCGCTATCTGCTGGAATTCGTCGATGGCAACAATACAGGGCTTGTCTGCCGCTGTCAGGTATTTGAAAATCTCATCGAGGGTGGTCTCCGTATACTGAATATCTCCGAGCTGTACGTTGAACGAGGGATTGCCGGCCATATCGAACGAAATCCCGGCCTGTAGGGAATGGATACATTTCAGAAACGTTTCCAAAGCCCGTTTGCCGCGGGGCTTCAGGCTCTCGAGAATGTTTTTACTCAGTGCAAATACGAATGATTGCAAAGGGGTTGATTCGCGGCGTCGTAATTATCATTTTTACGTTACGCAAAGATAATAATTATTTTATAATAAAACTGCGCTTGGCCGCCTGAAAGTCATCACGGAACGTATTTTTTATACGGACATCCGGGACGAGGACGCCGGCCCCAGTTGTCCGCTGGCCGAGGCGTTGGAAAAACAGGACCTTTTCATCAATTCCGTGCCGGCGCAGTTGGGCTGCCGGCTTGCGAAGTCTCCCGCTCAAGAACATTAGAAACATAGACTACGATTCTTCATTGGTTTCGTATGGATTTATTCGTATATTTGAAAATTTATTTTCGGGAAATATTTCAATAAACATTTGCCTGATTTTGATCATAGCTGTATGGCAAAACTTCGTAAACTCGTACCAGATATGGCGGAAGGACCGGGAGAAATGAGCCGGCCGGGCCGGACGGTCTATCCGATCCTGCTGATGGTCTGCGCCACGCATCTGCTCAACGACATGATGCAGTCGGTCATTCCGGCGGTCTATCCGCTTCTCAAGGAGAAGTTCGGCTTCACGTTCGCCCAGATCGGCCTCATCACGCTGGTCTTCCAGATGACCTCGTCGCTCCTGCAACCCGTCGCCGGACGGCTGGCCGACCTCCATCCGCGGCCCTATTCGCTGGCCGTGGGGATGTGCTTCACGCTGTGCGGACTGCTGGCGCTCGCTGTCGCTCCCGGATTCTCGCTTATCCTCGTGTCGGTGGGGCTGATCGGCTGCGGCTCGTCGGTCTTCCATCCCGAATCCTCGCGGGTGGCGCAGCTCGCCTCGGGAGGCCGCAAAGGGTTGGCGCAGTCGATCTTTCAGGTCGGCGGCAACGCCGGAAGCGCCATGGGACCTCTGCTGGCCGCGCTGATCGTGATTCCGTTCGGACAAGGCTCGATCGGGTGGTTCGCGCTGGCCGCACTGCTGGCCATCTTCATCCTCGTGAAGATCGGGAACTGGTACAAACGGCAACTGGCCCTCTCGGCCCGCAAATCGGCCGTCGCAGCGAGCGCCGCGGGGCCCGGGCTGTCGAAACGGACGATCCGGAATGCGCTCGTCATTCTGGGCGTGCTGGTCTTCTCGAAGTATTTCTACATCGCCTCGATGACCAACTATTTCACCTTTTTCCTGATGGATAAATTTTCGATGTCGGTGCAGGGGGCGCAGTACTGCCTTTTCGCCTTCCTTGCGGCTTCGGCGGCGGGAACGCTCATCGGCGGACCGGTCGGCGACCGTATCGGGCGCAAATATGTGATCTGGGGCTCGATTCTCGGCGCGGCGCCCTTCACGCTGATGCTTCCCTATGCCGGTCTGGTCTGGACCATCGTGCTGGCCGTCATCATCGGACTGGTCATCTCGTCGGCTTTCTCGGCCATTCTGGTCTACGCCACCGACCTGATGCCCGGCAAGGTCGGTATGATCGCCGGGGTCTTCTTCGGGCTGATGTTCGGACTGGGCGGCCTCGGCTCGGCCTTCTTCGGATGGCTGGCCGACCGGACGAGCATCGAGTTCATCTTCCGGGTCAGCACGCTGCTGCCCCTGCTGGGCGTCATCACGGGCTTTTTGCCGAATATCGAATTGAAACGAAATGAAAAATAAAATCTATCCCCGCGAGGGGGACCGCCAGACGGTCTATCTGAAAGAGGTCGTCACGAACCCCAATATCGAGGTCGGCGAGTGGACGATCTACAACGATTTCGTTACCGACCCCGTCGATTTCGAGCGCAACAACGTGCTGTACCACTATCCGGTGAACGGCGACCGGCTGGTCATCGGGAAATTCTGCTCGCTGGCCTGCGGCGCACGGTTTCTCTTCAACAGCGCCAACCACACGCTCTCATCGTTGTCGACCTATCCGTTCCCGATCTTCTGGGGCGGGGAGTGGGGCATCGACAAGTCGGAGGTGGCCACGGCGTGGGACAACCGGGGCGACATCGTCGTCGGCAGCGATGTGTGGATCGGCTATGAAGCGGTCGTGATGGCGGGTGTGAGGATCGGTGACGGGGCGATCGTCGCTTCGCGGGCCGTCGTGACGCGCGACGTGCCTCCCTATGCCATCGTCGGCGGAGTCCCGGCCAAGGTCATCAAATACCGGTTCGACCCGGCAACGGTCGAAAGCCTGCTGAGAATAAAGTGGTGGGAGTGGCCTGCGGAGAGGATTCGCCGGGCCCTGCCGCTGATCCGCGGCGGGCGGGCCGACGAACTGGCGTTATTTGCGGAAAATGAAATAGACGGCTAAGATCAGGCAGAGGAATCCCGCGAGGTGGTTCCAGCGCAGGGTGTCGGATTTCATGAAGACGAGTGCAAAGACGGTGAAGACCGAGAGCGACACGACCTCCTGAATCACTTTCAGCTCCCAGATCGAGAACGGACCGCCGAATTCGGCGCTTCCGATGCGGTTGGCGGGGACCTGAAAACAGTATTCGAACAGCGCGATGCCCCAGCTCAGCAGGACGATGGCCATTATTCCGAAGCGTTCGAGCCGGGATTTGAAAGCGATGTGCCCGTACCACGCCAGCGTCATGAAGGCGTTGGAGACGACGAGCAGCAGGATGGTGGCGATGCCTTTGAACATAACAGTCGGAATTAAACCGCGCAAAAATAGCAAATTTTCCGGATAATATCCGGAAAAACGGAAAAAGGCCGGGAATTCCCGGCCTTTTCGGTTGTTTGTTTCGATCGGTTATGCCAGCAGGGCGTCGGGATCGGTCAGCTCGGCGAAGTTGTTGACGATCACATCGGCCGGGGTTTCGCGCTCCAGCACCTCGCGCGGCAGGGTGGTCGTCAGGGCCACGATGCGGCCCGCTCCGGCCCGGCGGGCGGCTTCCAGACCCGCTTTGGCATCCTCGAAGACCACGCAGTCGGCGGGCGCGACGCCCAGCGCGGCGGCGGCCGTGAGATAGATCTCCGGATCGGGTTTGCAGCGCGTGACCATGTCGCCCGAGACCTTCGCGTCGAAGTAGGGGCCTATGGCGCACTTTTCGAGCACGAAATCCATGTTGGCCATGGGACCCGATGTCCCCACGGCACAGCGGACACCCGCTGCGCGGAGCCGTTCGAGTAGTTCGACGAGCCCCTCGACGGGGTGGATGTCGGGGGCGTATATCTCGCGGTAGATGGCCTCTTTTTCGTCGGCCAGCGCCGCGATGCCCTTTTCGCGGATGATCTCCTCGGGCATGACGGCGCGCATGATGTCGTCGTTGCCCATGCCGAAACTATCGGCCAGTTTCTCTTTCCAGTCGCTGACGCCGTAACGGGCGCAAAATAGCTCGAAGGCACGGACGTGCACCGGGGAGTTGTCCACCAGCGTGCCGTCCATGTCGAACAGGGCCGCTTTTTTCATTGTTGTTTTCATTTTGACAGCGTAAAGGTAGTCAAAATCCCCGACACCTCCGCGGGAGGAGATCAGAATTTGAGCCGCAGGCTGAGATTGACGGCGAAATTCTGCATGTCCTGCCCGGGCGTGGGGTCTCGGTGCGTGAGCCGCCAGATGCAGTCCACGCGGAAGAGTTTGAAGATGTTCTCCACGCCGAATCCCATCTCGACATAAGGGTCCGACACCGAGGTCATGCCCACGGGGAACAGCAGGTCGGCCTGCGTTCCGGCCAGCGAGCCGTTGTTCTCGCGCGACAGCGTGCCCCAGACCCCCTTGCAGACCAGTACCTCGCGCCATTTGAGCTTTTTGATGAGCGGCAGACGCCCCAGCAGGATGCCGTTGAAATGGTGCTCCCAGAACCACGCCACCCAAGCGTCCGAGGCGAATTCGTAGAAATTCATGCACGAAAAGGCGTAGGGATCGTAGAAATAGGTGCCGTTGCCCTCGTGGAGTTTGAGCAGCAGGTAGGGGACTTTGCCGAAGACGCGGCCGCCCTGCACCGTGATGTCCGAATAGCCCACGGGCGGCAGTTCGGGCTTGTAGCGGATGCCGGCGTCGAGGCGGTAGTACTCGTGGCTGCCCGACAGGGCGTCGCGTATTCCGGCCGTGAATCCGAGTGTCAGGATGGGGTAGACCGAGCCCATCGACTGCTTGTCGAAAGGCATGCGGTAGACCGTCTCGTTCTTCGAGAGGCGCAGGCCGACGCTCATGGCGACGTCCGACACCGAGTTGACCGGCGTGCCGTCGGGCCTCAGCATCGGGACATAGCGGTTGGCGAAGATGCGCTGCATGCGCGCTCCGGCGAACGAACTCACGCCGTGGCACCACTCGTGTTCGTAGACCGCTTCGCCGCGGTTGACCATCGAGAGCCGCTGGTCGCCGCGCGAGAGGATCGACGAGAGGATGTTGCTCTCCGTCAGGGCGTTCTGTCCGGCTCCCAACTGCATCACGTCGTGCCGGGCCGAGAGCGTCAGCTTGTGGGTCAGCCGGCGGTTGAAGGCCAGTTCGACGCTGCCGCCGCCCTTCACGTCCTCGTCGCGCGTGCCGTAGGCCACATAGCCCCCGACGCGCACCGTGCGGCTGACATGGGTGGTGGTGCGTCCGCCCAACTGCATGCGGAAACCCTCGAGTTTGTTGAAGCTGGCGAGTTTGTAGTAGGGGCCGATGCCGATGTATTTCGTGTTCCAGTAGCCGACGATCACCGTGTTGATGAACGTGTAGATGTTGCGGTAGAGCGGTACATGCTGCACCGAGTCGACCATCGAGTAGATGCCTTTCTCCTTCTCGCTCAGCGAGTAGGGACGTATCTGCTCCCAGTAGGCTTCGTCGTGCCGGGCGGGCTGCTCGTCGCGGACCACGACGTTGTTGTCCATGCGCAGCACCTCGTCGGGAATGGGTTCGCCGATTCGCACGTCGCTGTAAGCCACCTCGCGCGTGCCGATGAACGAGGTGAGCTTCGACGAATCGGCCTCCGAGATCGAAAACTCCGCCGACACGCGGTCGCGGCTGCGGAACCAACTGCCGTCGGCGGTCTGCCGGTTTTCGTTCTCGAGCATCATATGCTTGATCCAGTTGACGTTAACACCCTTGGGCATGCGCGCCGACGCCGATTGCAGGGCGTAGGTCGCCGAGTCGATGTTGACCTCGCCGTCGAGCACCGGGGTCGTGAGGCGCTTGGGGTGGAAGCGGATTTTATAGGTCTTGCGGCCTCCGAGCGTGATGCTGTCCACCAAGTAATAGTTGTAGAACGCGCGGCCTCCGTCGGCCAGCGGGCTGGCGAAACGCACGTTGAAGATGTCGATGAAGTTGTCGTAGAAATTCACGTCGCCGTGCATGCCGCCCGTGAACTGGGCCACGGCGAAACTGTCCTCGACGCCCGAGACGCGGCTGGCGCGGATCACCTCGCGCTTGAACTCCGGACGGCGGCTGCGGTAGAGGTCGGCCGTCGATTCGGAGATCATCGCCGGCAGGTAGGCCTGACCCGTGAGCGCCGAGGTGTCGACATAGTCGAACACGAAGCCGAAATTGCGTTGGAGCCGCCTGCTCCGGAACTGCGGCTTGATGTTCGTCAGGTCGAGTTCCATTTTGGTATAGGTGCGGCATCGGTACGAGTCGTAGCGGTCGGGGTCGTTCTGCGGCTTGTTGCGGATTACGCCGTCGAGGATCGGGTGCGCGGGGTTCTCGCCGGGGGTGATGACCACCTGCCCGATGCTGAACTCCACGGCTTCGAGGGCGAAATCCACATGGTTGAACACTCCGGGCGTCACCGGCCGGGTCAGCGTGGCGTAACCGACCATCGAGGCCTGCACGCGGCTCACCGTGTCGCGGGTTTCGAGGGCGTAGATGCCCTGTTCGTCGGTGATGATGCCCGTCGTGGTGCCGGGGAATACGACGCTGACGAATTGCAGGGGCGTTCCGCTGGCGGCATCGGTCACCTGACCCCGGACACGCGTGGTTTGTGCCGGGGCGCCTGCCGCCCAGAGTATCCCGAGCAGGAATACGATGATCGTTCTTGGCATCATATTGCGACAAATGTAGCAAAAATGTACAGATCGGGGGAATTTGAATTACCTTTGCGGCAGATTAGCCGATAAAAGGAACAATATGGCACATCGGAAAGTGGAAAAGACAAATGCCGCGCGGCTGCTCGACCGCGCGAAGATCGCCTATGAACTGATCCCTTATCAGGTGGATGAGGAGCACCTCGCCGCCACGCACGTCGCCGAACAACTCGGCGAGGAGATCGCCTGCGTCTTCAAGACCCTCGTACTTTGCGGCGACCGCACGGGCTGTTTCGTCTGCGTCGTGCCGGGCGACCACGAGGTCGACCTGAAAGCCGCGGCAAAGGTCTCGGGCAACAAGAAGGCCGATCTGATTCCGATGAAGGAGCTGCTGCCCGTGACGGGCTACATCCGCGGGGGCTGTTCGCCGATCGGCATGAAGAAAGCCTTTCCGACCTACATCCACGCATCGGCCTCCGAACATCCCTTTATCTATATCAGCGCCGGAGTCCGCGGCCTGCAGCTCAAGCTCGCCCCCTCCGATCTGGCGGCCTATGTGCGGGCGACGTTCGCCGAGATCAGCCGCCCTGCGTAAAAAGCGCCGGCTACCGCCCGGCGTATGTCTCTTCGTAATACTTCTCGTACTCTCCGGAGGTGATGTCGTCCATCCACTGCTGGTTGTCGAGATACCAGCGGACGGTCTTTTCGATGCCCTCTTCGAATTGCAGCGAAGGTTCCCACCCGAGTTCCTCCTTGAGCTTGCGCGAGTCGATGGCGTAGCGCAGGTCGTGCCCCGCGCGGTCGGTGACGTAGGTCACGAGCTTCTCCGAAGCCCCCTCGGGACGGCCCAGCAGGCGGTCGGTGACCCGGATGACGACCCGTATCAGGTCAATGTTGCGCCACTCGTTGAATCCCCCGATGTTGTAGGTCTCGCCGTTGCGGCCCCGGTGGAATATCGCGTCGATGGCCCGGGCGTGGTCCTCGACGTAGAGCCAGTCGCGGACGTTCTCGCCCCGGCCGTAGACCGGCAGCGGTCTGCCGTGGCGGATGTTGTTGATAAAGAGCGGTATGAGCTTTTCGGGAAACTGGTAGGGCCCGTAGTTGTTCGAACAGTTGGTCACCACTGCGGGCATCCCGTAGGTGTCGTGGAACGCCCTGACGAAGTGGTCCGACGACGCTTTCGACGCCGAATAGGGGCTGTGGGGATCGTAGCGCGTCTCCTCGGTGAAGAGCCCGCCGCCTAACGGCAGGGCCCCGTAAACCTCGTCGGTCGAGATGTGGTAGAAACGTTTACCCTCCCATGCGCCTCCCCAAGCCTCTTTCGCGGCCTGCAGGAGCGTGAGTGTCCCCATGACGTTGGTCCGTGCGAAGGTGAACGGATCGCGGATCGAACGGTCCACATGGCTCTCGGCCGCGAGGTGGATCACCCCGTCGACGGCGTATTCCGCGAACAGCGCGCGCATGGCCTCGTAGTCGCAGATGTCGCCCCGCACGAAGGTGTAGTTGGGTGCGTTCTCGATGTCGCGGAGGTTGGCGAGGTTGCCCGCATAGGTCAGCTTGTCGAGGTTGACGATCCGGTAGTCGGGGTATTTCGTGACGAACAGCCGCACGACGTGCGAGCCGATGAACCCGGCGCCGCCGGTTATGAGGATTGTGCGTTTCATGCTTGCATCGTTTTCAGACAGTAGAGCATCGACTCCCGCCAGTGGGGAATCTCGATGCCGAACGTCGTTTTGAATTTGCTTTTGTCGAGCACCGAGTAGGCCGGGCGGGGGGCCTTGGATGGATATTCGGCCGTGTGGCACGGCGCGATGCGGCACTTGTCGTGCCCGGCCGCCGCCGCGATCTCCACGGCGAAGTCGTACCACGAGCATACACCCTCGTCCGAGAAGTGGTAAAGCCCCTCGTGGCCGCGGAACTGTCCGCCCTCGATCACCGAGAATATCCCCAGCGCGAGGTCTCCGGCATAGGTCGGGGTGCCGATCTGGTCGAAGACCACGCTGAGCGACTCCCGTTCGGCCGTCAGCCGCAGCATCGTTTTCAGGAAATTGTTCCCGAACGCCGAATAAAGCCATGCCGTGCGCAGGATCAGGTAGTTGCATCCCGACGCCTCGACGGCCTGTTCCCCGGCGAGTTTCGTGCGGCCGTAGACGCCCAGCGGCGCCGTCGGGGCCTGCTCGGCGTAGGGCAGGTGGGCTGTGCCGTCGAAAACATAGTCGGTCGAAATGTGGATCAGCGTGGCTCCCGTGGCCGCTGCCGCCGCCGCGAGGTTCGCGGGGGCGAGGCGGTTCAGGCGGTCGGCCGTCGTCTCGTCCTCCTCGGCGCGCTCCACGTTGGTGTAGGCCGCGCAGTTGACGATCGCTTCGGCGCGGGTCTGCTCCGCGGCCCGCAGGACGGCCCCGGCGTCGGTGACGTCGAGTTCCGCCACGTCGGTGAAGATGTAATTGTTGGGCGATACGGCGCCCAGACGCTGCATTTCGCGGCCCAACTGCCCGTTGGCGCCCGTGACTAATATGTTCATGGTTTTCGGTATTCAAACAGTTTTCCCGCTTCGGCCAGCGTCGGACGGTGGCGGTCCTTCTCCGAGAGGAGGATGGCCCCGGCCGGAATCCGCCAGTCGATCGCGAGCGCGGGGTCGTCCCACGCGATGCCGCCCTCGCTCGCGGGGGCGTAGTAGTTGTCGCATTTGTACTGGAACACGGCCTCGTCGCTCAGCACGGCGAATCCGTGGGCGAATCCGCGGGGGATGAACAACTGACGGTGATTTTCGCCCGAGAGCTCCACGGCGACGTGGCGTCCGAAGGTGGGCGATCCGCGGCGGATGTCCACCGCGACGTCGAGCACCGTGCCCGTGACCACGCGCACCAGCTTGGCCTGCGCGGCGGCCCCGTGCTGGAAATGAAGTCCCCGGACTACGCCGTAGCGCGATTTCGATTCGTTGTCTTGCACGAAATCCACGGGCCCCGCAACCTCCTCGAAACGCTGCCGGGAGAAGCTCTCGAAGAAATAGCCACGGGCGTCGCCGAACAGGTCGGGTTCGAGGATCAGCACCTCGTCGATGTCGGTTCGGTCTATTTTCATTTGTGTTCGTCGATGAGTTTGAGCAGATACTGCCCGTACTGGTTCCTGAGCATCGGCCCGGCCAGTTCGCGGACCTTGTCGGCCGTGATCCAGCCGTTGCGGTAGGCGATGCCTTCGAGGCAGGCGATCTTGAGCCCCTGCCGCTTCTCGATTACCTCCACGAAGATCGAGGCTTCGGCCAGCGAGTCGTGCGTACCCGTGTCGAGCCACGCGAAACCCCGCTGGAGGGTCTGCACCTTCAACTCCCCGTCGCCGAGGAATGTCTGGTTCACCGAGGTGATCTCCAGCTCGCCCCGTGCCGAGGGTTTGATCGATCGGGCCACCCGGACCACTTTGTTGGGGTAGAAGTAGAGCCCCACGACAGCGTAGTTGGATTTCGGATGCGCGGGCTTCTCCTCGATCGAGAGGCAGTTGCCCGCAGCGTCGAACTCCGCCACGCCGTAACGTTCGGGGTCCTCGACGCGGTAGCCGAAGATGGTCGCTTTCCGCTCCTCTTCGGCCGTCCGGACCGCTTCGCGGAGCATCCCCGTGAATCCCGAGCCGTGGAAGATGTTGTCGCCCAGCACCAGACATACTGAATCGTCGCCGATGAACTCCTCGCCGATCAGGAACGCCTGCGCCAGTCCGTCGGGCGAGGGCTGCTCGGCATAGGAGAACCGCACGCCGTAGTCCGAGCCGTCGCCCAGCAGGCGGCGGAAGGCCGGCAGGTCGGCGGGGGTCGAGATGACGAGTATGTCGCGGATGCCGGCGAGCATCAGCGCCGACAGCGGATAGTAGACCATCGGTTTGTCGTAGATCGGGAGCAGTTGTTTGCTGACCCCTTTGGTTATCGGATAGAGACGCGTTCCCGAGCCTCCCGCCAAGACAATGCCTTTCATATCGTTGCGTATTGATCCCTCCCTGCGGGTCCCCGAGGGGAGAATTTCAGTCGAAGGTACGGCTTTTTTGCGAATTTCCGGTATCCCGGGCCTGATTTTTTGTAAAGTATCGCTATCTTTGACCAACAATTTTTTTTGACTATGAAGGATACGGCGACGAACGGATTGTTCGCCCTGCTGCGGGCGGCGCTGCACGGGACGATGGGAGACACGGCGCTCTTTGCGCACTGCGACGAGGCGTGCTGGCGCGAGATTTACCGCCGCTCGTCGGTGCAGGGCGTGCTGGCGGTGGCATGGGACGGGTTGCAGATGCTGCCCGAGGAGCTGTGGCCGCCGCGTCCACTGCTGCTGGAGTGGGCTTTCAACGTCGAGCAGATCGAGAAACGCTACCGCCGTCACGAAGCGGCCCTCACGCGCCTCGCGACTTTCTACCACAAACACGGTTTCCCGATGATGCTCCTCAAGGGTTACGGGCTGAGCCTTTCGTACCCCGTGCCGTCGCACCGTCCGTTCGGGGACATCGACATCTGGTTGTACGGGCGCCAGCCCGAGGCCGACCGGGTGGTGACCCGCGAACTGGGCCTACGGGTCGACGAGGACAAGGAGCACCACACGACTTTCCTTTTCGACGGCATTATGGTCGAGAACCATTACGATCTGGTCAACAACGAGACCCACAGTTCCAACCGCCGGATCGAGCAGCCGCTCAAACGCTTCGCGGCGCAGCCCGGGGAGTCTGTCGAACTCGGGGACGTGCCGGTCGACCTGCCT